>JADFXM010000040.1 GCA_015233565.1 Candidatus Rifleibacteriota bacterium
CCATCAGGCTCGCGAAAGCGGGCTTTTTTTGTTTCATTTTCAAAGATCACTAAATGTTATAACAATTTCAACATCCTGGTAAAATAACGTGAGAAAATTTTGGGATCGCTACGCGAAAATCGACAACAACCACAAACCAGACTTGGAAAACTATCAGAAACCACTGCTTGAACATCTGGGTGGTATTCTTCACGAGCTTTTACACGCTTTCCAATTTAGTGAGGTTAAGCAGTTCGTCGGAAAAAAAGATGATAGTCGAACCTTGTTAACAAAAATTGATTATCCATACCAAGACAGCGAAGTCTGTCTGCTTTTAGGCTTGGAAGGCGCTGTCCTTGCTGATATCGTAAAAGGTGCCGAGTCCGAGAAAATTCGTGAGCTTTGGCAGGATTTCGTATGTGTTAGAAATGAACGCAGGAAACGAATTCATCCGGATATTGTGAAATTGGAAGGTTACATGGAAATCAACGAAGGAACGGCGCAATACGTCCAGTATTCATTGAATTTTCCCAAACCGGAGTATTTGAAAGCGTTATCAATGCTGCAAAACCTCCCGGAATTTCAATCGGTTAAACCTGCCGAAAAGAAGGACATTATCATAAACTTCTTGAAACAATTGTACAAACCATCCATGAGCATGTACATGACCTACGTTTATCACACAGGTGTTGCGCAAGCATTTTTGCTGGATAGCTTGATTCCAAATTGGAAAACTGACTTTTTCCGAAAATACCGTTCGTTCGATGGGCTTCTTGTCCAAAGTGTTTCCGATGATCCAGGGGAAAGACTGCAAAAAATTAAGGAAAGATATCATTCCGATGAAATGATGACTAAAATTAATGTTGAACTCGGCGAAATTAAAAGCAAAAATGATGCTGAATTGTCGAAATTTCTTTCTCAAAGCGGGAGTCGAATTTGCTTTTCATGCACCAATGTCGATCCTCAGCATGTTCAAATTATTGGAACGGTTTTTTTGATTGAAACCGATGAATTCCGGGTCTTTAAAGCAGGCGCTCAGCAGATCGCATTCGTTGGTGATACTGCGATTTTGAATGTGGCATTCAAAAAGTCTGTTCCAATATTTTTCAACAAAAAGACCGGAGAAGTCTTCTTTATAAATAGCGAAAACAGCGCTCTTTTCGATTCGATCAGCGCTGATTCTCAACAGAAAATATCTTCAGAAACAACCGAATACTCCGGCAATGTGAAGGTTGACAACACTATATTTACTTTCGAATGTCCGAAATTATCACTATCGCAATCGCTATCCCAATCCTCGCTTCGGTTATTCTGATGCATGAAATGATTTAATAATTTCTAAGCCTCCTTTAAAAAGTTATCGCAATCAAATAAGGCAAATATCGAATACGTTCAAACAATGCATTCCGGCATTTCCAAACAAAAAGATAGCTTTTTGGGAAAAAACCGCCGATTAACCCCCCGAACAAATCGACAGTTAAATCTGAACTTCCAAGACTATTCCTTAACGATTTCCACGCGTCGATTCATTTGTTGGCCGTCTTCTGTGTCATTTGAAGCAATCGGACGACTGGCTCCATATCCGGCTGTTTTTACCCGTCCAGGGTCAACTCCTTGTCCTATCAGCCAACTTCGTATCGAGTCAGCTCTTTCCAATGAAAGTTGTTGGTTTACGTCTTCATTTCCATTGCTATCGGTGTGTCCCTCAATGGTTATTTTCACATCGGGGCTCCCCGTTAAAATCGACAGGATTCCTTCTAAGGCTGGAACAGACTCATCTTTGATATCAGATTTTCCTGAATCAAACTTGATATCATGTAACACAATTCTATTATTCCCATCAAAATTTAATGCCGATGAGGAAGCCGGTGCAGAGGTGGCATACTTGACGAAGCCTGCATTGGAAATAGGGAGAGTTTGTTGTACAAAGGTTCTCTGTCCTGAGGAAGAAGTCGGAGGGATAGGATAAAATTTCGTTTGAGTTGATCTAGGAGTGGGGATAGCAGAATCAATAGACGGATCATTTGGTTTTGGCATAACGAAAGTAGGAGAAGCTCCTTTTCCCGGAGCAATATTAAAATCCATCTGTTGCCCTTCAAATCCAATCGTTGCTTTATACTGATTCCCGGCGTTTGCAATCCCAATCGGTGATAACAGAAAAAACGCCTGCAATAAAAACACATCCAGAACTGACGTGAAAAATTTTCCTATAAGTATTTTCACAATTTCTTTTCCTCCTGAATTTTGAAAATTAATTTGGCGCCGGGTTTAAGTGGTTTGCCAAAATCAAAATACTGGACGGAGCCTCTGAACGTTCTTGTGATTCCGTTGGTTCCGATTGAATAATGGATTTTATCGGTTATGGTTGATGAGCATAGCGCTATTTCAAAACCATCTGAAGTGGGAATAATCTGTTTTGCCATTGCTGAGTCCATGTGTATGGCTTCCATAAGAAGCCCCATGGTCGTGTAAAATACTGATGTGCGTTGATCTTCCATAGAATTATTTTGAAATCGGAAAGAAAAACGAAGTATGATGCCCACAAATATTGCAAAGATTGCAATTACTATGACCAGTTCAATTGCAGAAAATCCCGATTTCTCGAATCTAATTTCCAGCTTCGATAGCATATTCCTCTTCCTCGGATACTCTGTAACGAAAAAAATACGATGGAGAGTCCCAACTAATTTTACTGAAAGGATCATGAGAAGGCTCGAATTCGATTCTCTTTTGGTCTCCATTCAGTAAACCTGAAAAATCAATTTTCTGAGCAGCGACACCACCGCGAATGTAAAACCCACCATGTGGAAAGAATGTTCCCCTGAGACAAACCAAATGCGCTTCGATCTTTTCTTGAGTTTCAAGAGAAATGTTTTGCGCTGAAATGAGAGTGAAAGGTTCTGAAGCGCATGTGATACCTGCTGAGATAACTATATTATCTAAACAAATAATAATTCCACCAGTATCAACCTGAATGGGAGTATCGATGTTTAAAGTCCCTTGTTTGATCAAGGTTATGCCAGGAATACTGAGTTTTCCTTCTGAAAGACATCTTGTGTAAAAGTCTTCGGAGGTATTAAAAACAGTTGTTATCTTTTGTTGGAGTTCTTTCATTCCTTCGATTTCTCCAAGCCCTCCAGAAAAAACTGACCCGTAAACATTAGTCATGGTTCCCTGGGCTTTTCGAACGGATTCAAGGCAGTTTCCAGAGAGAGGTTTCCAGGAATCGAAGTCTACTATCTGGTTTGGTGGGGGATTGGTATATCCAACTCCAACTGGTTCTTTAACTGATCCCTTTTCCTTTCCGGGGAGATACAAATAATTGACTCCATCCAGATATGAATCGGTCACAAGTTCAGTACTACTTTGCTGAAATTTTGGCCAGCTTCCGGATGGATTATCTGGATCTATCCCATACAATTTGCGAAAAATGGCGATGTCAGAAGAATAATCTTTCGTAGAGGTTTTTAAGGGATTTTTAAATCCATCTGCAAAAGAATTCTCAGAAGGGAAAGCGGGAACAACCGTGGGAATGTATGATATTATAGAGCCTGAATTGAGATCCTTAATATCGACCTGAATTAATCGGTATCTCAGATAATTACGAAAAACCGGTCCGAAAAGTAATGTGGGAGAGAGAGCGCTGCCTGTTCCAAAGGGGCGCAAAATGCTTACAAGAGGGGGGGAACATGGAAATAAATAGTGAATTCCAAGAATTTCTGAAGCAGGTTTTTCAATAGTTCCATTTCCGGTAATTACTGAAAACTTGGCTTTCAGTCCCTGGAATTGTTCAAAAAAATCTTTGAGCTTGCTGGGTGGTTCGATCTGTATTGTAGATTTCAAGCTATCATCGCGATATTTTCCGTATCTAAGAAACATTCGGTCGTCAAATTCTCCTGATTCCCCGGAGGAGCCTGCCAGATTGATAGTCCAAGAAGAATTCTCAGAATTTAAAAAAACCCACCCTGATTTTTTCACTATTTCTGTGAACGGAGGGAGAGTCGGAATATGTATTGAAGAATCAACGGCTGAAACTGGCTCGTTCGAATTTGAAAGAATAAGTGGTTGTCCGTTTTCGAATCCCATGTCAGTGGAGTTACGAACAAGACAATTCAACTGGTTGTTAGAAGGGGGTTCTTTGATAAAAAGAGTGAACTTCGATAATACTGGATGTACTGTCAAAAAAACCTTGAAACCCCTGGTTACTCGGACTCTTCTGCTGATTCGTCCGATGGTGGCTTTTGCAGTAAATTCAATTTTTCCGTATTTTTCCACAGGATTGGGATTAAATCCCCCTATGGGGTCGTAATTTTTTGGAGAGAAAATCTTAACAGAAATGGTCAGCTCTGCCCCGAGATCGCGACAATAGTCAGCAAGTTCCTTCGGGGGTTCTATGGCATACTCAGGAGAATCTTTACAAGTAGTGCCAAAAAGAAAATCAAAAAAGGATTTGGGAACTGACGAACTTTGCTGCGCATAAGTTCCACTGGCAATTATTGTAGTGCCCCAGTTTACACCAGTCTGAGCGATTTCAAGAGTTTTCGAGCTTTCAATAAAATGCGCAGCCCCTTGAACTTGCCCTCTGGAAAGAAGGCTTAATGCAATAAAAAATATTCCAAGTACGAGAATTGTTAAGACAACCATGGGAAACATAAACCCATGGCGTGACTCCTTCGGGACACTTTTTATAGGACGTTCCATGGTAAGTATTTCGAACAGAGCCTTGAATAGTGCGTTCCAATTGTAGGGATCATTTGAACAATTAGTATGCCTTTTCAGGGAATTGAAAACGTTTTATCAAAGGGCTTGACCTTCATCTTTTTTGTCAAATCGAAGTTTCCTTGGTTATAAATATCAATCATTGTATCAGCCCGCCCAACGGCTTCGCTCCATTCTTTCTGGGTTTTTTTATTAGCTGGATTAATGAGATCTGCTTTTCTTTCTTGAAGGAAAGCTTTCAACCATACTTTTTCATCCACCCCTGTTGAAGGATTCCCGCCACATTTCTTTGTTGCTCTATCAGCAATTGAATCAACGCTATCGTAACGCTCTTTGGCTTCTGTGTCCGCGTCAGAAAATCCATGCATCATACCAGCTTCGTACAATGCGGCCTTTGTTAACGGAAGCTTTGCACCAAGGTTGTCGGCAAGTTTCATTGCAGGATTATAAATTTCCTGATTACTTATTTTATCCTGAGCTTTATTAAATTGTGGATCAGTTCTCGAAGCCTCACTCCAGACTTTCGGTAAATCTTCCAACCCCTTCACATTTCCGCTTCCTGCTTCAGATCGCTTTTCCATCGTATCAACAAGATTCTTAAACCTTGCTTGCAGCTTTGGATCCCCGTTAGGATCATTAATATATTCTTTAGCCACCAATAAAGCATCTCCATCTCTTGTGGTGTACCCGTCCCGGCCTAATGTCCATCCGCGATGATCTGTAAGTACTTGTGCGTAGTCATATTGCATTGTATCTGTAGAGTTCTCAAATATGGCCTTCAGTTTGTTTGCAGTGGCATACTCATTGGGGGCGAGCGCATTCTTTGGGGCATTAGGATCAATTGAGGTTGAGGATGCAGTCGAAGAAGAAGGGCTGGGCGGAGAATTGGTACCTGTCGAAGCAGAGCTACTAAACACCAAACTAGTATCTGCAGAAGTCGAGGATTGGGTGCTTGCGGAATCTACTATTGCATCTGTCGAGGTCTTTCCGGCTAAGGGGGCATCGGTAATTGCTCCAATCTGAGTCGATGCTAAAGTTGAAGATTGTGTGGCACCATTCGAGACAAACCCGTCAGACATTGGAGCGCTCATTATTTGAGCGCCAGTATCGGTCGAAGCTGAAGTTTGAGATTGGCCACTATCATTAACCGGAACATTTGAACCATCATCACTTTGGGTGTTAGTGTCGGCCGAAACCGATTGTTGGTCGCTTTCGGAACCTGTTGAAGATTCTGATGTTGTGGTTTCTCCTTTGGGGGAAGAACCTGAAGAACCAGAAGCCTGTGTATCTGTTGAAGCGTCTGAGGAGGTAGCAGCCTGTGTGTTTGCGCTACTGTCCGTGGAACCAGAAGACGACTGAATGTTTGTGGCAGTGTCTGCAGAGGTTCCTGTGGAGGTGTCTGGGGAAGCCCCTGTCGAAGTGTTATCAGCAGGTTGAGGGGTGCTAACAGTGTCATCTCCGAAAAGAACTGCCGGGGAAAAAGAAATGAGCACCAAACTCAACAGTACCAAAAATAAATTTTTCAACATAGACTTTCTCCTAAATTACAATGATGAAATAAAATCGCCCCTCTTTATTAATATAAACAAAAGCTACAAAAATTAACAGGAATTTTGAAGAAACAATAATCATCAAGATTTAAAGCTGGAAAGACCATATGTCTTTCAAAGATGTAATGTTTTTTTCAGAGAAATGAATCGCTACTTTTGTTTTGGAATTGTTTCAATTTAAGTAACAAAACTGTTCTCAATGGTTGTCATTACTTGAAATTTTATTGTGCATTTTTTTCTCCATTTCACCAAACTCTTTGCGCAAATATGCCCAGAATCACCACTAATGGGATGGATACGAGTTGAGGAATTTTTTATAGGAGCCATTTTTGTAAGCACTCCATGGTCTCCAGTTGGTGCAGTTATTACTCATTTGGATCATGACCTTAATATTGGTCGCTGGATCAAACAAATCTTCATTAGATTTCAAATTATATTGTTTCAAGCGTTGAGGTCCCATTTTGCCAAGCATATTGATCTGGAACAAGCCGTAGGACTGGTCTCCGGTCCGGGTGTTCCCGTTGAAGCAACTGGGATTTCCTCCAGACTCTGCCATGCCGACTGCCCAGGCCGTCTTCAGGTTTTCTCCTGAAAGTCCGGCCTGTTGCAACCATCCGAGGAGGGCATTCCCGCCTTTGGCGTCAGCGGCTGGAGCTTTCACATCTGTCGAAGGACCTGAGGTATCATCTCCGCTACTTTTTCCGTTCCTTTTTCCACCCTTCTTTCCATTACTCTTTCCGCTGGTAGCTTTCTTTGAACCACTCTCCTTAACCTGCGGATTTTCTTCCGGGTTGCTTGCAATCGGCTTATCTTGGGGGGTGAGTCCACACTTTGACACCTCAGTTGATGTTGAAGCAGGAGCTGAGACTGGAGCTGGGTCTGAAGCTAAGGCGGGAACTAAAACTGGATTTGAAGCTAATGCCGAAGTCAAGGCCGGAACTAAAGCCGGATTAGAAGCTAAAGCCGAAGTCAAGAGCGGAACTAAAGCCGGATTAGAAGCTAGGAAAGGATCTAAAGCAGAACTTAAGTTTGGAGTTGAACTTGAAGAGAAATTACATGAATTTGTACTTGTCGGAACAGAGGCTCCTTGAGAAGCTAAATCAATAACGGATGAAGAAGAAGTGCTGGATGATGAATTGGTACCAGTCGAAACAAGGCCACTTGACGTAAAATTAGCATCTGCTGAAGTCGTGGATTGGGGGCTTGTGGAATCTACCGTTGCGCCCGCCAAAGCCTTTCCTTCTAAAGGGCTATCGCTAATGGCTCCAATTTTAGTCGATGATAAAGTTGAAGATGTGTTACCATTTGAGACAAAACCGTCAGATATTGGGGCACTCATTATTTGAGCGCCAGTATCAGTCGAAACTGAAGTTTGAGATTGTCCACTATCATTAACCGGAACATTTGAACCATCATCAACTTGAGTGATAGTGTCGGTCGAAACCGATTGTTGGTCACTCTCAGTATCTGTCGAAGAGTCTGTTGGTGTGGTTTCCTTTTTGAGGGAAGAACCTGAAGAATCAGAAACCTGTGTGTCTGTGGCAGCTTCAGAGGAAGTGGGCTGTGTACTTGCGGAAGTGTCTGTGGAAGAAGAAGACTGCGCATTTGTGGAAGTATCTGCAGAAGCTCCTGTCGAAGTATTATCCGCAGCTTGAGTGGCGCTATCGGTTTCGCCCCCGAATAGCACTGCTGGGACGAAGGCAATTAGCACAAAACTCAATAGTGCCAAAAGTAGTTTTTTCAACATAGACTTCCTCCTAAATTCAGAATTCCTGACCCATACATGAATTGATCGCTATTTTGCAGTATCGGTGCGGAATTTGAAAAAGCACTTTTTCCGGAAAAATTTGCCGACATTTCAAGACTTTCTCGAATAAAAAGTGCCATTTCAATATACTCCCGCATCAGGAAGTCTGAAATTACAATAATGAAATAAAATGGCCTCTCCTTAACCATACGAGTCTGTCGAAAAATCCCCTAAAATTCACCTTTTTTGTGTACCCACACAATTTTTCACCACGCTTTCTCGCATCAACAGCGGGTCGCTTTGTACCGAATAAAATATACCGAGGTTTTTCGACAACTTCACACATTCAGTTAAGGCTTAAGAGAATCATTAGGAGCTAATTATTTGATTACGTTATTCTCAATAATTTCGGGGTTTACAAAATTAATAATGCTGGTTTCCGAGTTTTTCAAATGAATTTTGCGTTAATTTGGAACTTTCGAATTCAGTTAAGATCGGCTTTTTGATCTTAACCAAATGCCCATGCTCTTTATCAGTCTGAACAAAAGCTACAAGAATTTTGAAGTAGCAATAATAATAAGGATTTAAGGTTTTTTAAGAGAGGAGAAATATCACTCTTTGGCATTGGAATTGTTTCAACTTATGTATCGAAACTGCTCTCAGTGGTGCCATTAGTTGAAATTTTGGTTTAATGTTTTTCTCAAGTACAAACTTTCTACTTTTAGGTCGTTTACTTTAAGACTTCCAAAATCTTGATCGTGAAACTGTTGGGTTAAACAATTTCAATCACGGATTGGCAGTACCGGTTGTAGCAGTGGAAATCAGGCCAGCTGGGAAAAGAGGAGTGAATCCAGGGACAGAAGTTGCGATGGAAGTGAAAGTGTATGTGAAAATGTTAGTATTCGTATTAATGACTGTGTTAGGCGATATCAGCCCAGGGATTAAAATTGAGGTGCTTGTGTTTGTGTTTGTATTGGCTACTGGAACGCTATTATTGCTGCTACTATCACAGCCAACATGAGTAAAAACGACTCCCGCAAAAAGAATAAAAGCCGCAACCCTTTGAAAAAACCTTTTCATAATTCACTCCCTTCGAGATAATTTTAAGTCTCCAATTATGATTTTTCACTTATAAACCAGAACTTTGTCGTTGGAAGAAACAACAGGCTTGCAATAATTAATACGGCAGATACCTAAACTTAGTTCATTCTTTTATTACAATTAGTTTCAAATTTCATGAGTGGAGCCAAATTATTTCATGGGAAAAATCAAGAATCTGATCAAATTCCTCAAGGGAGTAGGCAAAATCCACACACCTTCTGTTGAAAGGCTTTTCCTTTAGTCGCTAGCTTTTGTTTTTAGTGCTTTTCGCCCTAATTTATTTTGATCAAACTTCCATAAAATATCGTGCTCACGCTCATTTCACAGATATTTCACTCCGACGAATTTTCCAAGGACGATTTAGCTTTTTTTAGAAAACCCCAGTCTAATTGGTGCTGCGGTTTCAACATTAATTAAATTCAATGATACGTATCGTCGCTAAGAACGGCAAAACTGGCAAAGACCGAATTTGGTTTGATGCGGTTCTTTGAATTTAAAAAAGTTCATCTTAGTCTTTGACTCAATTTTGTTAAGAGAAACAAAAAAACTTGCACAGAACTCCCAAATTCAATTATCTTATTCACGACCGCTCTTCTATTGCTGAAGAGAATCGTAAGCTTTAATTTAACAGTAGCAAAAGAGCTCCCTTCCCGGATACAAGGTAATTTAAAAAAGTGCAAAATTCCACTTCATGTCTAGTAATGAAAAAGCATTCTTTATTCAGAATCAATGGTTTCACAATTGTTGAAGCGCTTATTGCTCTGGCGGTACTTTGCTGTTTTCTTTTGCCTATTATTTCCAATTTGATGAGTTTGCGTCGTATTTCTTTTGGTGCCAGAGATTCGGTAATAGTGAATTCTCACATCTTTTCCGCTCTTGCCGACTTGCAGGCCATTCCTTTTTCCGATTTGGGAGATTCTTCAAGCGCTACTTTCACTTCAACCCTATGCAAATATGATGGTTCAAAACAAATCGGATTGCTTACAATCGAAACAAAGATTAAAATTACACCAGGAAATGATTCCAGAATAAAGGTGATCGAAATTGAAGTTTTATTTGGAATTCCAGGGGCGAATCCGGCTGCTCCGAAAAGAAGAATGACTGGAAAGGGATTCTCCTTTGCTTCATCGATGTAAATTTAGAATGACAGGATTCACTGTTATTGAGCTGTTTTTCTGTCTTTTAATTGTTGGAGTGATTGGAGGGCTTTTCCTAACTTTTTTTAAGAAAATTTCTACACAACATCAATCAGCTGCAGACATAGAAGTAGCTCAATCCTCTTTTATTAAACTTTGTGAAGAGCTCAATAAAGATCTGTCGGGGTGCAAGTCTTTTACCATAACGCCATCAGGAAGCGGGTTTTACTCGCTGGCAATCCAAAGATCGGATTGTCAAATTGCTTATGAGTTTGATCCCACAGCAGGAAGTGCCAAAAGAACACTTCAAAATGATGTGTGGCAGTACAAATTTTTCCACGGAAAACCTGTTCCTACAGATTTTTCATTACAAGAGGGGGGAAGTAACCCCAATAAAACAGTTACTTTTTCCATACGGGTACACTTCGAGCCGTTAATTGAGATTAACCGCCTTTTTAAGGTTCGCTTAACCACAAGTGATGGTGGTTTTTTCCAAACTCCAACGATTCAATAGCTGTCGATTTTATTGATATGGCTGGAAAATTGGCCTATGATGGGAAGAAATTCACAATAAAAATTTGAAAAGCCGGTCCCAATGCACCACAGAAAGAAGCTGTTGAAAAAGATAAAGCTATGCGGAAAGTCGCATCGAAGGGAACGAGACCTCAAGTTTTAGAAAGGCTTGAAAAATGTTTAGGCGTAAATTTAATTTTGAACTAAATGAATAGTTGATTCGTAATTAAAGTATCATGTAAATTTGAATGGGCAAATAATTTCCCAAAAGGAGGGTTAAAATTTCGTTTTTATTGGTGGTTTAATACGAAATCTAAATTTGGTCTACGACGCGAAATGAACTTTTTCAAAGAAAATCGAACTTCACTGCTTCAATCTCCGTCATGGGATGCCAATTCCCCTGGCACGCCAGGGATGGTAGGTTGTGGAGAGTTTCTTTGTGGCAGTCATTGCTTAAAAAAATCCATCAAGCATTCAGGGTTTTCATTTTTCGAGCTTCTGATATCTTTGGTCGTTCTGGCAAGCGCGGTGGGTTTTCTTTTTTCTCTTTTTTCTTCTTCAACGCAGGGCACACTCGACTCCTTCCACGAAACAATTGCTTATACTCTCGCTGGAGAATCCCTGGAATTGGTTACTGGCCTGGGTTACGAAACTCTGGCAGCTTGGTGTGCTGATCCTTCATCTATTCCTTCGCCTAATGACCTGGGAATTTCCATCAGACCACCCGGAACCACAGGTGGGAATGAACCTTTCCAGAGTGTCGAAAAAGTTTCCCTCGATAATCCTCCTGAAGTTATTGCCTATCCAGATGAATACAAACTATTTGAAAGACGGGTCGCTATTCAAAAGATTCCCAATAAGGCATTGGTTTACGTTGAAACCACAGTTCGAGTCAAAACGGGGCTTTGGAGAAAAGGGCAAGTGACACTTGGTCGACTAATCGGAACGGAATATCTTAAATGGTAGACAATATTAATCCAATATACTAAATTTGGAGAGCTTGAAAGATTTTTCGTTTAGAAAAATTCAGAAGAGAGAGATTGGTTATTGAAGTGAAAAAAAAGGGTTGGCTTGCCGCTGAACGAAGAGGATTTTTGTTGATTTTTTCGCTCTTTATTGTGGCTTTTATGTTCCTGGCAGGCTGGATGCTTCTTTATTATTCACTTCAATCAAAAAATATTTCACAGATATTTTATCTTGATGACGTTTCAAGATTAACAGCGCTAAGCGCTATTGCTGAAGAGAGAATTCTTTTCGAAGAAGAGCTCAGGGAAAATCCAACTTTGGCCCAAACCGTTTGCCAACTTGGCGCCCCAGGTGGGGCTACTGATCAGACTATGAAAATTTTCTCGCTGTCGAATCTTCCGAATACTTCTGCTATGCTTTCTAATCTTGGCTTTGGAAGCATTATTACGCTTGATGGGTGGGTTATTATAAAAGACATCGATCGTGTCTTGGACGAAGGGAATGGAGTCAAAAGGAAGTTCGATCGTGAGTTTCAAGGTACGTTGAGAATTCTAGTTCGAATTACATCCCCCTGGAGGTCCAGCACAAGTAGCTCCCTTTTTTCAGAAGAAGTCGATATAAAAAATGTAAGTCTTCGAAGCCCACCCAATCGCCCAATCAGTTTGGGATACACAACAAACGTAACAAACGATTACGTTTTGTTTGTTCGTGACGCAGGAGGTGAGTTTAAGTTCTTCTCCGGAACAACTCTGAATAATAACAAAATACGTCTTGCCTTAAAACAAGATTCGACATCAGGAGCTAAGGGAAAAATATACTTTGGCTGCCCCGAGGGTGGAACTGTATTTCTCAATGTAAACGAGGAACTTCAAAAAATTGTACCGGTGAATTTTCCTGAAGTGGTTATCCCATACTCCGACATTTTAACCTGGATGCCTCAAACTGCCGCCCAACTCGAAGCAATGAAAAAAACAGTTGAAGCCAAGGGTGTGGCAATTGATCTAAATAAAGTTGTGGCAAGAGTCAATGTTGAACACGGCCCTTTAACTCAGAAAGTATCTTTTTGGCACCTTGTTTTGGATAAAATAAAGAAGTTGTTTTCTGACTTCTTTTTATCATTTCCTAAGGAGAATAAAGAACGTGGGAACAACCAAAAAGGGATTGATGTCGTTTCTGAAACCGACCTTGATCAAGGAGCATGCGATCAAATTGAAGGAAAGTTGCGGCAAAGGTTTTGGCAAACAGCGTCTATTAAATTTGATTTGAGCTCTGTAAGCAGCGATCCTGCTTTCCAGAATATGGTTAGCCAATGGGAAAATGGTTTGACTACCGGAATTCCTTTTTTGCTCCCTTCCAAGATTGATGGATTGTACAGCCTTCGACCCAACATCACTTCGAAGGATGAATTGGGGTTGCTTATTGACCAGTACCAAAAAAAAGAAAACCGGTTGTTGATGTCAATGGCAAATGACAGGTTCCGTTTTAAGCCGGGTTTAACTCAACAAGATCAAGATCAGGACTTCCCCGAACCAGTTGTAGTTAATAAAACCGGAGTAAATTCAATAGCGGAATTTATTCCTTTTTCCTCATATCTTCTAAGATCCTATTGTTTCAAATCCGCCCGAGATCTTTTTGGAGGGCCAAATACCCAGCCAAATCCGTTATATGATTCGGAAAACAATATATTAACACTCAAAGGAATTATTGGAATTGAAGGTTCTGATGTTGTTTTGAGAGCTGGGATGAGGTATCGTGGCGCAGGAGTGGTGATTGCCCCGGAAAACATTAATATTGAGGGCAGTTTGACCGCCTTGGATCCTAGCGTTGATGGCCCTTTGATCCTGTTTTCCTACGGCGGAAACATAAATGCTAATGTCATCGAACAAGGAAGAATAGAAGCTTCCCTGATCGCCTTGCACTGGCAGTTTTCAAGCGGATGCAGATCTGTTGTAAATTTTAACAAAAAAAGAGCAGATGTTCTTGGAAATCTTGTCGCAGACTGCCTATATCTTAGAGCAATGGCACCAGGGGAAGAAAATCAGATTACTTACGATTATACCCGATTGGGGACCCCTAATGATTTGTATTCCATATTCGTTGGTGGTTTAATTCGAAATCTGAATATGGTTTATGACAACACGCAATGAATCTTTTTAAAAAGACGATCAAATATTCGGGAATGACCCTAATTGAGGTCATGGTTGTAACAGTGATTCTAGTAATTTTATTATTACCAATGAGCCATTTTCTAATTCTTTATCAGGAGTCTTTTGCAAAAGGATACGAAAGACTCAACACTTTGACTACGGCGAGATTGATACTCGAACAGGTGTCGAGGGATGTAAAAATTCATTGCTTTAGGAACAATCAACGTTTTTCCAACCCTCAACCGGGAGTATATGAGTTTTTGATCTTCCCCGGGGCTGAATACCTTCATCTTATAGGCCCATTGGGGGACGGAAAGATTCCTTTGAACCTTGTTAGATACTATTTTGATGCAAATAATAAAACTCTTGTTCGAACTGTTAAATATCATCCACGTCTTCAGCCTTTCGTTGGACAAACAGAGGTCAACGAGATAATCGGTAAAGATGTCGATAGTTTTTCCATTGATGTTAAATCGCTATATAAAATCAATTTTTTTAACATTGATGTGACTTGCCGTTCTTTAAACCCTTCACGAAAAACAGAAGTCACACACTTGAGAACTGCGGTTAGATCGGAATTTGAATGTAGACTTTGGAGGAATAGGTATCAGGTTCCGAATTTGAAGTCTGAATTCTTGTCCCCATGAAAAGCCCCCTTCCAGAGGGGCTGATAGCTATGACAATTTTCTTTTTTGAATGGATACTTTGGAAGAATAACTGAATATTAATTTGAACCAGTTTGAAAAATTAATCGTCTTATAAATGAAAGTACTAAATGCTTGTTAAGCTCGGAAAAAGGACGTTAAAATATTTCAAAATGATGTTTCCTTTGGAGGATGTTATGAAAAACTTGGGCGTTAGCTATTTGACTCTTGCGATGTTTATCTTCTCCCTTGGAATTTTTTCGATTACTTCGATTGGATGTGATAATACTAAAACCGCAGCGGATGCCGCCAAAAAGGCGGCGGATAATGGGTCCGGCGGAAAAAGCAGCGGCGGTGGCGCTAAAACCGGCGGCGGCGGAAAAAGCAGTGGCGGTGGTGCTAAAACCGGCGGCGGCGGAAAAAGCAGTGGCGGTGGTGCTAAAACCGGCGGCGGCGGAAAAAGTAGCGGCGGCGGTGCTAAAACCGACGGCGGCGGAAAATGTATCAGCGCAAATCGTGAAACAAAAACCAACACAAAATCAAGTACCGGCACTTCTACCAGCTCAGCTACCAAATCTTCTACCAATTCTTCTACCAGCTCTGCTACCAACACTTCTACCAGCTCTGCTACCAACACTTCTACCAACTCTTCTACCAGCTCAGCTACCAACTCTTCTACCAATTCTTCCACCAATTCTTCTACCAACACTTCTGCCAACACTTCCACCAATTCTTCTACCAGCTCTTCCACCAACACTTCTACCAGTTCTTCTACCAACACTTCCACTGAGACACAGGGCCCTCCGGCGCCTACCGGCACCTCTGCCAACACTTCCACTGAGACGCAGGGTCCTCCGGCACCCACCGGCACCTCTACCAACACTTCCACTGAGACACAGGGCCCTCCGGCACCCACCGGCACCTCTGCCAACACTTCCACTGAGACGCAGGGCCCTCCGGCACCCACCGGCACCTCTGCCAACACTTCCACTGAGACGCAGGGTCCTCCGGCACCCACCGGCACCTCTGCCAACACTTCCACTGAGACACAGGGTCCTCCGGCACCCACCGGCACCTCTGCCAACACTTCCACTGAGACACAGGGTCCTCCGGCACCTACCAGCACCTCTGCCAACACTTCCACTGAGACACAGGGTCCTCCGGCACCTTCAGATACTGGAACTTTAACAGATCCTAATCTCTCTAAGGCTCCCCTTTCTGGTAGTTCCACCGATATTGATACTAGCAATTCAGTAACCCCAACATCTGCTGATACTGGAGCAACAGTTTCAGGAGCAACGACATCTCCTGAAGCACCTGAATCTTCGGTTCTTTCTGAGCAACCGCGTGTGGATACCACTAAATTAGGTGATCCGGCTAATAAAAACGACCCCGATGTAGGGCCAGTCACGGATGGTATCGAAAAAGCACCAGAATCTCCGACCGGGCAAGGAGCCACACGAGGATTCGTGACGGCACCCCCGGAATCGGCAGTCGTCCCACCAGTCGACCAAGCAGCCGTAGCGCCGTGGGAAAAATCGCAGGACACTGGCAATACTGTAAATGGCGGTAGTACAGATAATCAAGTTAGCGCAGACTCAACGTGGGGGGCACCTTCAGGAAATACTCAACCTTCAGGAAATACTCAACCTTCAGGAGATACTCAACCTTCAGGAGATACTCAACCTTCAGGAGATACTCAACCTTCAGGAGATACTCAACCGTCAGGAGATACTCAACCTTCAGGAGACACCCAACCGTCAGGAGATACCCAACCTTCCGGAGACACTCAACCGTCAGGAGACACCCAACCTTCCGGAGACACTAAACCTTCAGGAGATACTCAACCTTCAGGAGATACTCAACCGTCAGGTGGAGACAACTAGCTGAAATTTTCCGACAGCCCGGGAAGAAATTCTCGGGTTGTAACTCCGAAGTTCGAAACTTGGAGGTAAAGTGACTTTTTTTGTTGGCGGTTTAGCCTATGCTCAACTGGCTGTATAATGGCGAGAGTAAATTTCGAAGAATCTCTTCAAAGGCAATGGCGGTCATCCGCATGTTTTCAACCATTATTATCCAGCCAGCAAAAATTTACGGGTTTTAGCTATAACTTTTGCTGGCTGGTGAGAACATTGGATCAAAAAAACGACAAAAGGGAATAACTCACCGAACTCCGACCATCAGACATCCCAACCTCGGGGATTTAAATTTGATACCATTTTTCGATTAATGAATCACCAAGTTGCTTTGGAAGGCATCTTCTGATTTATTTTTATTAATGTTGGTCTCAGGATAAAATCCAACCGAAAAGTATTCCAAAATCAGGAAAATATCTTTTGAAGCTATTTTCCGAGAAAATACAAACTATCGATACCAGGAATTCTGACCATGGCAGCTGATTTGACGAATCATGTTTGGACTATTAAGAAATGGTGCTTGTTTCCCGTCCCTGTTGGTTAGTTTCTTATATTACCCAAAATCAACTCACTGCCTTTTAATTTTCCCCCCTAGCAATAGCTCCTTCAAGTTGTTTAAACCTTCAATAAACTCAGCAAGTTGATCTTGATCAGACTGCAATAGTGTTTACCATAAGTTAGAAAAAGTTGAAAAGACAATCAGATTAAGCTATCATTTATTTTTAGAGGGTGGGATTGTCTCTTAATAAACTTATGCAGGAAATTTTTCAAACGCTTGATGCACCTATCAAGTCTTTCCGAATTTTTGCCATAGAAAAAGCTATCCAGGAAGGTTCTTCAAATGAACTTCTGGAGATACTTAAAAAAAGACAAAATGAAGAAACAGATGAAGAATGCTTGATTCTTTTGACTCATGCTGTCGTTTCAGTCACCAACCGAATATCCACCTCAAGTGCAAACGGTTTTGCAAACCTTACCAGCGAAAATTTTATAAACACATTTTTGTCAACTCAGCCCACGGAAAGACTTAATATTCTGAATTCCCTAAGTTCCGCCCAAATCCAGGAGTTTGCTGTTAACACACCAAATTTGCTTGCAAATGAAACCAATCCAGCCATATTAGCCAGTTTGGTCAGAAAATTCGGACCTCACTGGCCCCCGGAAAAGCTGGATTCATTAAAAGAACTGCTATTCTCCAAATTTTTGTCTGTCAGGCTTTCTGCATTGGAAATCCTCACGTCCAGACACCCTGAATCAGTGATTCAGGATCTTCCAAAATTTTTGTCTTCCACTGATCCAAGAATCAGATCTCTAGCCATTCAGGGACTTTCACGAATAGACATGGAAAGCGCAATTGAGCATCTGGAAACCATGTTAATGACAAGTAATCCAGATGAAAAGCTGTGCGGGTTACAAAACTGTTTGTATCTTCCGTTTGAAAAAATTAAGTCCCTTCTGATCAAATTTTTGGCATCAGAGATTTCTCCCCAACTTTTGGAAAAAGCCGGATTCCTAATACAAATGAATCCTGATCAGGAAATACCTTTTCAATTGCTTGAATTGATGGGTCGCGCCCCAAGAAATAAACTCGATTTTCTGAAAAAAGTCTTCTCTGGATCTTGTCAAGGCATAGAAAATTCTAAAATTCTTGGAGATTCATTTCATGCCTACATGGAACACGTTATGGCTTTTGGAAAAAAAGCCAATGCTACAAGATATGCCCAGGAAGTCCTTTCCAAATTGTCTACCATTACATCTGATCAGGAACTTTATGAAGAATTTTCATCCCTACGCGATTCTGATAATCCAGAAATAATCAATTCTTTGAAAGATTCCCTACAATGGGATATTTCACCGGAATTGAAACAAAAAGTCAGCAAATTGCTGGAATACATGGAAAAACCAGCACCTTTAGAAAAGTCCGCTGACAAACCATTTTCTCTCGAAGAACTTTCACCGAAAGAAGCAATTAGAACATTTTCATTGTTGCAACGTGAGCAAATTGAAAAGTTCAGCCCAATCCTAAAAGAAGTCATTTCAAACGCTGATTCAAACATTAATGTGCTTGCATCTGCCATCAAAACCGCACGAAGATTGGAATTAGACAGCTTCACCTCAATAGTTGAGCCCTTCTTGAATTCTGCCGATGAAAAACTCACTGTCGCAGCTATGGAATATGTCGCGCAGTTTGAGCCAGACAAAATCTTCCCTCTTATGGGATATTACCTGCAATCTCAATCACCAAGAATCAAATCAGTCGCCATCGCTATTTTCAAAAGATTCGATTTCAACAGAGCTCTTTCGTCGTTAAAAGCTTTGCTTTCCTTGGAAAACCCTGAACAAAAAAAAATGGCCATTCTTTGCATGCTTCAATTTGACTTTCCTTTCATAAGAAGTTTGCTGGTAGACTTTTTATTGAACAACAAAGATCCAGACTTACTTGAGTTAGGATTATGCCTGTTTCAGACAAACCCTGATCCAGAAAACCTTTATTATCTTTTTTGCCTTGAAAAGAAGCTTCCCAAACAATTTAACGGAAAAATCCAAAAGGCACGCCTTACCACCGAAAAAACCTTGATAGAACTGGGCTTACTGAAAGAAGGGCAAATCAACACTTCAGATCGTGTCTTTTTGCAGCGCTTTTCCAATGACGAGAATAAAGCGAATGAAATTCCAAAGCCCTATTCAATTCAAGAAATTAGAAAACACAACCCATTGAATTCAGATGATGCAAATTTTTCTCAAACTCCTCAAAATTCACTGATAATTGATTTCTTTACACAATTTGCATTTACCGCCGAGCAAGTTTTTGGGAAATCCTGGAAATTGTTTGCTTTTATAAGCATAATATTTTTTCCTTTGCTGTACATTGTATTTGAAACAATTTTCCAGAATCAGGTCAAAGCGATAAATCCTCCAAAGAGCCCGATTTCCCAGAATCCCGACAGAACAAGAAATCCTCCACAAGATTCGACCGATACCAAAAAAACCATTATCGCACAAGTTCTTACGGTTGGAAAAGCTGGTACTGAGATATTGGTAAAAGGGGATGATGGGAAAAATTATCTTCTTCTTATTCCAAAAAAATCAAAATGGAGGTTTTCCAGCGGAGAAGTTCTTAAAATATCAATAGTTTCCTTTCGAGCAGATGACAAGGGTGTTATTATTGTTCAGAGCTTTCAATTTGAAAAAGTCTCGTGGAATAAAAAAAAATAAGGGCTTAAACAAACTTCAAAAGGGGAAAGTATGAATTTTGAAATCAAGCAAATCTTAATTGACAGTATTCCCATTTTAGCTGTAACAGGTTATTTTTCAGAGGAAACTGGGAAAAAAATGGACCAAATAGTGACAGATTTACTCCAAAAAGACTATAAACACATCATCATCGATTTCTCAAATTGCAAAATAGTAAATAGCCCCGGAGTAGCCGCATTGGTCGAAATCGCCATGAAAACAGTGGATGACTTCGATGGGAAACTAATAATTTTCGGAATTGATACTCTAAAGGAGTCGGTGTTTTTTATGGCTGGAATCTTTTCTCTTGTCAGCTTGGCTCAAACTCAAGAGGAAGCAATTAAAAAAATTAAAAAAGACCAAAATTCTTCAAAATAATTAAAAAGTCAAACAAAAGCTTCCTTTCCATTTTGCGCTAGAATGACCTTGAATCCCAAAAGTTCCAGAATCTTTTTATCAAAGTAATGAATACTTTCAAGATCATCTGCAAATAAAATGGTTCCATTTTTCTGCTATTTCACATTTTCCAGGCTAATTTCAGAAAAGTCGTCAAAATCTTCTTCGACGTCTAGAGACATTATCAAAAAAAAACGACGAAAAGGAAGAAATACCAATCCCACGAAATAATAACGCAACTTTTTCGACGGTTTACAGCACCAGAGGCTAGATCAAACCTATTAATTTGCGCGACTATTTTTTATCATTGGTACAACTCGCAAAACTTCGGCCATGGCAGCCGATTTGACGAATCATGTTTGGCTATTAAGTAATGGCGTTTGTTTCCTGTCCCTGTTGGTTAATTTCGTGCACTACCAACGGTTCCATAGTGGTTATATCTGAGGAGAGAACATATCCTTTTTAGGTTGTGCGTTCCCCTTTCGAGTAAGTACTGCGATAGTAATATCATCAGATTGAGGAGTATTTCCAATAATTTGATTATGCCATTCGAAAATTCTTTTAGACATTTCTGCTGGATCCTCGCTAATAATAGACTTTATACCATTTTTGGCAAATTCATACCCCACCATCTCACCATTCGGTTTTATTGCTTCTATGAGTCCGTCAGAGTAGAAAACAATGCAATCCCCCGGCTGAAAATCAAGGAAAAAGGCTTGGTATTTAATTTTTTTTACAATTCCCATAGGAAAGGAAGGAGCTTGCAGCTCTATTGGGGGTTCTCCCATACGATATAAAATGGGAAATACATGTCCGGCATTGGAATAACAGAAGGTGTGAGTTTTCGGATCGAGTATTCCAAGAAAACAAGTCATCGATTTAGACCTTGCCAAAATTAATAATAATATTTCATGAATCGAACTCAAAATTTTTTCTGGGGAATTAGAAGTTCGGGTTTCCCGAACCACCAGGGCTTTTGCCATTCCCATGACCATTGCGGAAGCAACACCATGGCCTGAAACATCTCCTATTACAACAAGCATGCGTCCGTCAGGTAAAATCAGTGAATCGAAATAATCTCCTCCCATTTGGCTCATGTATTTTATCTGTCCATAAAAACGATATTCCTCGAACTCCAGGGTTTTAGGGGGAAGGAGACCCTCTTGAATCAATTTTCCATGAGCTACTTCCGATAGGCTTTCTATCATTTTATTGAAAGTAGCTGCCAATTCCCCTAGTTCGTCTTGAGCACCAACTGGAATTATAATATCGAATTGTTGCTTTTGAAGGGCTAACGCTCCATCAGAAAGGTTTCTGATGGGTTCCAGAAAGTGTTTCGAAAGCGTATTTCCCAAAAAGAGGCTCATGATCAAACAAATTGCCACAAAAAGCCAAAGTTTTTTCTCCAAAGAGTTAATCTCATCTTTAATAGGCTTTAAAGGACGAACTGCAAACAAATATGCATTGTACAACTCCTTGGTTTTTATTGATGTTATTAGCCATTCTTGCGAATTCAACAGGACTTTCCGGCTAGAAGAGCCCTGTTTAACAGTCGATTGCTTAATATATTTCTCCAATTGGTTTTTATAGATAAATTTTTCAGGAACTACACGATAACCGGCAGTGTCTCTAATAGGAAAAGCGGCCCATAAAAACGCACTCGAATTGCCTCCCTGCGAGTTTACAATATCTCTTTGGGCGGATAAAAGTTTTTTTTCAACGTAATAATTGTCGATTTTGCCTGCTCCCCAGGTGACAACTAGCATTTTTTCCGCTTTTCCATTTGAACTTTTGATAGGGCTAGCGAATTCCCAACCTCGATCGTTACCCAAAAATTGGAAGTTCAATCTTCCCATCGTAGAGATCATCATATCGTAGGAATTGTGTCCAAAACTATCCATTATTAATTCAAGAGCATTTATTGAACCTTTTTTTTCTTCACCGCTTACTGAAGCTAGCAATGAACCTGCAATTTTTTTTAGTATCTGTCTTAAACCGGAAGCTTCAGGAAGATCACCTGTAATCCTATATTCCTTGATCTTGCCTTTTTTGTCAATAATCATAACCTCAGCGAGGCTCTGTCTCACCAAAGAGTTCAGGATTTTTATTGAATCTTTTCTCTCTTGCTCGGTACCGATTGATATCTTGTTACAAACAGAATTAAGATATTTTTCCAGTTGGACCACCATTTGCTGAAAGCGGCTGTCAAACCCTATTAAATACTGCTCTGTTTGCTCCGCAAGTTCCTCCTCCATACTTTTTTGTTTTTCAGCCAAATACTCTATTCCGGAGAATGCTACCACAATTAATGGAAGTCCTCCTGCAAACGCAAAAAGAAGCAGAAGGCGTTGCCGAATTGCAATAGGAAAAGGTTCTTCAATAACCATTATTTTAAAAGAAAAATATGCCAGAATCGAAAACAGAATAATTGCAACAACCCAGGTTCCCATTTGTGTTTGATCTAATTGATGGAGTTTTCCTATGGATTCTGATGTCCAAAGGCAGGTGTTGGTTGTAATTGGCACAATGAAGAAAAGCCGATTGCCTATTCGAATTTTCTGGTTACTGTAACGATGATAATTGGAAAGGGCATCGTATATCTCTGATGAAATATTCCGATTGGGATGAGAAAAATCATACAAACCCAAAGATATTTCTCTTCTTTTTGTAAAAGAGCTGTATGAATGACAAAGATTCCTGGCGGCAAGAATATCCCAATCTGTGTTTTTTGCCAGACTTACAAATAATGAATAATTTGATTGAATTAAAAAATAGCCAAAAAAAGCTCGTTCTGGTGAGCTAGAAGAACGAATTAATCCTTTTGAAGATGATTTTCTAAAATCTTCCGGGTTGAGATACGGGCCAAAAGCTGCTCTGATAAATCCGATAATACCGTTAAATGACGATTCCCTCTGGAATGACTTCTCAGGCGTTTCCGCAGCAAGTTTGAAAATTTTCTGGGAAATTGGCTTTACAGAGATGTTATCACTCAATTCCGGGATAAATTTTCCGTCATCTCCAAGGACTGTAAATTGGAAGACGCCTGGAAAACGTTTCTTTAAAGCATACAATGAATGGCTTAAAAACTTTTTTTGATCGGAGCTTGTTTTAAGTCTCAAGCTTAATCTTCTCAAGCCTTCCTCAAAATATGCTCTGGTATCAGCCTTCTGTCTGATCAAAAAGGCGGTGCTTTCCAGCTCCTGATATTTTTTCTCTATTAAAGCCGCTTCACGTGCACCAATGCGTTTTCCAAAGCCCGTACATAACAATATCAAAGGAAGAGCAAAAAAAATTGTGCAAGTCACCAACCAGCGAAAAATAATTTTCAATGTTCCCAAGGTTCACCATTTGTCTGTATTCTCAAAAGAAGTATGGAAATTTACTATAGCTGAATATTAAATATAAGCTTTCATTTTTTTTCTGTCAAAGGATTTTAAGACCACAATCAGGGAAACGCACAAAAAAGCCCTGATTCGTCATTGCAAGGCGTTTTCAACCGGAGCAATCTCGTTTTATTTTTAATGACATGATTAGTTCAATAACTAAATTCCTTCGAGGACTTCGCTTCCTTGGAATAACAGAAGTGGGTTTGCTCAGTAAGGCCAATAAGCATTTATCAATCAAAATCCGGACTGTCCTTTCCTTGGTCTTCTATAAATATTTTGTAAACGTTCTACACTCTTGAGCTTCTTGCAAGATTGTATAAAATTTACACAACGGGTAAAAAGAAATTCGGGTTTGACGATTATTGTGATATTTTTCGCAAATTTGAATTTGCTAATTTTGCAAGAACCTCTCTCGGTAAAATTTCATAATTTAGTTCATCACAAAAAATAAGCTTACTATACCAGGGATTATGAAATTCGCATTTTTTCCAACTTCAAAAATTTGTACTGGCGCAAACTTGCCTTCTTTACTGCCAAGAATTTCTGGGATCTTTTTTCCGGGATTGACATAAAGAAAGATAGGCAGGTATACTTCGGGTTTGATTTTAATTCAATTTTTTTCGAGAAGTCCTGTTTCAGATAATTTTCATCGGACTCAAGGGAGGTAATGTGGACGTTCAACTATTATTCTGGATTGCTCCTATCAGCGCTGTATTGTCTTTGATATTTGCTTATATGTTTTATGTTGAAATATTTTCGTCTGAATCAGGAGGGGAGCGTTCCCGCGAAATTAATGGCTGGTTATCGGAAGGAATTGGGTCGTTTTTAAGTGAGCAGTTCAGAATTACTGCCCTCTTCTTTGTTTCCATCTTTGTAGTTCTGGTAATAATGTCTTTTTTGAAGCTTTTAAGCCCCTGGACACCAGTTGCCTTTCTCGTTTCAGGCATTTTAAGCAGTATAGGGCTTTATGCTTCAACAAGAACTTCAATAATGACTGTTGAAAAAGCGGCAACTGCTGCCGGAAAATCTCTCACCCAATGCTTAAATATTACCTTAAAAGGCGGAGCGGTTTCGGGCTTCGTTACCTCCGGATTTGCCCTGTTAGAAATTTCCGGCTGGTGGCTGTTTTTGAATTGGGTTTTATCCAAGAAAGATGACCTTTTCAAGAATAGTCTTTTTGCAATAAAAGATATTAGTGAGTTGTCAGCAATTCTTTTGACGTTTGCGCTGGGAGCATGTTGCCACGCATTAATTTCCCGAATTGTGGGAGGAATTTTTAAGTCAGCATCAGGAAGCGCCTTTGAACAAGCTGCTGGTTCAGATTCACAGTTACTATCGGATGATCCTAAAAATCCCTCAGTTGTAACCCGAAACGTTGGAAGAATAGCCGAAGGAATTTCGGGGAGTTCCCTTGATTTTTACAGCTCCAACCTTATTTCAATTCTTACTGCTGCATCACTTGGAGCGGCAGCCTTTTCAGGGTTCGAACTAAAGGTTCAAATTTCTGCAATTGTCCTTCCAATTATTCTTTCTGCATTTGGAATTATTTTCTCGCTACTCGGAATTTATTTAATTTCGGGAAATGAGGAGGCCAATGCAAAAGAACTTTTGGGTTCTTTAGCACGTGGAATTTATATTGCAGCAATATTATTTACTATAGCTTCTCTGATTGTTGTGTTGTTCATGAATCATTTTAAAATTTTCGCAGCAATCCTGGCAGGACTTTTTGCAGGGTTATTTATTATTTGGTCAACCGAGTACTACACTTCAACGGACTTTGAATCTGCAAAGAATATTACCCAACAATTTGGATCGGGTGTTCCCGGCATCATTGTTGAAGGTTACACCGCCGGAATGAGTTCAGTGGGTTTTCCATTAGCAACCATTGCTGTTGCTTTTTTTGCAGCGTTCATGGCAGCAGGTGGGTTTGAAGACGCAATAATGGGTTTCTATGGGGTTGCTCTTGCTGCATGTTCCATGCTCTCTATTTCAGCCGTTTCGAACTCCCTTAAAGCTTTTTCCCCAATTTCTGAAGCAGCATTTTTGCTGGGAAAATCTGTACATGTTGTTCCGGAAGTAAAAAAACGCCTAGAAACACTTGACATGCTTGGGAAATTTACCTTGAACCACATAAAAGGATATCTGAGTGGTGCTGCTGCATTTTCTTCATTGGCGCTTCTTTTTTCATATTCAGAAGAAATTCGACATTCATTAGCCAGAATCGCAGATCCAGGAAAACTTCAGAGCTTGGATTACTACTTTTTTCTTGAGGGAAAGCTAATTCCAATAGCTCAGGCTAAGATCCAGCAATTTATGGCCTATTATGATGTAAATATTGCAAATCCTCACCTGATTTTGGGGATTATTTTCGGTGTAATGCTCGTTTACATTTTCTCTTCAATGAATCTAAAAATTGTCTCCAGGGCTGCTGGAATTTTGATCGACGAAGTGAAACGTCAGTATAAAGAAATAGCGCCACTTTCCAAAGGGGAGCCAGGAGCAAAAGGCGATTATATCGCTTGTGTTGCACTATTAACTAAAAATATCAATAGAGAAGCAACCACTTCTCTTCTTACAGCAACACTGATTCCCGTCTTCGTAGGGTTGTTTTTTGGAATCCCTGGCATTACGGGATTAATGGCGGGCCTAATAATCGCTGGAGTTTCGATGTCCATAATGTCCGTAACCATGGGTGGGGTAATTGACAATTCCAAAAAAGCCCAAGATTTTGGCCAACAAAGCGAAAAAGGAAGTGATTCTCAGAAAAATGCTTCTGCCGCTTTTATTGCCTTGGATCAAATAAGAGATTCATCGGGCTCTCTATTGAACCCCCTATTAAAATTTGTTTGTATCGTTGCAATAATCTCCTCCGGAATGACAGTCGCTTTTTCCCCATCGATTCAAAGCGCTTTTGGATTAAATCCTCTTGAGTTAAGGCTTAGAGAAAAAGCTGAAAGACTCATTGCCGAAGAGCAACTTGCTTTCCCGGATAAGAATAAACCTCAGAAGAACACCGAAGAAGGTTATTTTGATGACGAAGAAGATCCTTTGATGACTTCTGATGACGCAATCCTTCCGGAAGATGAAGAAGGTCTCTGGGGCGAGGGAATCGCTTCAGAAGCTACGGAAGGAATAGCTTCCGGAGAGGCTGCGTTAGCAAGCGGCAGCAAAACGGAAGCCCCTCTTACACCCGAGTCAACATCAACTGGTTCCGAGCTGAAAACTACTCCGAAAACCGGCACTTCCGGTACCAGTAACACTAAAACCGTTGAAACCAGTGGTTTTGATAGCTTCGACGATAAAGCTGGCAAAAGCGAAACCGCCGCAAAAACAACTTCGTCTACCGATACTGGTGCCAAATCTGCTCCAAAAACCGGTGAGACTGGTGGCTTTGATAGTTTTGACGATAAAGCAAGTAAAAGCGACACCGGTATTAAGGCTAGCCCTTCTACCGACGCGGGTAGCAAAGCAGGTACAAAAACTTCCGAAACCGGTGGTTTTGACAGTTTCGAAGAAAAACCCAATTCCAACCCACCGGCACAAAAAGTTGCTCCGCCCGTCCAAAATACAGGGAAAACAAACCCCACTTCAAGCTCTCTCACACCTGCGGCTCCGACAACCCAAGATTCGGGAAAAGCAACGACCACCTCAAGCTCTGCCGCGCCTGCTGCTCCTGCAACTCAGAGTGCAAGCAAATTACCGCCTTCCTCAACTCAAACCCCTACTTCCACTCCAAAGACAGAAACGGTCGCACCTGCCACAGTCCAAGTCCAAACCACAACTACCAATCCAGTAAAACCACCCCCGGCGGAACCAGAAAAACTATCCAAAGATTCTCCCCCTTCGGCTCAAGCAATTCAAACTCCCGAAGCGTCTAAACAACCTGCACCCACAGCCGCCCCACAACCAGCATCCAGTGATTCAGCCGCAAAAAACGCCTCAGGAACAGCTAAAAAGGGAGCAGGGGGCTTTGAAGATTTTTAGAAGAATTGAATAAACTTTTTAAGAAAATTTGGGTATTATTTCTCGCACTGACTATTATTAATTTTGGAGGTTTTAAATGAAATTTCAAAAGAATTATTTGTTTTCTCTTCTGATCGTAATAATTTTTAATCTGGTTTCCATATCTCTTTCCGCTGCCGATTTTCATACTTTAAACTATTTAAAAGACTTATCAGGGGCTCAAAGTGTTGATCAGAAATGGTTGCAGGAAAATGCAAAACTAATGGGAGAATTTTTTAACGGGCGGTATACTTTTGAAAGTAAAGAAAAAGAAGACATCCTTTATTTTCCAAGCACCAATCGAAATACCACTGATACTGGGTACCAAAACTATGAAGTCCCACCAACACCTTGGTATGCCAAAATTCCAAAGAACACCGAATTTTCTTTTAGATTCGATAACGGACAGGTAATTGTTAAGCATATCTCATTATCAGGCGCCTATACGCCAAGCCAACTAGGAAAAGAAATTGAATCAAAAATAACCCTTTCTTCACTGAGCGACCACGAAAAAGTAACTTTCCTTCCCACTACAAAAGAAATAAAATTCAATATAAAAAGAGGAGTTCCTTTGGTTGCAGGCTGTAAGGCTGAGATCACTTTGAAGAAATTGGCAAATGGTGATATCCTACTTACAGATTATTACAAAGGCTGGGCACCTCTTCCCAGTCCGAAACCTATTACCGATATTAGGAATTTCATCATTAAACATGTGAATTAATCGCAATTAAATAATTTATTGGATTTTTTCCCGCGGATTAAGCCCTTTTAGCTTACTCCGCGGTATTTTTTTTTGGAAATCACGCAAGTTTTTTATTTACTTTCCGCAACAAAAATTCGGGATTAATCCCTCCCTCTTAAATTTTAAGGGTTTTCCCTTGTGAATATTTTAAAAAATTTGTTACAATTAAGTACGTGGATTTTTTTCTCTGGAGGATATTATGAAAAAATTTATTAATTTTTTCCTCTTAGTCTTTTTATTTGCTCTGGTTTTCCCACTATATTCACTAGATAACAACCAAAAGGTAGTTGATGATCTAACCAAATCTTATGAAGTCTGGAAAAATCAAGGAATAAAATTTGTTATTCGTCAGAATGGCCAATTTGATTCATGGGGAACAGGTCGCCTTGAATCATGGAATAACACCTCAAAATGGGTAGTAAGAGATGGCAAAGGAAGATTCCTAATCCATGCCACTGGAGGAATCGAAAACTGGAAGACCGGCAAAACCTTTCTTGTTATTCGTGACAACCGAGGGCGGATTCTTACCCGAATAAATATTGACCTTACAAGCAGGGCTTCTTTTGCGAAGAATGTAGTTGGCCTCCGAAGATTAAATGCTGACCATAAATATATTGGTTTTGTCCAGGAAACCTTGACAGAACTCCTGATCAATGAGTTGAAATCCGGAGATAATGTTCGAACGAAGGTACTTCTTGACTACATCAAAAAATATAAAAATGAAAAATCGGGAATGTCCAATTTTAAACCTGTTTTGAAAGAAGTTTCTAAACAATTGAATTTTATGGCTATACATGATAAAGATTCAGTTACTCAAGACTTGGCTTTGGCAGCAAAGCAAATGTATTCCGAATTATAAAAGAATCGAGGACAGGCTATGAAAACGAAAATTTTTTGGACCCAACTCATCGTATTAGTTCTATTCATAATACTTTCAACATATCTTCCAATCCATGCCCAGAATGCCTCGGGAAGCGTTGAAAGCGGTGAAGTTGCCGGAGGGTCTGATGATGGCGATCAACCAACCGTTACCTCAGACTCTTCTCATGACTCTGATGAAGCTAGTAATGCTGCAGCTGAAGGCTCTTCAAACCCACCTTTAGCCGCTTCTGCTTCGGCCGCAACAACTGCCCCCAATTCCGGCAACGTAAATTCTGAACCTGGCACCCCCGATAATGGCTCCAGTACCGTAGCATCAGGAACTGAAAAACCTGGAGCGGATGACTTATCCACAGCATACGAGCACTGGAAGGGGCAAGGCATCCGTTTTGTAGTTCGTCAGAACGGAAAACTCATAACCTGGGGAACAGGGCACCTTGAATCTTGGGCCGGAAATTCTGTCTGGGTTGTTCGCGACACTAAAGGTCATTTTTTGACCAGAGCCACTGGAAATGTCGAAACCCGAAAAAACGGCAGTAAACGCCTTGTTATCCGAGACAAAACCGGCAGAATCCTTGCCAATATTGATTTAAACCTCACAGGAAAAGGAAGTTTTGCAAAAAATGTTATCGGGTTACGCAAATTGCGTGCTGACAATCGATATCTTGACTTTGTACAAGAATCCTTGGCGAACACAATTCTTGTTGACCTTAAAGCCTCAGAAACTGTTCATTTAAAAACCCTGCTCAACTACATTCAGAAAAATAAAACCCAAGAGGGTATGACCAATTTTATCCCTGTATTAAAAGCAGTCTCAAGACAATTGAAATTTCTTGCTATTCAAGAGCGGGACCAGCAATACATCGACTTGGGCAACAAAACAAACGAGCTTCTTGGCGAGCTTTCTAAGCTTCCCAAAACTGGTAGTCCATCAAAAATCGAGAAAACTCCTTCTTCCCCTGCTGCTAAAACAGCCACTTCTGACAAACCGAAAATAACAAGAAAGCCTAAAACACCACACAAATCCCCAGTTGCAACTGGAACTCCTTCAGTCAAACCCAATGGAAATACATCAACACCTCCGACAACTCCCCCTGATTCAGATGGTTCGTCACAAGGCAAAGACGGAACAACTAACAGCACCTCTACCGCTACCACTAGTGGTACAACGAGTGGCACAACTACTGAAACGACAAGTGGAGCGGCTACGGGAACAACCAACGGAACAAACAGCGGAACAAACACTGGCAACACTTCAACCACTACAACCAGCAGCGGAGCAACCACTGGCAGCGCTTCGCCCTCTACAACCAGCAGCGGAACTTCCACCGCAAGCTCAACGGGAAATTCAGCTGGAACTACCGATTCTAACACATCCAGCAATGGAGACAGCGCATCTGGGTCGGTTATTACACCAGCAAACGATGGCACCCCCCCCGAAGAAATCGTTCCTCCTGATGATGACGTAAATTCCAATCCGAATCGCCCCGCCACCGGAGGCACTTCCACTGGAAACTAAAATAAAATCTGGAAATTGAATCAAAAATAGAGTCCTGCAAAAATAAATTGCAGGATTTTATTTTTTCTGAAGTCCGCACTTTTTTTATACCAATTTATTTTTTCATTGTTAGAGCTGCAATCGAACCAGGTTGTCGCCTGCTTGTCGAAAATGTTGGAATTAACCCGACAAATTGGAATTTTGCGAAGTATTTGGCCGAATGGGAGCTAAAATTAGGGCAATTAAATACCCTTGTGATAACTGGGAACCCATTGGGGAATATCGAAGTTGGGGGAAGTATCCTCAGACCGGTTAAAATAGATCCTGACGAATTACCCGGCTTGATGGATGAAATTCCAAAGCTTGCGCTTGCAATGGCAAGTGCGTCGGGAATTTCACAGGTTTCCGGGGCAGCACAACTTCGCATAAAGGAAAGCGACAGAATCTCAGTAATTGTTCGTGAGCTGGGAAAACTTGGGGTAAAAATTAAGGAGAAACCCGATGGCTTTATCATCGAAGGTCCAACAAAATTGAGAGCTCCGGAAATATCTTTTCCCAATGAGGATCACCGAATAGCAATGACTTTTGCCATAACCGGGACAATTTCTGAAGGTCTGAAAACTATTTCTGATTCAAAAAAAATTTCAATTTCCTACCCTGAATTTTTTATAAATTTGGAAAAACTTTATCCTCAGAGTCATTAAATTTGTTTCGAAAGTTTTTTTGAAAGAAAAAAAAATGGCCAGAAACTTCTTTTTTTTCAGCTTGCGTCGGTGCTTGAAAATTTGCCTTACAAAAGCTTTAAGAGAAAATTAAAAAAAATAAAAAAAAATCCCTTAATTTGCTTGCAATATTGTGGAAAATGGTGTACTTTATCTGACCACAAAGCTACAAATTTATTGGAAAGTGAATACGCGAATTACATCCCAAATGGAAAACTCCGAAAGGGCCAAACATTTTATTGTGGCCATCGACGGGCCGGCAGGGGCCGGTAAAAGTACTGTCGCCAAGCTTGCAGCAGCAAAGCTTGGATTTTCATACCTTGACACGGGAGCCATGTATCGCGCTGTAACCCTTAAAGCACTGAATGGAAAATTAAATTTTTCTGATAGAGGTGCTCTTGGAGATTGCGCAAAAAATTCCCGCATCGAGTTTGTTGAAGTTGACAGTAATGTTTTTCCGCAGGTTTTTCTGGATGGAGTAGATGTAACCAACGCGATTCGTGATCCTCTGGTTTCCCGGAATGTTTCCGAAGTAGCCAAGGAGCCATCGGTAAGGTCGTTTATGACCGATTTACAAAGGGAAATTGGCGCTCAGGGCTTATGGGTAGTTGACGGTCGAGACATCGGAACAGTAGTTTTCCCCAATGCCTCAGTAAAAATATTCCTTACAGCCTCAATTGAGGAAAGGGCCCAAAGAAGATTCAGGGAACTAAAAGCCAAGGGTTATTCTCCCATTATGAACGAGTTGATAGATGAAATCGCAAAACGAGATGAGATCGACTCGAACAGGGAGACAGCTCCGCTAAAAAAGGCGGAAAATGCATTTTTTTTGGATACTACCAGCCTGACTATTGATCAGGTTGTAGATAAAATTTTTGGAATAGTAACAGCCAAAGGTAAATCCTGACGGAGGAACGTATGGAAGACATGACCAACCAAACAATTCTTACCCCGGAAAGCTCAACCGGGAAAGGAACAGGTGAAGAACACCCCATGACGATGGAAGAGCTTGAAAAAGAAATGAGCGGGGAGTTCCATACGATCCGCAATGGCGCTATCGTCACCGGAACCGTTATTCGAATAGATCCTAACGGGATTTTCGTGGATGTCGGGTACAAGACCGACGGGGCTATCCCCGCGGAGGAGTGCAATGATGTTGACATTAAAGCTCTGAAAGAAGGCGACAAAGTTCGCGTTTTCGTAAAAGGTATGGACGACGGAAACGGCCAGATCAATTTGTCTGTAAGACGTGCCCGCGAAATGGATGCCTGGGACCAGATTCAGAAGTCGTTCAAGAACAAGACCCCCATTGAAGGTAAACTTGTTGAACGAATCAAGGGCGGCTATGACGTTGATATTAGCGGTGTGCGGGTCTTTTTGCCCCAGAGCCAGCTTTCTCATGGGAAGAACGGTAAAGACAGCATTGGCAAAGCCTTTATGCTAATGGTTACCGAATGCGACAGGCGCAGAAAAAACGTTGTTGTTTCAGAACGCGCTGTAGTAGAAGTTGAACGCTCAAAGAGAAGAGAAGACATTTTTGCCAGCCACAAAGTTGGCGATTTGATCAATGGAAGCGTTTCCAGAATAGTGGAATATGGCGCTTTCGTAGACCTCGGCGGTGGTGTCGAAGGACTCATCCATCGCAATGATCTTAGCTGGTCAGTAATTGGCAACCCACGAGAAGTAGTACAACCCGGCCAACAGGTTGAGGCTAAGATTTTGAAAATCGACGTGGAAAAGGGCAAAATTGGACTAGGTCTCAAACAGAAACGCGAAGACCCATGGGAAACCGTGGATCAAAGATATGAAGTCAGCAGAAAATACGAGGGAAAAGTCAAAAATCTGATGGATTTCGGCGCATTCGTTGAACTCGAAGAAGGCGTTGAAGGACTTGTTCATATTTCTGATTTGTCCTGGGCCCGAAATATCAGACATCCTAGTGACGTTGTCAAATCCGGGGACAAAATTACTGTAGTTGTTAAAGAAATAGATAAAAGCAAGAAACGAATTTCCCTTTCTTATAAAGATACCTTGGCCCACCCCTGGGAAGGAATCGAAGGCAAATATCACGTTAATGACGTGGTTAAGGGCAAAGTTAATAACATGACAGAGTTCGGTGCTTTCATTGAAATCGAAGAAGGCGTCGAAGGGCTCCTCCATGTCTCTGACATGGATTGGGTAAAAAAGATCAATCATCCCAAAGAAGTTCTCGAAAAAGGTCAGGAAGTAAATGTCAAAATTTTGAGCATTGATTCCAAAACCAGAAGACTTTCTCTGGGCTTGAAGCAAACCAGCGTTGATCCATGGGAAGTCCTCGACACTACCTTTAAAGTTGGTGATGTTGTTAACGGTGTAGTTAAAAATCTCGTATCTTACGGAGCATTTGTACAATTAGCCAATGGCCTCGAGGGTTTGCTACATATCTCTGAATTTTCATGGCAAAATGACGTTAAAGACCCCTCTGAAAAACTAAAGGTTGGGGATCAGGTTAGCGTAGTTATATACGAACTCGATAAAGGTAAACAAAAAATCGGGCTATCTCTGCGACGAATGGAAGATGATCCCTGGAAGGGAATTGAAAGAAAGTATCCAGTTGGTTCAATCCAGACAGGAAAAGTTATATCGCTTGACTCCGCTGGAGCGGAAGTTGAAGTGATTACCGGAGTTTCAGGATTTATACACGTTTCGCAGGTTGCCCAGGAAAGGGTTCAACACCCAAGTGAAGTATTAAAACCAGGTGATCAGGTGACTTTTAAAGTTCTCGAACTTGACCGGAAAAATCGCAGACTCAAGCTTTCCATTAAAGAAGCAACAATGGACACCGAAGCAAGAGAACTTCAGAAGTATCAACGTGAATCCTCTACCGGTTTCTCAGATACAATTGGCGATCTCATGAGAGATAAACTTCAAGCTCTTAAAGAACAATTGAAAAGCTAATACAACATTTATCCCCGGGAAGTTGGTTGATACAATAAAGGTCTTCTAAATCACCCGGGGTTAGTGCAAATAATGAGCTGATACCGTTTAAGTACTGAAAGATTTGAAACTTAAATAAACCCTGAAGGAGGTTTTTTAAATGGTCCACAAGATCGGAATCAATGGATTCGGACGAATCGGGCGAATGGTTTTTCGTGCTATGATGGCGGAAAAAGATCTGGAAGTGGTTGCGATTAACGATATTACTGATGCCAAGACTTTGGCCCACCTCCTGAAATACGATTCGATCCATGGACGATTGCCAGGTACCGTCGAGGCAAAAGAAGATTGTCTCGTTGTTAACGGGAAAGCCGTTAAGGTTTTTGCTAAAACCGATCCCTCAGAACTTCCCTGGAAAGACCTTGGAGTAGATTATGTTATCGAGTCAACCGGTATTTTTACTGTAAAAAGTGATGGAGTGAATAAAAAAGGCAAAGTGGTAAAAGGTGCCGAAAATCACATCACTAAAGGTGGCGCAAAGAAAGTCATTATAACAGCCCCTGCGGAAGGTGAAGATCTCACAATCGTAATGGGCGTTAACGAAGAAAAATATGATGCTTCCAAACATCATGTGTTGAGTAATGCCTCCTGCACCACAAACTGCCTCGCTCCTTTTACAAAAATATTGAATGATAAATGGGGCATTGAAAAAGGCCTGATGACTACAACACACGCCTATACAAATGATCAAAAAGTTCAGGATATGCCACACAGCGATTTGAGAAGAGCTCGGGCAGCGGCAGTTTCCATGATACCTACCTCTACGGGAGCAGCGAAAGCAATCAGCCTGGTTATTCCCGAACTAAAAGGAAAACTTGATGGATTTGCAATTCGTGTTCCAGTTCCGAATGTCTCAATCGTGGATTTAACCTGCATTCTCAAAAAGCCTACCACCGCTGAAGAAATTAATGCCGCGTTAAAAGCTGCAACAAATGAACCCAGGTTAAAAGGGATTCTTGGCTATACTGATGAACCCGTAGTCTCGATTGATATGAATCATGATTCCCACTCATCAATCGTTGATGGGAAGTTGACTAAGGTCATTGATGGAAACATGGTCAAAGTTATTGCCTGGTATGACAATGAATGGGGTTATAGCTGTAGGGTTGCTGATTTAGTGCGCTTCATCGCATCGAAATAAGGAACATTATTATTTGAATAACAAAAGAGCCTGCTGAATACGGCAGGCTCTTTTTTTGCGAAAAAGTGGGGACTCACTGTTCCCCCCAAAAAAATAAATCACTACTTGAAGGAGTATGGGAGATGTACAGAACAATCAAAGACATTCAATTCAAAGGGAAGAGGACTTTAATAAGAGTTGATTTCAATGTTCCGCTTGACAAAGAATTTAAGATTACTGATGATACACGAATAAGGGCGGCTATCCCAACTTTAAAGCATATCGTTGACCAAGGCGGCAAGCTTATTATTATGAGTCATCTCGGCCGACCTAAGGGTGGCCCTGATGCTAAATATTCTCTTAAACATGTTTTAAACCGACTGACCCAACTTATGGGGAAAACAGTCCAATTTGCAAACGACTGTGTTGGGGATGAGACCCTTAAAATGGCTAAAAATATGAAGGATGGCGATGTCCTTCTACTTGAAAACCTTAGATTTCATGCTGAAGAGGAAAAGAATGACGCAACTTTCAGCAAATCACTTGCTTCTTTAGGAGAGATTTACGTTAGTGACGCATTCGGAACAGCCCATCGAGCACACGCATCCACAGCAGGAGTTGCTGATTATTTACCCGCCTATGCCGGATTTTTGATGGAAAAAGAAATAACCTATCTTAGCAAGGTAACCGATTCTCCTGAACGACCGATGGTTGCAATCATGGGTGGAGCAAAAGTTAGCGATAAAATCCTGGTGATTGAAAATCTATTGAAAAAAGTCGATTGTCTTTTAATTGGCGGTGGGATGGCCTTCACATTTTTAAAAGCCATGGGAAAAGAAATCGGAAAATCACTTTGTGAAAAAGATCAAATCGAAACCGCAAAGAAGATCATGGATAGTGCGAAGAAGAGCGGTAAAACCTTCGTGTTGCCAGTAGATGTAGTCACCGCTCCGGAAATTAAAGCCGGCGTTGCTGTTAAAACTGTTTCAATCGATGGAATTCCAGCTAATGAACTCGGATTGGATATAGGCCCCAAAACTGTTGATTTGTTTCACGCTGAACTAAAGAAAGCCAAAACAGTGTTATGGAATGGCCCGATGGGAGTTTTTGAAACAAGCCCCTTCGATCAAGGTACCAGAAAAATTGCCGAGATTCTGACCGGACTTAAAGCGGTTACAGTTGTTGGTGGAGGCGATTCTGTTGCTGCAATCGAGCAAATGGGAGCAGCAGACAAAGTTTCCCACGTATCAACTGGTGGAGGTGCATGTCTTGAATTTCTGGAAGGAAAGCTGCTTCCCGGAATTGAGATTTTTTCACGCGATATAAAGAATATGGTTTGAGGAGAATGACTATGTCTCGTAGACCGCTTATTGCCGCCAATTGGAAGATGCATAAAACTACTCCGGAAGTGCGCTCCTTCGTTTCAGCTTTTTGGCCAAAGGTTTCGGCTGGCACTGAACGTGATATGCTAATTTGTCCACCATTTCCTTACATTTCAACTGTGGATGAAGCACGCCGTGACACCCGCATTTTTCTTGGAGCCCAAAATATGTATTTCGAAGAAAAGGGCGCCTTCACTGGTGAAGTTGCACCTGGAATGCTTAAAGATCTTAAATGCGAATATGTCATTATTGGCCACTCTGAAAGACGTGGAATCTTTGGCGAAACAGATGAATCAATTAATACCAAAGTTCACGCAGCTGTCAAGTATGGCTTAATTCCTATCCTTTGCGTTGGTGAAAAAAAGGAAGAAAGGCAAAAAAATCTGACCGAACAGATTATTCTTCGTCAACTCGAAAAAAACCTTAAAGATCTCCCTGATACCGCTTTTACGAACTTGGTAATTGCCTATGAGCCAATTTGGGCAATTGGAACCGGATTGAATGCCGAAGCCAAGGATGCTCATGACGCAATCGCTCTTATTCGTGAATTTATCCATAGCAAATTTGGTGAAAATTCTGCGGAAAACACCAGAATTCTTTACGGAGGCTCTGTGAAGCCTGATAACATGAAACTGTACATGTCTCAAAAAGGGATAGACGGGGCGCTAGTCGGAGGAGCCAGTCTCGATCCGGATTCCTTCGCAAAACTTGTGAACTATTAACCAAGTCGATTTCACCTCCTAAAATGAAACCCGTTTGCCTTGATGTTGAGGCAAGCGGGTTTCATTTTCAAAGTCATTTTCAAAGTCATTTTCAATGAGCATTAAGAAAAAAATTGGAATTGGATTTGCCATACTTATTGTCTTTTTGACGTCCATGACCTTCTATTGGGCGGCGACCAGACTTGGTGTAACCCTGGAATCATCGGATCTTGGAAAGATTCTTTCTTTGCGGGATCAGGTTTTGCGATCCTGGAAAAATGAGCATGAAAACCTTGCTTCTATTACACTGGACATGGCAGGCGTTTTTTCCAGGCTGCAAGTTTCAGGAAAAGACCGTTTACTCGCATTGAATCTGGCAGAAAAACTCAAGAGATATTTACAGATTGATTGGCTGGAAGTAGTTGAAAGCGGGAAATCGATTCTATTTCCAGCAATTGAACTTGAAAACTCGATAAGCGAAATCCCTCCCTGGCCAATCAGACTTCGCAAAGAAGGGCCTTTATCGGGGTCTGGGTTCATTGCGGCCTCGGCCAAAATCGGCAATGGACGCTTCAAACTCGTGGCAGCCAAAAAGACCACCAACCCATCTGTTCCATTAGCCTGTCTCTGGGATGAACAAGGGGTCCTGGTTGGAGATAAATCTGAATTTACATTATCAGTTTTGAAAGAATACTCTCAAACAGAGGGAACATTTCAACGTTTGCAGAAAGGACGATTATATCGGGCAAAAACGCATCCTCTTGCGCCCAGTTCCCGCTTACTGGTTGGATATGAAGCTGACGTTGCAACGCTTACCCGAACCAGCGTCAACGATCTTATGGTACAATTAGCACTTCTTGAGGTTTTCGGGTTGCTCATTTTAGGTTATTTCCTTGGAAGAAGGCTGTTTGGTCCCTTGGAAAAATTACAAATTGCAATTGAAGGGGTTGCAGAAGGGCACTGGCAGGAAATTCCAGTTCCCGATGACAAGGATGAAATTGGAACTGTAGCCCGTTCATTCAATCGAATGGTAAGAGAGCTATCCAAAGCCCAAAATCGACTGATTGAAGTACAACGCGAACTCTTGACAAAAGAGAAAATGGCTGTACTGGGAAGATTTTCAGCCGGAATAGCACACGAAATAAACAATCCATTAGGGACAATACTTCTCAGTGCTGAAATGGCAAGAGAAGCAGCCGAATCAGGAGGAAAAGTCAATCAGGAAGACATCGATGCTATAATCTGCGAAACCAAAAGGTGCAGAGAAATTGTTGATTCACTTCTTCGATATGCCCGCAACAGGCCTTCCAACATTAGAAAACTTTCCCTTGAGGATATGATGAGCCGTTTAATTTCAAAAATAGTTGAAATCAAGCGCGAGGGAATTGAATTGATTATTCCGACTACCTTACCCAAAGCGGAAATATTTGCAGACGAACTTGGAATTGAACAGATCTTCAGAAATTTAATTTCCAATGCTTTTGAAGCATTGGAAGGAAGGAAAACAGGAACCGTGTCCATGGAAGTTCAGGATTTTGACTCCAATTTCATGCTTTTTGTCGTTGAAGATAACGGCCCAGGTTTGGCCGAAATAAAAGAACATCTTTTTGAACCCTTCGTTACAACCAAACCATCCGGAACAGGACTGGGGTTAGCCATTTGCCAATCAATAATCGAAGGACACGGAGGAAAAATCTGGGCCGAAAGCACTTCTGAAAACCACACCAAATTCTGTTTTACTCTGAAAAAAGTATCTTTGCAGCAATGATTTGAAGGAATGTATCATCCACAGTTTTATGAAGCCGAAATATTGCAGGTTTAGTGCAGTTTGTGGGGAGTAACAAAATGAGAAATTCGGGAAAAATTGAAAGGCAAGACTGCTTCAATTTAGTTCAACACAAATGTTTTGCTTCGTTAACAATAACTGTATGGAAGTTTTAATTGCGCAATTTTGAAAAGATTAGAAAGAGAACTTTTTTACCCAATTACACCTCTCGAGATATATCGATAAACCATTAACCTTTTTAATTTAGGAGCTTGATATGCGACAAATTCTACAAAACCTTAAAAATGGAAAAATTACTTTAGCCGAGATTCCAGTGCCAGATGTTAAACCCGGGCATGTGTTGATAAAAACAAGCAAAAGTCTTATCTCCATGGGAACCGAAAGAATGCTTCTTACATTTGGAAGATCTGGCTGGATCGACAAAGCCCGGCAACAACCGGATAAGGTAAAACAGGTTGTGTCCAAGATAAAAACTGACGGGTTAATGGCAACCGCGGAGAGTGTTTTCAACAAACTCGACCAGCCGCTTCCATTAGGCTACTGCAACGCAGGAACAGTAATCGAACTCGGAAGTGGAGTCCACGAATTCAGGATTGGCGATCGTGTTGCCTCAAACGGGAATCATGCCGAGGTGGTTAGTGTGCCAAGACATCTTTGCGCGAAAATTCCTGAAAATGTCGATGATATCAGCGGTTCTTTTGCGGTCATTTCAGCAATCGCACTTCAGGGTGTAAGACTCATCAATCCGACATTGGGTGAAAAAATTGCTGTCACAGGACTAGGACTAATCGGAATTTTAGCAGCACAAATTCTCAAGGCAAATGGATGTCGCGTCATTGGCTTCGATTTGGACTCCCAAAAAGTCGAACTTGCTAAAAAATATGGAATTGAGGCCTTTCTAGCCGGAAATACTGATCCGGTTGAAGCATCCAGAAAATTTTCAGATGGAAATGGTGTTGACGCAGTTTTGATAACAGCATCTACCAAAAGTAATGACCCGATCCAACTTGCTCCTCAAATGTGCAGGAAAAGAGGAAGAGTTGTACTGGTCGGCGTAGTCGGACTCGAGCTCTCTCGAGACGATTTTTACAAAAAGGAAATATCTTTTCAGGTTTCATGCTCCTATGGCCCCGGACGCTATGACCCTGAATACGAGAAAAAAGGACTTGATTACCCGATCGGTTTCGTAAGGTGGACTGAGGAAAGAAATCTCCAGGCTGTTCTCGAGCTGATGGCAGACCGAAAGCTATCCGTTTCTGAACTTGTTAGCAGTGTTATTCACATTGAAAAATCCGTTGAAGCCTATGATCGGGTGGAGAAAGATCCTAAAGCACTGGGACTTATTCTCGATTATCCTCAAGATGTCGATCTTTCAAGAAAAGTTGTCGAGATCAGATCAGTTGAAAGTTCAAACAACAATCTTAAAGCCGGCGAACCTGTTATTGGTTTCATCGGAGCAGGTGGATTTGCCGCATCAACACTACTTCCTGCATTTGCTGAGACGAATGCAAAGCTAAAAACAATCGCAAGTTCAGCCGGAGTTTCCGGAACTCATCTCGGAAAAAAACACGGATTTTTTGTTACAACTACCGACTACAAATACATTTTGAACGATCCCGAAATAAATACCGTCATAATTACAACTCAACACGATTCGCATGCCAGATTTGTCTGCGAGTCCCTGAAAGCTGGAAAACATGTATTTGTCGAAAAACCCCTCTGTCTAACAAAAAACGAACTGGCTGAAATTTCCCGCATTTATCAAAAAGCCGCTGAAAAAGGACAGATTCTTATGGTTGGCTTTAACCGGAGATTTTCACCGCTATCTGTAAAAGCTCGCGAACTTCTGTCCAATCTTTCCGGCCCCACTAATATAACAATGACTGTCAATGCCGGGGCCATTCCGCACGACCATTGGACGCAAAGCGACGAAGCCGGTGGTGGTCGAATTCTCGGAGAAGCGTGCCATTTCATTGATCTTTTGCGCTATCTTACGGGAAGTCCCATTTCTGAAATGAACTGTCTGACGGGTCGAGGACCAACCAAGGAAAACCCTCCGGACTCAGCGATTATTTCGATGAGATTTTCCGATGATTCATTAGGAACGATTCAGTATTTTCCCAATGGATGCAAAGACTTTCCAAAAGAACGAATCGAAATTTTTAAAAGCGGAAAGATTCTAGAGATCGATAACTTCAAAACCCTTTCAGGCTACGGGTTTTCCAATTTTTCAACAGAAAAGCTATGGACTCAAAACAAGGGACATAAGGGCGAAGCATTAAAGTTCATCGAAGCTATTCGAGCGGGAAAGCAATCCCCTATTACATTCAGCGAACTTGTCGAAGTTACACAAGCAGCAATTAATGCTGTTTTGTAAAAATTTAGTAGTTTCGAAAAATTTTCAAAATGAGAAAATTACTTATTGGCAAAAGAAAAACGGCGAGAACAGCTTTAAGGATATCACCAGGAATAAAGGGCAAAAATCCTGCCTGAAAAGCTGTTTTCCAACCTACAAAAATGGCAAGCTGCGGAATTCCAAAAAGATAAATCAAAGTATTAGCGGCAAGCATTGCAAAAAACAGTTTTGTAAATGAACCTCTAAAGCCATGCTCGATTAAATAACCGCAAAAAAATGCAGCTGGAATAAAACCGATAATATAGCCTCCAGTTGGTCCTAGCAACTTTCCCAAACCTCCAGTGGCTTCAGCAAAAGCAGGAAGCCCAATCGCTCCCTGTAACAGGTATGTAACAAGACTTAAAGCGCCGCGACGGCTGCCAAGAAGCGCTCCCACAAGAATTACTGCAAGTGTCTGCGCCGTAAACGGAACCGGATAAAATGGAATTGTGATCTGAGCAGAAATCGCAACCAACCAACTTCCGGCCAAAATTAGTCCGGTATCGAACAAAAGCTTCTTTTTTTCCCTTGAAATATCTTCAAACATTGCTCTAAAACTAAAATGACTGTTTTCAAAGTGCATATTTTTTCTCCAAGAAATTAGTATTTCTGCAACTCAAAATTCGTATCTATCCAAGAATTGCTGATGCTTTGGAATGCATTCGCTCGCATTCTATTTCATAAAGAAGTTCACTGGAAATTCCGGTGGGATAACATCCTGAAAAGCAGGCAGTACAAAGTCCTCGATCTTTGAAAATCTCCTGGAGGTCTTCCAGTGATTGATAGATTATTGCATCAGCACCCAGATACTTGGAAATATCTTCTATGGAATTATTTCCAGCAATAAGTTCCGTCTTAACGGACATGTCAATACCATAAACACAGGGAAATTTCACAGGTGGGGCTGCTGAAACGAAATATACTTTTTCCGCTCCTGTTTCTCTTAAGAGGTTAACAATTCTTCTGGAAGTGGTTCCCCGGACAATGGAATCATCTATTACGGCAACTTTTTTTCCAGCAATGATTGGCTTGATGGGGCTTAATTTTTGTCGTACAGCCATATCTCTTTGCGATTGAGTCGGGAATAAAAAGCTCCTTCCGATGTATGGATTTTTGGCCAACCCTCTTCTGTAGGGAACCTGGAGTTCTTCTGCCAATCCAGAGGCAGAGAAATAAGCTGAGGATGGGACATCAATCACCACATCGGGATGGATCGCAAATTTTTCAAAGCTTTTTGCCAGCGCTTTTCCCATTCTTACACGCTCTTTGGCTACCAAAGTATTATTGATGACCGAATCATCTCTGGCAAAGTAAATGTATTCAAACACACAGAAAGCCGGCGCTTTATGGTGGAGTATTTTGGAATGCAAATTCCGCTGATTGTCAATAAAAACAGCTTCACCCGCTTGCAATTCTCTCACAACCTCAAAACCAAGGCTTTCAAGCGCACAGGTTTCTGAAGAAAACGAATAAACCGTTCCCCGTTCAGATATTTTTTTCCCAAGTACCAGTGGTCTGATCCCATGAGGGTCACAAAAAGCCAACATTCCTTGTCCAGCAAGTAGCGCAATTGCTGCATAAGCACCACTGACCATTTTTTGTGTACTTTCAACGGCATCAAAAAGGTCGTCCACTGAGAAGTTTTTCAAATTCTTTCCTTCAAGGTTAGACGCAAGTGTACACAAAATCAGTTCGAGATCATTAGTTGTCTCAATAACTCGATTTTGTTCCCGAAGTGTTTTGGCAAGATGGGAAAAATTAACCACATTTCCATTATGGACCATTGCCAATCCAAAAGGGTAATTCATATAGATTGGCTGTGCTTCCTGGATATCGTTGAGCCCCTGGGTGGCATATCTTACATGTCCAAGGCCGCACGGAGCCTCTAGTTGTGAAAGAATTTTATCATCAAAAACCTGGTTTACAAGCCCATTTCCCTTCTTTATTCGAAAATGCTTATTGAAGGTTACCACTCCCGCTGCATCTTGCCCTCTGTGTTGAAGGCAGGTCAGTCCAAAGGCAATTTCTCTTGAGACGTCAGTATAACCGAAAATTCCTAATATTCCGCACATTTTGTGCTCCTTAGTACACCGCTTTTCAAATAATGAGTCAAATTCAAAATTGCATAAACCAATTTTTCAGTCGCTTCGACTCCGCTCAGTGACCAGCTTTAACTCCGCTCAACAACCTAGCATTCAAAAATTTTTTGACACTGTAGATCAGTAAATTTAAATCGATTCTTCCAACTTTAGATATACCAACAAAGCTATTGAAACATTTTTTTGTAAAGTATTACTTTCGAGATCATATTCCCGAAAAGAGTTTCGAAGAAAAGAAATTAGCGAGAACTTCGGGATAAAATTCATGTTCGACTTTCAACCCCCTTTTTTCAACCTCTTCAAGCGTTGTCACACCTGTCAGATCAACTTCACGCTTGGCAATTACAGATCCGGTGTCGACACCTTCATCGACGAAATGAATCGTAATAAATGTTTTTTGAAGTTTATTTTCGAAAGCCCATTTATAGCCATTTAGACCTTGGAATTTGGATGAATCGGCAGGGTGAATGTTTATTATCCTACCTTTAAATTTTCCAATTAAGTATGGAGAGAGAATTCGCTTAAAGCCGGCAAGAACAATATAATCAGGCTTAAAAGGTTCAATTAAACGAATAGTTTCAATTTCAAAATCCTGTCTAGAGCGCCCCCCCGGGATTGCACTCAAAACTGGAAATCCTAATTTTCCAGCTTTCTCAATCCCAATAGCTGAAGGGTTATCAGAAAAAATGCATCTAATTTCGGAAAGCGTAGATAATAGCCCGGATTTGCAGCTTTCTGCAATCGATAACATATTACTTCCGCGTCCCGAGATAAAAACAGCTAAACCATATTTGGAAGCGGGCATTCTTCCTTTATTCTCCAAAAGCAATTTTCGTATCAACTCAAATTACAAGCACACCACATCTTCTTAATAATACCATTTACAGCACTTTAGTAAATTTACTGAAAAAATTGACCAAAGAGAAAGTTGAAAATTGAGAAATTTAAAGTTGGTTGAAGAAACCTTTATCATACCACTTTTCTCTTTCTAATTCTATAGTTTCGGAGCTAAATTTTACTTTCAACTTGCTAAAGTGTTCGATTAATATGAAATGTTGCGGCAATTCTTGCAGAAAATTGCCCATCATTCGAGTCTGATTTGTCCAAAAAGAATATCCACGATTTAAAGGAATCGCAATAATTTAAGGCTGATTCAGACGTAATAGATGCAGTATTCAACTCTTTCCAATGTCTGTTCGATATTGCATTCCTGCAAAACTGATTTTTCGACAAGCTTTATAGGTTTTTTCAGAAGCAGCTTTCAAGGTCTTTCCGCTCCCAACAACTGTCAAAATCCGGCCACCGTTTGTATAAAAATCGTTTTCAATCTTTTTGGTTGACATGTGGAAAAGCAGTATTTCCTTATCCACCTCTGAAAGTCCATTAATTTTTGCTTCGGGTGAGCTTTTTTCCGGATACCCACCGGTTGCTAGTACAACTCCCATAAAATATTTATCAACCACTTCGATCTTTATTTCATCAAGCTTTCCGGCAAAACAAGCCTCTGCTATATCTATCAAAGATGTTTTGAGGGATGGCAAAAGAACTTGAGTTTCTGGATCTCCCATTCTGGCATTATATTCCAGAAGTTTGGGACCATCGGGAGTAATCATTACTCCGAAGTAGATTGGCCCTAGGTAGTCAAGTTTCTCAGCTTGAATTCCCTTAAGGGTAGGAAAAATAATTTCCTTCTCAATTTTTTTGACCAAACTTTTGTCGCAAAAAGGAACTGGACAGAAGGCTCCCATTCCGCCGGTATTTGGACCTTTGTTTCCATTTAAAAGCCTTTTATGATCCTGAGAAGGGCTGATTAACGAAAAACTCTTACCATCGGTAAATCCAATTATTGAAAGCTCCGGTCCAGAAAGGGTTTCCTCGACAATTATTCTGGAATCAGAACCATAGGTTTTCTCGATCTTGTGAAGAGCATCTGTCGCCTCTGAAAAGTCTTTGCAAACAAAGACACCTTTACCAGCAGCCAGGCCATCAAATTTTATTACTTGAGGGTTATCACGATCAATGGAATCAAAAGCTTCTTTGGGTGAGCTGAATTCCTTAAAATCAGCAGTTGCAACTCCATATTTCTTCATGAAAGACTTCGCGTAGCATTTGGAAGATTCAAGTAAGGCTGCTTTTTTGTTCGGGCCCAAAACCAATTTTCCGGAATTTTTCAGATAATCAACAACACCAAACTGAAGCGGTTTTTCAGGGCCAACAATTATTAGACCGATTTTTTGTGTTTCGATAAACTCTTCAACCTTTTTGAAATCCAGAGGATTGATGGGGATGGAATTTTCGATTCCTCCGTTGCCAGGAAGTACGAATACGTTTTCCGGCAGCGCATCTTTCCTGAGCTTCCAGGCAATTGCAGCTTCCCGTCCACCAGATCCAATTAATGCAATTTTCATGACTTTATAATTCCTTTTCAGTTTCAGAAACTACTCGAAGACAAATTTCAGGAGCAACTCCAACGTATTTATCCACTTCAAGCGCCAGCAAACGTTCTTTTATCTCATCACTGATCTCCAATGATTCGACAAATGATCTGATTCCCGACTCATCAATTTTGTGGCCTCTTGTCAAAGATTTCAGCAAATCATAAGGGTCACCTCCGATTTTTGTTCGAAGAATTGTCTGAATCGGCTCAGCAAGTAGCTCCGGTCTTGCTTTTAGGTCGTTCTGGCAAGCAATGGAGTTTACTCTGACCCGTTCCAGACCACTCATAGTTTCCCCTAATCCAAGCCAGGAATGAGAAAGTGCAACCCCAATATTTCGGGTAACAGTGCTATCTGAAAGGTCCCGTTGCATACGTGAACGTACAAGTTTATCAGAAAACATACTTAGAAGGGAATTTGAAATCATCATATTGCCTTCACTATTTTCAAATCTGATCGGATTCACTTTGTGAGGCATGGTCGATGACCCAACTTCGTTTGGGCTTGATTGTTCGGAAAAAAAGCCCAACATAAGATAATTCCAAATATCCTGGTTTAGATCAATTACAATGTTATTAAGTCGCCGCACAAGATCGAAAAAGTCAGCCCAGGAATCATGGTCTTCAATCTGAGTCACTGCTGGATTGAATTCGAACCCAAACGATTCCACCAAATTTTTTGCGTATATTTGCCAATTGAAATTTGGAAAAGCCGCCCAAAGCGCTGAAAAATTGCCAACGGCTCCATTCAGTTTCCCTCTAAATCTGAACCGTTTCAAAGATCGAAAAACCCTCAGAATCCTGGAAATGAAAACCGCAATTTCTTTTCCCGCCGTGCTGGGAGAAGCCGCTTGTCCATGAGTCCGGGTTGGAAATGGAACTTCGCTATTTTCCTTGGCAAAATTACAAAGCATTTTAAGCATTTGCTTAATTCTGGGAATCAATGCTTCTTTAAGGTATAAATCAAAAAGATAAGACCATGCAATATTGTTTACATCCTCGGAGGTCAGGCCAAAATGGATTAAATTGGGATTTTGGAGCCCCAAACGTTCCCGCAGAAAATATTCTAATGCCTTTACATCATGTCGTGTTTTATTCTCAATTTTTTTGATCTGAACTGCATCAATTTCGGAAATTCCCGGAATCAATAATTGGACAGATGCCCTTTCGATTTCTGACAAGGGCGGAAAAAGTCCTGTTTCGTCGAGAGCCAAAAGGTGCATTAATTCAACACGGTTTCTTGCGGAAATAAGAGCCAGTTCAGAAAAATATTTTCTCAAAGGAGCAGATTTATCAGAATACCTGCCATCAAGTGGAGAAATACTTGTAAGCGCGTTGAAATGTTTATCCTGCACGATTTAACCCCTTCTAATTCTTTCGTCTTCCACCATAAGGGATTTTTTCATTCGCGTTATTTCCTGAGAAAATTTATCGCGAAGCGAGGGAATATTCAAACTTCTTAAAGCTCCAAGAGCCGCTGATTCGGGGTCTAAAATGATTGAAGCGGGAATTTTTGAAGGCATAAAAAGCGATGAGTTAATATTCAGCATCAGATCATCTTTTCCGGTGAATGGAGGGCAACTGATAACCGGAATGTTGAGATTTGCCCCAAGCGCTCCTCCCAATCCGTTTGATCGTCCAGCAACCGCTATCGCCGCTCCCGGTTCAATTGAATCATTATATTCCGCAACCATTTCAGCAATTCTTTCACCATTTTTATGAGCCGATACCACTCTTAAATCAGTTTTTATTCCATAAGATTCAACAACATCCGCAATTTTTTTAGCATGAACGATATCAGAAGGTGACCCCATGAAAATAACCACATATCCCGGTTTAATCAGTCCTTTAGCGATGAGATTGGATGCAATTCTGGTTTTGACTTCGGTATTGGAAATTCGAAATTCCTGACCCGTGATGATGCTGTAAATTTCCCTGTATCGTTTCGTGGTCTCAATAACCACTTCAGGAGGAAGAACCGAAGGATATGCACTATCTACAATATTTTTTCTCAGCCATTCCCGGACATATTCTTTGTCCAGTGAATCGACTGACATTGGATCCTTGGTATATTTAGCGATCGACCAAAAGCGGGATGAATCCGGGGTGTGTATTTCATCAATAAGAATTACTTTTCCACCGACTTTTCCAAACTCGTATTTTGTATCTGCCAGCAGAAATCCTTTCGGTTCAAGAAGCTCACGTCCTCGTTCGAAAAGTTTGAGTGAAATTTCAGCCATCTTCGACCAGGTTCCCGGATCAGCCAGCCCAGTTTGAAGAATTTCCTCCGGAGAAATTTCACGATCATTTTTCTCTTTTGTAGTCGGAGTAAGAATAGGAGTCTGCAGTTTCTGGTTTCTCTTCAAACCATCAGGGAGCTTGACTCCCGAAAAAATTCGTTTCCCACGTTCATATTCCCGCCAGATTGATCCAGTTAAAAAGCCTCTGACAATCATTTCCACTTTTATCGGTTCGGCCTCTTTAACAAGTGAAATATTTGGATCAATGACTTCAATAAAATGGTTTTCGCAAATATCTTGCGACTTCTCAAACCAAAAGTTAGCAATTCCATTTAAAATAGCGCCTTTAGTTGGAATTGGGGTTTCTAGAACCTTATCAAACGCTGAAAGTCGGTCAGAAACAACAATCATTCGTGTGCGATCGTCAATTCTGAAACTATCTCGAACTTTTCCACTATGCAATTTCTGAAGCTGAGGTGAAGAAAAACGATCAAGGAAATTCAATTCTGGCCTCCTCAAAGTATTTTAAGGTGTGCGCTAAGGAAAACGCACAAAAAATCCTGATTTTGTCACTACGAAACGCATTTTGTCGAAGCAAAAAAATATGATTCTTAATGTTTGAAATGCCTTATCCCCGAAAAAACCATAGCAATTTTCAAACGATCACACGTTTTAATAATTTCCGGATCCCGAATGGAACCACCCGGCTGGATAATATTTTCGATTCCAGCTCGAGCACATTCCTCTATATTATCTGAGAAAGGAAAAAACGCATCGGAAATTAAAAGTGCATGTCGCATCTCATACCTGAAGTGGTCTTCAGCAGAAAAATCCTTCTCACCTGCCTCACGATAGAGATTTTCCCGGCATCTTGAAATTGCCAGCCTGGTGGACTCAAGGCGGTTAGGTTGCCCGGCTCCCATTCCCAAAAGTTGAATTGAGCCATCTTCCAATTCCCTGACAATGGCAATAGCATTGGATTTTATTTGCCGAGCGGCTTTGATACCGAATTTAATAAGCCCATCAGTGATTCCTTCCAGGGGCTTTTGTGTCTTGAGTTCCAATTCATTAAGCAGTTTTTCATCCCACTCCTGCGCAAGCAATATGCCATCAAGAATACGATAATCAATAGCATGAGATGATTTTCCAAAGGAATGCTCAATTAACCTTAAATTCTTTGAAAGGGAAAGATATTCGCTTGCTTCAGCATCAAAAGAAGGAGCAATGATCACCTCAACAAACTTTTTGCTCTCCCGATCAGGACTATCAAAATTGAAAAATTTGGCCGTCTTAAGATTAACTGGCTTGTTTAATGCTATTATCGACCCGAATGAAGAAACCGGATCTGATTCCCAGGCCAGTTCCAGAGCTCTTTCAATCGAAGCTGCTTCTGCCAAACCACAAGGGTTATTGTGTTTGACAATTGAACACATTGGCCTTTGAGCGTCTCGGATACAATCTATGGCTGAATTAGTATCTATCAAATTGTTAAAAGAAAGTTCTTTTCCGTGCAGGCTACGAAAACCACGATGAATGGCCCCATTTTCCGACTTCTTGAACACCCAGGCTTTCTGGTGAGGATTTTCTCCGTATCTGAGAGGATTTCCTTCTGTAAAATGTAATCTAACGCTATTAATTCCTTGTTTTTGGTCCATCGCCAAAGCAACGCATGAATCATAATCAGCTGTATGATTGAACGCTTCGCGCATCAAGCAATAGCGAGTTTCATATGAAATAGAGCCATTTGAATTACTTAATTCATCAAGTATTTGAGGATATAAGGCTGGATCAGTCACAACCGAAACGTATTTAAAATTTTTGGCTGCTGCTCTGATAAGAGTAACACCACCAATATCAATGTTCTCAATAAGAGCTTCAAGCTCTGCTCCACTCTCATAAAAATTTCTGAAAGGGTAAAGGTTGCAAACCACCATATCAATTGGCTTAATATTGAGTTTTTCAGCTTCGGCCAAATCATTTTCCCGATCAAAAAGAAGTCCCCCGGCAATTTGAAAGGAAATAGTTTTTATCCTTCCTCCAAAACATTCAGGGTTTCCGGTTACCTTTTCGATCTCTGTATACTTTACTCCAGCTTTTTCCAGGAGTCGACCTGTTCCACCAGTGGAAATAATTTCACAGCCAAATTTTGACAAAGCTTCAGCAAGCGGAACAATTGCAGTTTTGTCCGAAACACTCAATAAGGCTCTTTTAATTTTAATTTCCATTTAGGGCCTCCTTCTGGAATTAATGCAAACGAAATAAATTGGAGTTCCCGCTTTTATTCAAGAATTTCATAGTAGTATGCGTCGCGAATGTCTATGTAATTTTTAAGTCCGTATCCAGAAGCATGAAGGATAACCGGGTAACAAAAAAAATGCAAGTCCAACGTTTTGATAGTAAAGAAAATTCCCCGGATTTCTTTTCAAATGATTGCCTTTATTTGTCAGGAAAGTTATATTATCACATTATTCTTTTGGTTCCGAGACTTTCAGGAAAAATTCAAAAAAAAATGCATGAATTTTTTTGCAATCTATCTTTTAAAGGATATTGATCGCTCGTTTATATTATGGAATCAGCGAAAAATGCTTTACAATGGCTTATTAGAACTATTAGCCTGTCTTATCTAGTAAAAATTATCGATTTTGGAGGATTTGGGTGAATCAGGAAATGGGTCCTACCCCTCTTGGAAAATTTGTCATGCTTTTATTCATAGCTGGTTGCCTTTTTGCTGCAACAAAGATGTTCTTTAACGACACAAAAAAATCAGTTTTTGATTTTTCTTCCGGATACTCTTCTGCAAATTCTTCCGGAAACCAACCTCCAAATACCGGGTCGGAAAGTTTGAAAGTGGAGGCATTTGACTCCAAAGGGATCACGACCGTCCAGGAGTACAAATACGTGCCTCAGGAAAGACTTCCACCTGTTCAAGGGGTTTCCGCCTACGATTGGGATGAAAAGAAAAAAATTGTTGAATTTCCTATCAACATCTGGATTGGATGGCTTCCAATCGTAGCTGCTAATCACGGTTTCTCTCCAAACGAAGAAAGCGTCTTTTTTAAAAAATATGGTTTTAAAGTAAATTTGAAACTGATTGACGATCCAATAATTGCTCGAGATTCTTTTGCCTCTGGGAAATCCCATATCCTATGGGGAACCCTGGATATGATGGTGCTATTTGCGGGTGAATTGATAAAGGACTCCAGAACTGCACCGCGTATTTTTCAACAGATTGATTGGTCAAATGGCGGTGATGGGATTGTCGTTCGAGGAAATATCCATTCAGTTAGCGAACTGGAAGGAAAAACCGTAGTCTATGCCCAAAACAGCCCTTCCCAATATTTTCTGAACAATCTTTTAATCAATAGCGGGCTTTCCCCTTCCAAAGTGAGCCATAAATTTACAAACACCGCTTTTGAAGCCGCTGCAGCGTTTGTTGCAGATAAGTCGATTCACGCGTGCGTTTCGTGGGCTCCCGACATTTACAATATTCCCGATAAAGTTAGCGGAACAAGGATTTTAACCACAACTTCAGAGGCAAATAAGCTAATTGCAGATGTTTGGGCAGTGCGAGCCGATTTTGCAAAGGATCATCCAGAGATCGTTAAAGGTCTGGTTTTTGGGATATTTGAAGGTATGGCGATGCTAAAAAATGCATCGCAAAAAGCAAAAGCCTTTCAATGGCTTGCTGATGGCTATGGGATGAAAGTTGAAGATGTAAAGCCGATGGAAAAAGATGTCTATTCGACCACATTCGGCGAGAATAAAGAGTTTTTCCTAAATAAGAATAACCCAACAAACTTTGAACGCACCTGGAACAATATAACCATGGTATATCGAGAATTGGGACTAATTCACACTCCGGTCAGATTCGACGAAGTAATGGATTTTACCAACATCCAGGAAGCGGACAAAACCGAGTCTTTCAAAGACCAGGAAAATTTTCAGGTCGCTCGTTTTGCACCTACTACCTATAAGAAGGTTTCGGCGGAAGCTCCGGTTCTGACACAAACGGTAAGAATCAATTTTTATCCCAATTCAGCAAATATTTTCGAACCGGAACATGATGAATTTGGAACAGCCGTTCCCAGCACCCTCTATGACCCAAGTGTTGATGCCACTCTTGAAAAGATCGGTCGAATGGTGGGGCAGTATGAGCGCGCGATGATAGCCATTTTGGGGCATACAGATGCCTCAATGAAAGGAAAAATTCCCGAAAAGGCTGTAAAGGAGCTTTCTCTTGACCGGGCAAACTCGGTTAAAGCGGCTTTGATCAAGAAGTACAAGTTCCCGAGTGGAAAATTTGTAGCTGACGGGAAGGGTTGGAGTGAACCTGCAGATCCAAATGACCCTGAAAATAACGCATTAAATCGGCGAGTCGAAATTCAGGTTTTTACTCCGGAAAAATAGGAGAAAAGATTTCATTAAAATTTTCCAAAAGGCTGATTTGAGTGAAACTATTCCATTATTATTTACCTCAGCAGTTGTTTTGTCGACGGAGTTGTACACTTCATCAGCATTGTTCATCGTTACGAAGTCAAAGCAACATTACGATATCATAGTTCCTATATAATGTCCCTGGCGAGTGTACATAAAGCAGTATCGCTGTGGAAGTAAAAAATGCACAAACTTAATCTGGTGTTTATGGAACATAAGTTTGGATCCGGGAATTAAAAAAATCTGCTTAAACATAATTTTAATCATTGTTTTGAAAAATGGAATAGGTTCGTATTAGTAAATGGAAAAAATAAAATAATTTTGGTATAGTGAAACAAATTATTTAAAAAGAAAATAAAGGAGATTAGCTATGTTTTCGAGGCTTATGAATTTGATCCGCGGTTTCTTCAGTCTTTTTATTTCCGGACTTGAGGCTAACAATCCCAAAGCTTTGATTGAAGCGGAGAAGGAAAATCTACGTTCTCAAATCTCTCGCTTTAACGAGAATCTGGCCAATAATGCTGCTTTTGTTGAGAGACTGAGGAGACAAGTTCGAGACCTTCAGCAGAAGGAAAAAGAACTTGCGGCAAAAATCGCTGCAAATCTAAAAGCCGGCAATAAGGCAGTAGCAGGACAACTCGCCCTTCAACTTCAAACCGTAAAACAGCAATCTAATGAAAATGGCGAACAACTGCAAATGGCGGAAAAAACTTTCAAAGATCTTGAAAAAACCCGCGATGTCTCACTTCGTGAAGCCCAGGCAAAAATTGAAAAACTTCAAAATCTCTTGTCTGAATCTGAAATGATGGAAGCCCAGGCTGAACTGCAGACCATGGCAAAAGGAATGATTTCAGGAATTAGTCTTGCAGGGGACTCAATTTCCCGAGTTACAGAGACGATCCAGCAAAAGCATGATATTTCAGTTGGCAGAGCCCGTGTTGCAGCCGGAGCAATTGACACAAGTGGAATTCAATTGAAAGAAAATGAGCAGGCAGCGTTGGGAGATCAAGCCCTCGCTGAATTTGCTTCGGTGTATGGAATTGACGTAAATACCGGCGAGACTTCTCCTGCTTCAGTAAATACTTCTTCAGAAACTCCTAACCCTGCTCGCCCTGTTTCTGAAAAGGAAATGGGACCGACCAGCAAGTGATGTCAACCTTAAATAAAATGATACAAGAATTTTGTTTTAAAAAGCATTTTATTTTTCAAATAGTCATTGCCATCTTCTTTTCTTTAACCCAGTTTGTTGTTGCACAAGAGGCGCCTATAAAACCTCTTCAGGGAGAGAAGACGGCAGTTGAAGCTCCTGATAAGGCTAGCATTACAACCGCTAAGGAGTACAAATTCGTCGCGAAGGAAACACTTCCTCCAGTAAAAGGTGCATCCGCTTATCAATGGAGCGAAAAAGACAAAATCGTCGTATTTCCAATAAACGTCTGGATCGGCTGGCTTCCAATAGTTGCTGCCAACCATGGATTCGCACCAAATGAAGAAAGTGTTTTCTTCAAAAAATACGGGTTCAAAGTCAACCTGAAGTTGATTGATGATCCAGTTGCAGCTCGTGACGCCTATGTGACCGGAACAAGCCATGTCTTATGGGGAACTCTGGACATGATCGCACTCTTTGCGCCGGGGTTAATGAAAGATTCAAGAACTTCCCCGCGTGTTTTTCAACAAGTCGACTGGTCCAATGGTGGCGATGGAATCGTTGTTCGGTCAAAAATTCGTTCGGTGGCCGATCTTCGTGGAAAAACAATTGTTTATGCCCAAAATAGCCCATCGCAATATTTCATCACAAATTTGCTTATCAATGCTGGAATTCCAATAAAGGAAGTAACCCATAAGTATACCTCCAGCGCCTTCGAAGCAGCAGCAGCATTTGTTTCGGACAACAGCATCGACGCCTGTGTGTCGTGGGCACCGGATATTTACAATATTCCTGAAAAAGTTGCCGGAACACACCTTTTAACTACTACCGCAGAAGCTAATAAGCTGATTACAGATGTTTGGGCAATACGAGCAGACTTCTCTCGCGATAAACCAGAAATCGTCAAAGGTCTCGTTGCTGGAATCTTTGAAGGAATGGACATGTGTTCTGATCCGAAGTTAAAGGCTCAAGCTTTTCAATGGCTCGCAGATGGCTATGGAATGAAAGTTGACGATGTCAAAAGCATGGAAAACGATGCACATTCCACCAACTTTGCAGAAAACCGCGAATTCTTTTTGAATGTAAATAATCCAACCAACTTCGAAAGAACATGGAATAACATCTGTTTTGCTTATAAAGAAATTAACCTGATTTCAGAAGCCGTTCCCTTCAACCAGGTAATGGATTTTTCCGTTATCCAAGACCTTCAAAAAGCGGGAGCCTTCAAAGATCACGTTGACAAAAATGTCTCAAAATTCGTTCCGACTACATACAAAAAATTAAGCGCAGAAGCTCCGATTATTACCCAAACCGTTAGAATAAGCTTCTTTCCAAACTCAGCAAATATTTTTGAACCGGGATATGATGATATTGGTCGCCCGATAAAAAACACATTATATGATCCAAACGTCGAAGCCACACTTGAAAAAGTTGCACGCCTGGTTGGAGCCTATGAAAGAGCTGTTGTTGCAATTGTTGGACATACCGACAGTTCAATGAAAGGAAAGGTTCCAGAGTCAATGGTAAAGGAACTCAGCCTGGAAAGAGCCAACAGTGTGAAACAAGCTCTGATTGACAAGTTTAAATTTGATGCAAACAAATTTGTAGTGGAAGGAAAAGGATGGGAGGTCCCATGCGATTCCAATGACGTGCTCAATCAAGCACTTAATCGCAGAGTGGAAATTTCAGTATTTCCACCGGAAGGGCAATAGTAAGCCTAAAACACTGACTTAATAAAATGACACTGTAGATATACCAGCAAATTCACAAAAAATCACAGACCTTGAAAAAACCTTCACATCAACTGAAGGCTTTTCAAGCATAAGGGGCCAATAAAAGGTGAATAGGGGGTTTTCGGTTTTTCAGAATTTTTTCCAAATTAGGGGTTCTGTGAGCACGTTTCACAGCGCCCTTTTAGGTGTTTTGCCAATTCTATTGGTTTTAATGATTTGGTCCTTTGTAACCTGGGGAAAAACTCTAACTATTGAGCTTCCTGAAGGCAAACTGGAAGAAAGCGCCAAATCCCCATTATTCTATGAGTCTGTTGAAAGTGGTTCCCGTTTTTTCATTCCGGGTGCAAAAACGGAATATGACGAAAAAACCGGAAATGTCTTCACCATAGTCGGAGAGCAGCGTTTTGTTCTTCCTTTCAATATCCAAGCCCGCGAAGAGGGTGTTTTGATTAAACTTCCCGCGGGGAAATTTCTTCCCCCGGAGAAAACCTCTAATGGAAAAACATCTAAAAAGCCTTCTGGGGAGACATCTTCATCTTCCGTTACAAAGACAATCTACGGACGTGGCGGCGCAAAAGTTAATTTGAAAGAGGAATCACCCGAAAACCTTGACCCCGAGCAAAAATTGTGCCTGTTTCGATATGAACAAGTTGAAACTCGCTTGTTTTCAGCGACTTTATTACCCAGCCCCGGGGAAGTCTGTCAGGCAATCCCAAAAATGCTTGCAAGCCACACGCTTTTGAAAAACATCGGGATGAGCTTTTCCCGTGTTGGTGCAGGTTTTTTGGTTGCAATATTGGTGGCTTTTCCTCTGGGAATTCTGATGGGGAGTTTTTCAAAATTCAAATCAATGTTTACTCCGATTGTAGTTTTTGGGGGTTACACCCCAATCCCAGCTCTAGTGCCTCTGTCAATGATCGTTTTCGGAATGAACGAAAGGCAGAAAGTTATGTTTCTAGCGCTTGCCTTTGGTATTTACCTTATCCCCCTCATTGTTAGAGCAGTTGACGAAGTTGATAATGTTTATCTTCAAACAGCATACACACTAGGAGCCACCAGATCCCAGACAGTAATTCAAGTTCTGTTAGGAATAGCACTTCCTAAAATTTACGATTCAATGCGATTAGGGTTTGGAATAGGCTGGAGCTATATAATGCTTGTTGAAATGGTCGATATGGGCGCCGGTGGAATTGGCGCATCACTTATCGTATGCCAAAAAAGAAGCCTTACTGCCGAATTTTATCTGAACCTGATCGTTATTGTTGTAATTGCTTTTGTAACCGACAAAATTTGGGAAAAGATTGGAGATTGGTTATTTCCCTACCGAAAACTGAAACAATAAATTGTACAATGAAAAGATGGACTTTGGAATTCACTTGAAAGAGATCAATAAAGCTTCCAGAATTTTTCGAATTTCAAAAATGTTTTGAATTCCACAAAAGTATTTAAGCGAATTCTCGAAACTATTAAAAGTAAAAGGGATTATTGAATTGAAATGAACACTCTGCCTGAAGCTTCACCCAATGCTGAAAATGCTGCTCCCCCTAAAACTTCCTCTCAACTGGGTAATTCACATTCAATTTTTGAGAAGAATCCTTTGAAGCCACCTGTAGTTATTTTTCGGCATGTAACCAAAGTATTCAACCCTGGTACTCCCCAGGAATTTTGTGCTTTAAAGGATATCAATTTTGAAATAGAAGATATTCCTGAAATTGGTGAATTCATTGCTCTAGTGGGCCCTTCCGGATGTGGGAAATCGACCGTTTTAAATCTGATCCAGGGTTTTCAGGAAATCGGCCCTCCAACTTCAGGAGAAATTCTTATCAGAAATAAACCAGTGAATGGTCCAGGAAAAGATCGGGGAATGATATTTCAAAAGTATAGTTCCTTTCCTCATATGACCGTTCTGGAAAATGTCTTATTCGGATTAAAAATCAATGGCTCATCAAATATGTTATCTTCCTCTCAAATGAAAGATCTTGGGATGGCAATGATAAAAAAAGTCGGTTTGGACGGCCACGAACACAAATATTCCTGTCAACTTTCAGGTGGACAACAACAAAGGGTTGCAATCGCCCGAACCTTAATTCTAAAACCACGCATTATATTAATGGATGAGCCTTTTTCTGCTCTTGACGAACCAACCAGACTTGAAATGCAGGAGTTGATCACAAATTTGTGGAATGAGGTCGAAGCAACAGTTTTTATTGTCACCCATTCTGTAGCTGAGGCAGTTTATCTTGGTGACCGAATATTTATTTTTACTCCCGGCCCGGGAAGACTTGCGAAAATAATTCCGGTAATATCTGAAGAAATTGGAAGGGACCCTGGAGTTTCCCCACTGCAAGTCCAGGATGGCCCCAAATTTAAATCATTTCTTAAAGCAACCACGGAAGAATATTTGAAAATTGAAAAAGGCATCTGCGCACAGATATGAAAAAGAAAGAATTTGGTTTTCTGGATTATTTGTCTGAAGCGTTTAATGCAAAATACGTTTTTCCCTTAATGGGGGCCATTCCTATTAACAAAGTATTACTTGCAGGTTTTGGCTTGTTGGGTCTTGGCAATCCCGGATTCTGGTTTTTGGGAGGAGCACTGGAATTGGGTTACCTCTGGCTGGTGTCAACAAATCCACAATTTCAAAACTCTCTACGCGCAAAGCAATATGATCAGGAAAAACTTTCAGAGACAAACGAACTTTCCAAGCTTGCGACCCAACTTGACGACTTTTCAAACAATAAAATGAAAGCTCTGAATAAGAACCTTTCAGAAATCGGGGAATTAATGGATTCTAATTCAGAGGCTTACCAAAACTTTGCCAGGGAAAGCAAGCTTCAAAGTCTTAACCAGCTTTCGGTAGTTTTTTTGAAACTTTTGATTTCAAAAAAGCTTATCAAAGACAGTCTTCATCTGACAAACTTAAAAGAAATTAAACTTGAAATAGCTGAATTAACCAAGCAACTTAATGACTCTTCAGTTTCGGAAACGCTCAAACACTCCTTGCAAGGAAATCTGGAAATCAGGCAAAAAAGACTTGAGAATTTTTCCCATGCGGAAGAAAACTTAAGGCTCGTAGACCTGGAGCTTGAAAGAATAGAAAATCAGGTGCAATTAATCCGCGAACAAATCGCTTTAAATCAAACTCCTGAAGGGTTATCCTCTTCAATTGACATTATTGGCAGCACAATGACACAAACAGAAGAATGGATTCAAAACAACTCTGCTTTTTTCGCCAGAATTGAAACCGAAAAATATTCATCACCTCAAATTGAAAAAAATCAGTAATGACTAGGTGGTTGCTCATATTAGGAGTTTTTGCAATTACGGTTGTCATTCCTCTATTTTTATTGAAAGGCCTGTTAAATGATTTCGAAAATAGTGCGCTTAAATTTCGCAATGAGCGCTTAAAAGACCGTGGCCTTGTACTAATGGGAAAACTGGAAAAAGCTCTGGACCATACAGAAATATTCAGAGAAGAAGCACGCAGAATCAGTAGAAAATTTGCTTTTGAAAAGTTTGAAGATACGGAAATAAAAATAGTACAGCAGTCTTTGGTGGAAAGATTTCCGAATCAAACCAGATATTTTTATTATTCCAGCTCCGGAGAGTTAATGAAACTCTTTCCAATAAACCCGTCCGAGGGAATTAATGTCTGGAAAGCATTTGGAGTGACTTTGTTAAAACCGGATTTAGCAACTAAAAAAGACTTGATGCGATGCGATATGCTAATTTCATCAAAAATAAGTCGCCTTCTTTCCATAGAAAGCTTTAAAAATATTTTGAAGGAACCCATCGAAATCCTATTTCAAAATAAAAGACACTTGATTTTCACCACTTCCTTTCGAAATGCGAAAAATCCTTCCCAGAAAATAGGCTATTTACTGGCTTTAGTGCCACTCTTTAATTCGCCACGTGGTTGGGAGCTTAGAAAGGCTTCTCGGGAAATGTCCCAAGACGAGGAATCAGTGGGAGGAATATGGAAGTCCCGAGAAATCTCCGTTGGAGACGATTCGCTTAACCCAGGTTTCTTGAACTGGTTCCGAGAAAACTTTAGAACCGGCTCTGATACATATATAACTGGGAATGGTCTTTCGCTTGGAAGATTCTGGAGTAAAGATCCAGACCTGTTATTAGTCGTAAATGTTCGCTCCAACTTTGCAAAAATCAATTTTTTGCTGATAACTATCACGAAAATCGCTTTGATTTTATATGGATTATTTGTTTCGATAGAATTTATTCTTCTGGCTTTCCGTTTTCGTAAATTCAGTCTATCGCTTGCCCGTAAGTTTGCGATCGCTGTCTTTCTTATGATCGCTTTTCCGCTATTTGCGCTTCTGATCTATGGTTATCAATTTTTTGAAATGGAACGAAGAAATCTTCTTGTCGAGGTTGAGCGAAAACTCGAGATCGGGTTTGAAAGATTCCAGGATGAAATTGCCCGCCATTTAAGAGAATTCGAAAAAAAATGCCTTGCTCTTAGTGAAAAACCTATTTTCCATCAGGGAACTGATGTCAATGGAATGCACTCGATTTTGCAAACCTATGAAAAAAGCTATGGCTTATTCAGGTATAGTTTTCTTCATGTCCGAGGCACTATCCTTGAGTATGGTTGGGAAAAAAAGAGGGAACGAGGCTCTTTTGAGCAACTTATGTCTGAAATAATAAAGTCTTTCCTGAAAAGTAACGGTTACCCAATTCCACCGGCATTAGCTGCAAAAAAAACATCTTTCGAAATACAAAAAATTGCAGAGTCAAAATCTTTTTCTGCCGGAAGGGCTCCAATCAACCTGGGAAAAATACGAAAAATTGAATTGGGTCCAAATCGAATGTATGCTTTTCAAAATTTTCTATATTTATCCAAAGGTGAAAAACTAGCTTTTCTGATTTTGTTCTTTAACGATGAAATCTTTTCACGAAAAGCATTCAGAAATGCTTGTACAAAAATGCAAGACATGAAAATCAAGTCTTTTTATCGTGCGGCAGAGAAAATTTCCCTTAAAGGAGGTGAAATATCAGAATTATTGAAACGAGTCGAAGAAACAAATCGGGAAATCAAAGGAAAAATCAAACATAACGGTGAAGAGGCTCTGGTTATCGCTCGACCTTTGAGAAATCTGGGAGGCACAATTGCCCTTTTGCTTCCGGTCGGAGAGATTGGAAGTGAATTGCGACTTGCAATAGTAGTGATAATTTCTTTCTTCCTTTTTTCAATGCTGGCAGGTTTCCTTGCTAGGGAAATTTTAGGAAAATTTTTTCTTACTCCACTTTTTGATCTGGCAGAGGGATTAAAGCAGATTGAAAGCGGGCACTTTGTTGAAATGGCTAACATTTCACCGGGAGACGAAATTGCTGAAATGGCAAATTGTTATAATTTGATGATAGGAAGTTTACGCCAAAAAGCCAAGATGTCTTCATTCTTAAAAAAAGGTTTGATTGCCTCTGTTCAAGCCCAACGTGCCCACGAAATTAGTTTAAAACCCGTGGTAGTAATGTTTGCAGGCTTAAGAGGGTTTGGAGATTACGAAAAAAAGCTTTCTCCGGAAAAGGCTATGATAATAATCAATAGGTTTTTTAGTATCTGCGAAGCTGTGATCAAACGTTTCGGTGGTGAAATCGACAAATTCATCGGGGATACCGCGATGATTTTGTTCTTCCCGAATGATGAAAAAGAGTTCGGGAAAACATGTGAAAATGCTGTTAAAGCTTCTGCTAACATGGAACGAGATCTTCTCAAATGGCACAAAGAGGCCGTTGAAAGCGGGTTTGACATTCCGACTTTCGGCATTGGAATTAACGCAGGAACGGCACTGGCTGGCTCAATTGGGTCAGAAAAAAAGCGACTGGATTTCACGGTCATTGGTGACCCAGTGAACGTGGCAGCCAGACTGGAAAAACTTGCCGGAAAAAATGGGATCCCTTTTGTCATTGCTGAAGAAAAAGTTGTTGAAATGGCACCAAAAGGTTTTCATTGGGAGGAAATTCCCTTAAAAAATGTTCGTGGTAAAAGCGGTGAGGTAAAAATTTTCGGATTACACGGATGCGAGGAGTTTGTTCTTCTCGAAATAAACAAGGGGCAAATTTGACTATTAATCACGAAAATATTCCTAACTCCGATAAAAAAGCCTTTCCTTTCGTAATAGGAATCGTTTTATTTGTTTTCTTATTGCACCTTTTTCTGAATATTGAAGCAAATGAAAGAGAAAAGAGCGCGGTCAAAGAGAAACTATTGGCAAACCTCAAAATATTGGCGGGAGAATCGCATTTTTCAATTCTTGCAAAGGACCGACTTTGCCAAAGTCTTCGAGGAATTTCCCAAATCGATGAAAATAGTGTGAAGCTTATAAACGCAAGATTGAAAAGGGATTTCGGTGATTGTCTGAAAAGTGTTTTTATTGATTCATCTGGAGAAATGATTGCTTCGTCGGGTTTTTCCGCTGACGAAGCCGAATCATTGGCATTTTTGATTAGATACTCAGAATGCGTTGAGGGAAATACCAACTCATTAATACTCAAGAAATACTGGGACACTCAAGAGTTAGCGAACCTTGGTTTGTTTGGAACCGTAAATTATTTTGGGTGTATTACGCTAAATAGGCTTGGAGTTTCAGCAGTTAGACTACATAACCTACCCGGGCTATTATTGTATGGAGTGTTTAAGAAAAATCCCTATCCCGACGCCTCAGCTTTTAAAAGAGCTTATTGGGGTGGGAACACCCAGGAATATTATCCCCGGGAAAATTATGGGGGACTCGGGGTATTTGTTCCAGTCTCTAAATTGACCACCAATTGGAGAAAAAAAATCCTTTCTCGCTTAATTAGGCCTTTTCAAGGGACTTTCTTCTTTGGACCCCAAAAAGAATTTGAAAAGCGTTTTTTTTCTGACAAATATCTCCAGGAAGCTATACAACCTGAATTACAAAAGAAAAATGCGTCTGTAGTTCAATACCAAAGAAAAATTTCAGGTTTCATTAAGACACAGAAAGCATCCAATGAGATAATATTTCTTTCAAGGGATGACAGTAGTGTTAATCTGGTGAAATTGGTTTCAGGTCCCGTTTGTTCAGGATTTATTTTTACTCTTTTTTTTCTTTCCGCTTTCAGATTAAGATTTCGGGAAGCTGTTGGTGGTTATCCCTCATTGAATTACAAATTTTTCTTTGTACTAATTTTTGCGATTTTCGTTCCAACAATAGGTTTGATTTTTATGGCAATGGAAGACGGAACACGAGTTAAAACCCTCAGAAGAAATCGAATTTTCGATGATATGGAAGAAAAACTTCGTGGAATTGACAGAGACGTTGCTTTTTCCGTTGGTGATCTGAGCGGAAGATTGAAAGAAATGCTAAATGTTATTGATACTCGAAAAATTCCAGTCAACGACCAACAAATGCAACGAATTTTGAAAAAATATAGAATTCCATTTATACAAAAGGTATTTGCCACCGGCATAGATTACCTGAACCCATTGATGGTAGACTTTACGATAAGAACAGTGGCGGATTCATTTGAATTTCTTTTGATTTACCTTGCCAAGCATATTGGAATCGAAGCTTCACGCAAAAAAGACAAAAAAATCGAAGATGCGGACGAAATAATTCCGGATTTGGCAGCAACTCTTATGGGGCGCGAAAAGTTGTACAAATTGTTTCTTGACCAGGATCGTTTCTTAAGTTTTCAAATTTTTCATAACACACTTTGGACTTTTCTTCATCAAAGCCCCAACAAACTAAGGCCTAATCCATTGTTCTTTTATATAGCAATGGACCAGGACAAATTTAGAAGAACCGGTTTTTTTGATGAAATCAATCGAGACTGTAAATCGGAAATCCCAAAATTACTTTTCCTTGAAACTGACAACTTTCTTTTCCATGTCTATCCAGACCGGGTGTCACTATTGGCACCTTTGAGGCGGATTCTTTTCTCCATAAGCAAGGGAAATGGCACTCAGAGGGGAATAGTAAGACTTTCCGGAAAAAAATATTATTTTCTTACCAGAATAATCTCAGGAACCCCTTCGGTAGGAATGGTACTTTCTCCCGTAACCCAATTTAATTATTTTCCATCGGTTTGGAAGATTTTTTCGACAGCCTATCCTGCCGTTGTAGCAGTTTTTGTTCTTTTATTGTTCCAACGATTTTATTTGAAACCCCTTTCTGAGCTAAGAAAAGGAGTTATGGAAATTGCCTCAGGGAATTACGAAGCTCAGGTGCACATTTCGAGTGACGATGAAATCGGCTTTCTGTGTGAAGGTTTTAACAGAATGGCAAAGAGTTTGGCAGAAAAAGAATATCTTAGCCGTTTTCTATCTGATTTAACATTGTCGATGATCTCAAAGTCTGAAAAGACGCACGCAAAGAGAACGGAAGCTGCCATTCTTGTATCTGACATCAGAAGTTTTACAACAATTACTGAAAAATATGGACCACAGGAAATTGCTGAGCTTCTTAACGATTATTTTACTGCCATGGAAGAAGCCATTGATGCTGAAGGAGGGACAATAGACAAATTCATTGGTGATGCAATTATTGCTGTTTTCCTTCCAACCCTTGGCCAGGAGCACCCTGCGGAAAGGATTCTAAAAGCTGCACTTGGAATGAGGAAAAGATTGAGTTCCTTGAACGCGGAAAGGCTTGGAAGAAATAAATTTACAATCAACAACGGAATTGGTGTCGCAATGGGACAAGTCCTACTTGGAATTATGGGAAGGCATGACGGGAAAAGAGATTTCACTGTCCTGGGCCCTGCGGTAAACACTGCCATTAAACTTGAAAAAAGGAGTAAGGAAGCAACTGAAACATTTGTAATTGCCTGCCCAAGGATTTGGCAAATCACTTCCAAAGACCATCTAATGAAGCGGTTATCGGAACATGACGATCTCCCATCCGCATGGGAAGTGTTATCGTAAGTCCTTGAGATGTAACCATATGTGCAACTTCTGATGAAATTGAAGTTGAAGTAAACCATCAAAGAATGATATCATCAAAATAATCTACGGCCCAAAGTGTCATTACGAGACGTTTTTAGCCCAAGAAGCACATCTTTGAAAAATAAAGGGAAGAAAGAGGGGAAAATGAAGTTCAGAAGAATTTGTCGTATTTTCATATTTTTGTTTTCCTGTACCGCTTTTCAAGCTGTTGCCGAGGGAAATAAGGCAATCTTTATCGACTCCAGATTACTTCTTTTGGTCCACCCTTTGCTTAAGCAGTTCGATTGGGGAACTCATAGATTTCTTGATACCCCATCCGAACCAATTTCAGGAGGTGAACCAGCATTTCAGGAACTCAATATGGCCATAAAAAAAATGTCCAACGAATTGACCATATTAAGCAAGAAATATTCTGTTTTGATTTCAAATTCCAAATCCAGTGCAGAAAAAAATTCCCTTTCAAAAAAATTTTTCAATGAAAAAAATGAACTCGAAAACAAAATTGAAACTGCAAAAAAGCGAATTAACTTGGATGCCCGAGAAGTTCCTGGCCGTTTGGGTTTAACTACGATTTATTCAATTTTTCCTCAAGTTACTGAAGTTTCGAATAACATTCGCGCAGTTTACAAAAAACTTAAGGAAATTTATCCGAATATCCTCATACTTGACATTTCTGGCCTATTACCAGCCTTCCCTCCACGAATAGAAAACTCAGTACTCTTTAAAAATTGTCATTTCTCTTTTTGGAATAAACCCACGTCAAACAAAGATTTACAAGCATACAAGTGGCTGGCAAATGCCAAAGAATATTGGCTTCAAAACACGGATTTTATTAATCCTATTCCCTTTGGTGCTGAAGATGCGCGTTTTAAAGCTGTTGAAATTATGAATTCAATTACAAATCGGTAGGAGACAACATGATTGCCAATAATGAAAAACCTTTTAAATTTCTTAATACAACAACATTAAAATTATTTAAACCCGGTTCTGTAAAAAACCATTTCGAGCAATGTGATGTAATCAAATCAGATAAAATTTTGATCTCTCATGAAATATCTTACAATAATGCTGTCGATCATGATTGCCGAGTTAATATAACAAAATTATTGCATGGGGGCTCCGCAAAATTTGGCTACATGCAAAAAACGTTTCTGTTAATCATGGTTTTGATCTGTACAAATTCATTTTCAGCCACACCCTCGCCAACATTTGGACAAGTCGACTTCCGTTTATTGATGATTCTTCACCCTTCAATGGCTTGCTATGACTACTCCCATTCCAAATTTATCAGACCAGGAGCCGTTTCCAAAAGACCGGAACAAATTAACTCAGAGCTTGAAGCTGCTTGGCGCAAAGCCCGTCCAATCATCGATTCTTTGAAAAAAAAGCAGGAGAAGCTGCTTAAGGAAAAAGCAGACTTTTTAGCAAAAAAGGAAATGACTATAAACCAACTTATGGCCACAACTGCAAAAGGAGAAGGAGGGAGAGAACGCGGAAAATTGATTTCCGAATACGTCGAGAGATATGACGCTGAAGAGTTTACTTACAATGACAATTTAAAAAAAGTATCTGAAGAATTGGAGTCAGCAGAGGAGTCAGCCTATTCTGTCGTGTATCTTAACAGCAAGGAAACTAAAACCCAACTGGACGCAATAAAAAATGAAATAGCAGCCTATATTTCTCAAACAGCTCAGGAAAATGGAATTGGAACAGTGATAGACAACTCATTTATTATGCGAAAACCCGAACAACCGGCTGATCTTGCTCAGATCCCCACCGTTCCTGATGCCGTAGACACCATTTCTTCCTCGCTTTTCCAGAACTTTGCCGGCTGGCAAAACCCTCCTGTCTCTCA
>JADFXM010000041.1 GCA_015233565.1 Candidatus Rifleibacteriota bacterium
AAGTTGGCAATAATCGTCTGGATGCAGCTTGCGCAAGAGCGATGCATTACAACTCACCCAGATATAAAACTGTATTTACGATACTCCAAAATAATCAAGAGTCCCAGCCTTTATTAGGAACAAGGCCATGAAGACGACGTGGAGATAGGTCGTGAGTGTAAACGCCGTGAGGTGAAAGCGTAACGATCCTAATACCCCGAAGATTTTACTTTTGAAGCGATTAAAAAGACTAGTAGACATGTTGGATCTGGTTAATTTGAAAGTGTGATGTTGCAGTTGCATGAGTAAGGGAAGGTTAGCTGGAGAAGATGTGTTAATTTTAATGAAGAAAAAAATGCTTGGTGATCATAGCGCCGGGGAGACACCCGATCCCATTCCGAACTCGGCAGTTAAGCCCGGACGCGCTGATGGTACTGCATGGGCAGCTGTGTGGGAGAGTAGGTTGTTGCCAAGCTTATATAAGCCCTCGTGGACAAAATCCTCGAGGGCTTTCCCCTTTTTCTCCAATAAAAAAATTTGACTTTGATAATGGAGGCAGAATGTTGTTTTCCCAAATAAAAAAATTTCAGGAAATTTCCATTTTTAAAAAAATTGTTTTTCTTTTTCTTGCATTGATCATCCCATCATTTGGAGCTTTCCAGAATGAAAGATTTGTACGCTCATGGGATGGCGTTGTAAGTGATTCCATTACAGGTCTTCAGTGGCTCGAAGGACCCGATCGTTCAATGAGTTGGAATGATGCTCAAAAATGGATAAATAAATTAGGGGATGGTTGGCGAACTCCGAACAGAAGTGAACTTGGTGGTTTGTTACAGCGAGGATGCGGTGGGGGAATCAATGAAAATATGGATAAAGCGTTCTATAAAAACAAAAATGTCAGGTATGTTTGGGCCGATTCCTGTGATGAAAGAATGGGATGGGTTTTTGACTTTCAAATGGGAGTTGAATTTTGGAGTTTTAAGGATATTGCTGGTTGGAATATTCGCGCTTTTGCAGTTCGGTTACATCCATTGAAATTCAAGCGATAAAAGAAGAATTTAATTTACAAAAAGTTTTGTAAAGATAAATGCTGATAAGCCTGCCATTAACAGAAATAGACATATTTGTAGTATTTCTTCTTTTTTCAGGTTTAGGTTTGTCCAGTTGGCGATTAAAAAAAGGCCTGCCGAAAATGGTAATACCGGAATTCCAATTCCACAAAAAATGGCGGCAGTTATTGCAATGACGAATGACAGGGCTAAAAGGAAGATGTTTTTCTTTTCCCCCAGAGAAAAGCGGACTGAAGCCCGGTAGAATAACCCGAAGAAAAGAAAGTCTGTGAGGCCTATTAGAAATGGGTATTCTGCTGTAGTTGAGCCAATTAAGGGGAATCTTAAAAGGAAATGATGAATGATTGGTGAGCGAATTATCAGGGAGGTCGCACCTGCCGAAACACTCCAGGTATCGGCGAGTCCTGCAACGATACATACCGGAATTAAGTGTCCTGGTTTGTCAATTCCGTTGCCGATCCATAGCCCGATTCCCGCAGCAATAAAAATTTGAGTTAGAGAAAGAAGTAGGATTTGAAAAGTGTTTTCAGGAAATGTTTTTGTCAGGAATTCCTCAAATTTAAAAAAATAATGATTCCTTGCCTCTATGGCCCATTCCGAATGTAAGATTGGTTGATTAAATTCTGCAAGCAAAACCAACATTAGTCCACCTGGGGCTTTGGAGATTGTGTTTATTGCTTTTGTCCTATTAATTAATGGTTTAGCAAGAAAAAAGTTGAGCAGTAAAAATGCTATCCCCAGAAATAAATAATGATTTCTGTGGAGAAGCAGTTTTGATGATCCAATAATGAGGGAGAAAACAAGGGATATAAGAATGATAGATGAAAGAAAAAAGGAAATTGGTTTAGAGAATTCTGGGAGGAATGTATTTATTGTTGGAAGAAACCAAAAAAGGAAAAACCAAAAAAGCAATGAAACTGCAAGAAATCTTGAAGAACTTGCTTCGGTTTCCGGTATCATCTTAATAAAAGGTTTGAAGGAGTGTTTTAGAAAAATAAAGCTTTGCAGTAAATAAGCGCATTCGGTTCGATAAGTTAAGGACTGGTACAATGGGAAAAAATAATTTCCGCAATGAAGCTCCTCTGAAAACAGAGTGAACCAGTCGCGTGTGATAAACGGTCAATTATTTTCTTTCCAGATTTTGAATGCTGTCTGAAGCCAATTGAACCATTTCATGGTCCGTATTGGTTTTAACCGCGTCATGATAGGCTTTTAAAGCTGATTCCAGGTCATTCATTTTTTCACAAATTCTTCCCATGTGGAAATGAACCTCGCTTGAGATAGGTTCGTGGGAAATTTGAAAAATCTTTTCAGCCTGATTTTGAATTTCTCTCGCTTTCTTATAATCACCCTGTCGGTAATGAGCCCAGGCAAGGGAATCAAGATATGTTGCCCTATTTGCCGGGTCAAGTTCTATGGCCTTTTCAACTAGTTCAATTGCCAGTTTCAGGTCTTTATTCTGGTCCGCCAGAAGGTAACCCAGAGTATTTGCTAATCCACCATTTTTTGGCATTAAGTTCACCAATTGTTTAAAAATGCGTATTGCTTCGTCATATTGTTTTTTTTCAAGGAAAGCTGAAGCCATTACTGAAAGAACACGAAGATTACTGGGGTCACTTGCAAGAATGTTCTGCCATTCTGTTTTTGCCTTGGCAAAATCTCCTTTTTCAAAAAAAACTACCCCAAGATTTAATCTTGGACTAATATCCTTATTGTCCAATGAAATTGCTGAACGGTAAATTTTTTCTGCTTCAATTAGATCTTTAGTGCTAAGATAGACATTTCCCATGTTAATTCGGGCTTTTACATTATTTTTGTCAATCTTTAAAACCCGGTTGAAGAGCTCAATTGCACGTTCCTTTTCTCCCAACATGGAATAAACAAGTCCAAGGTTATTTAATGCATTGAGATGGTCAGGGGAAATTTTTAAAACCGCTTCATACTCTTTAATTGAATCAAGGTATCTGGCACTTTCGTGATAAGCTACTCCAAGGTTATAATGGGCCTCAACAGGAAGGTGTTGATCAATCAGGAAAGCTTCCTCATAGGCTTCAATTGCTTTTGGAATATCACCGGAAAAATATAGGGCCATTCCCAAGAGATACGCTGTATATGCTTGGTTCCGACCAAGTGAAAAAGCGCGTTTCAAATAAGAAGCCGCGTCTGAAAATTTTTCCTGTTGGAGATACAACTTTCCCAAGTTTCTAAGTGCTTCAGCATAAAGTGGTTCAATAGCAATCGCTCGAGTCAACATTTCCTCGGCTTTTTGGTACAACCCTTGTTGGAGATATAGAAGTCCAAGAAAATTATATGATTCTTCTGAATAGGGGTCTAAAGTTTTTGCTTTTAAAAAGGCTTCCTCAGCTTTTTGAAAATCTTCAAGGATTAAATAATTTAATCCCTCTTGGACGAGGGATTTAACAGATCCGTTTGAGGTTAAATTTTTTTGCTCCTCTTTAACATTTTTTCCATAGGAGGGAAAAACGATAAAAAGGGAAAAAACAAAAAAAGCTCCTAAAAAGGGCTTTAAAATCTTTGATTTACAAATCTTCATGTTTCATATCCGAATCATGAATAGCCTGGTCCAAAATTTTTTCCAGGGTTCCAATTTCTTGAATCATATTTTTGGCTTCCTTGTTGATAGTCTGTGCCGATGCAATATAGAGGGCGGAATTGTGATCTTTTATGGCTCTTAAAGACCTTTTTACTCCGGTGTCTAAAGTGTCGATGCTTGCAAAAATGCCTTTGAAAGCCTCGGGAAGTTCTTTAATCTCTGTGTGACAGGTTACGCCGGAAAGTGTCTTGAATTCATAACCCACCTTTCTTAGGATACTGAGGATAGCTCGACTGTTTTCATCAGAGAGCTCGAACTTGTACCGTCTGGCATAATTCGGCTTGCTGAAGGGTTCTGCATTTTCCAGCATCCGACTGGAATAGCCGATAATGAATTTAATATTTTCAAAATTCTTGTTTAAGATATCTCTTGTCATGTTTATTTCCGACAGTTCCTGGGCTGAGAAAGCCGGAAGAAGGAAAGCCAACCCAAGAAAAGAAACCATCAAAAATAATTGAAATCTATTTATGGAATAAGACATTTGAATTCCTCCGCTTTACTTGATATTTTAACCGTTTTTAACAAAAAATATCAACCCTGGAAAAATAAATTAAAAACAGCTAAAATTTAATCGTCTCTAAATGTGTTTTTCATTAATACCATCGGAGGAAAAAATGACGAAATCGATTCTCTCAACTTCAAAAGCTCCCGCAGCAATTGGCCCTTATTCCCAGGGAATATGCGCGAATGGATTTATTTTTACATCTGGTCAGATACCAATTAACCCCACTTCGGGTAAAATAGAGGTGACCGAAATTGAGGGGCAGACAAGACAGGTAATGGCCAATCTTCAGGAAGTATTAAAAGCTGGTGGAAGTGAATTTTCTAAAGTTGTTAAGGCTACTATTTTCCTTTCCGATTTGGGAAATTTTGGTAAAGTAAACGAAATCTATGGATCATTTTTTCCGAAAGATCCTCCCGCACGTTCTTGTGTCCAAGTTGGTAAATTGCCAAAAGATTCTCTAGTAGAGATTGAAATGGTAGCCACCCTATAATTTTCCAAGGTTTGCGAATAGATACTGACCTATAAAATAGCTAGGACTTACTATTTTTTTCCCGGTTAAAAGCGGTTATATTTTGGTAAATTAAGCAATTTGTGGCCACTTTTCAGGGAGAGAGGAAATGCAAGATTCCAAGGTGTGGTATCTATTCGTTTTTTTCAAGGGCGTTGCTCTTGCATTTTTGGGACAACCCCAAATGGCTTCCGGTAGTACAGATTCGCTTGTTCTTTTTTTTAAGAATTGTGTCCGGATTGCCCGGGAGAGAAAATCTCGCCCTCTTGCCTCAAAACTGGCAGCATATATTGCCGAATCACAGCATCGACAGCCGTTTTCCGCTCTTCTTCTCCAATTACCCTGGAATACCAAAATGAATGCCAAGAGCTGAAGGGAAGGCGGAAAAATGACCTTGCCGTCGAATCAAACATCCTTAGAGAATTTGACTTTTCAGAAAGGCGGGTCGCTTTTTTTCAAAACCGCCGTTTTTTCATGGGGTTTGATTATTTTTACGGTAAGTTTGTTCATTGCTTTTTTGGTTCCGGTGTCGCATACCGTTCTCGAAGAAAATCTGAAAACCCTTGGGGAAATCTTGACTTCCTCGATTTCCCAGACCACCGATTCTGCCATTGCCGCAGAGAATTACAGTTCTATGATAGATCACTGTCTGAAAATCATCGCAGATCGACCTACCATCAAGTTTATCGTCATTAGCAGAAACGATGGATTTTCACTGATTGTAAAGTCCGGTTCCTGGCGAAAGGAAAATCTTGATAATTCCTGGCGACCCCGGAGAGCAATGGGAATCGGGGTGTTTGAAACGAATTCCCTGTGCGAAGAAGAAATCTATCTGTATGGGCGCCCTTTAATTTATTCTGAAATCCGTTGGGGCTGGATTCATATAGGACTTTCTCTCGAAGGGTACAATAAATTTCGGAAGAAAGTCGTTTATATTCTTCTGTTTGCAGCTAGTCTCACAATTTTGGGGGGTCTGGTAGTGTCCCTGTTTTTTTCCCGCCGATTAAGTCGACCTATTCTGTTGTTGGAAGAATTTGTGAAACAAATTGGTTCAGGAAACTTCACTGCCAAAGCGAAGATTGATTCAAATGACGAGGTGGAGAGTCTGGCCCATTCCTTCAATCGGATGGCGGAAGATCTTGATCGGAGTCGTTGCGAAAGCGCAGCTGCTAATGATTATTCGGCTGACATAATACGTTCCCTATCCGATCCGTTGTTGGTTTTCTCCTCTGATGGAGAAATCAAAACGGTAAATGAGGCTGTTTCCTCAATAACCGGATGGACCACCGAGGAATTGATTGGAAAAACTTACAAAATTCTTTTTCCCTGTGCCGATTCCAAGTATTTTCGGGAAGCTTGGGAAAGTCTCGAAAAAAAAGGGATTTTGCATGACTTCCCAACGGTGATGATGAAGAAAAACGAGCTGACCTTCCTGGTGCTCTTTTCGGGGGCGATAATGAAAAACCGCCAGGGAGAATTCGTCGGTATAGTGGTTATTGCAAAAGATAATACTGAGCGAAAACAGGCAGAGGAAAAAATAAAAAAGTCATTAGCGGAAAAGGAACTCCTGTTAAAGGAAATACATCACCGGGTGAAGAACAATATGCAGGTGATTTCCAGTTTATTGCGGCTTCAAGCTTCAAAGATCAATGACAAAGCTGTAGCGGAAATTTTCCAGATTAGTCAAAACCGGATAAAAACGATGGCGTTAATACATGAAATGCTTTATCGCTCGAAAGATTTAGGCCGAATAAATTTTGGCAATTACATTAAAGAAATGGTGGAAAGTCTTGTTCGAACGACAGTGGAAACACATCAACAAATTGAATTGGAAATACAGTTCGACACTATTCTAATTGAGATTGAAACAGCGATTCCTTGTGGATTAATCATCAATGAGGTTGTTTCTAATTCCTTGAAACATGCTTTTCCAAACGAGAGAAAAGGGAAGATTGCGATTCTCGTTCAAAAAGGCGACCAGGAAACCATTACCCTCAATATTTCAGATAATGGGGTGGGATACCCCAATGGGATTGACCCTGAAAAAAAAGGGACGTTGGGATTGGAATTGATCAACAACCTGCTCACTGGACAGCTTCATGGAGAAATGAGTGTTTGTTGGGAGAATGGAACGAAGTATCAGTTTTCGTTTGTACCAAAAGTGATGTTACCCCCTGAAAGGAGTATAGAATGAATCCAGTAAAAATACTCATCGTCGAAGATGAAATTGTCATAGCCATGGACATTAAACGCTGTTTGATTCGATTGGGTTTTGAAGTACTTGGGATTATCACCTCAGGCGAAGAAGCCATAAAAAAAGTTGGAGTGCTCAAACCAGATATGGTGTTAATGGATATTCAACTGAGCGGGAAAATGCTTGGAACTGAAGCGGCGAAAACCATTTTTTCCCAATGGGAAATTCCTGTTGTTTACTTAACTTCTCAGTCTGACCCAAGAATGATTGAGATTGCAAAAGAAACCATGCCATTCGGTTTCCTCCTTAAACCTTTTGATGAAACGGAGGTAAAAATTACTATCGACCTGGCTGTGCACAAATCTAAATTGGAGAGGCAAAAGAAAGAATCAGAAACGGAACTACGGAAGATGGAGCTTCTTCAGCAAGAAATGGGAGGATTGGAAAAACTGAAGGCCATGACGAAGAGCATCGGCCAGAACTTTAACGATCTTCTTGTCGGCATTCTAGGAAACACAAGCTATCTTTTATCGAATATTCCTGTGGATTCAAAGGTTTTTCCGTTCATTCAGAAAATTGAGGGAATGGCAATGCAAGCTTCAGCAATTGCGGACAACCTGTTAAGTTATTCCGGACAAAGTCAGGTTCAATTCGGAAGCATTTTTCTGGCAAAAGTTATTAGCGCTTCAAGACCTATTCTGGAAAAAATGGTTTCCCCTCAAATCACCATAGATTATAAATTCCATGAAACTCTTCCAATTTGGGGGAATGATTCTCAGATTCGACGAATTCTCATCGATCTCATTAAAAATGCAGATGAGGCAATTGGCGAAAAGGGTTCAATTAGTATAAGCTCCGGAACTCTTCTTCTGGATAGCGCAGAGCGCTTCACTAGGTTTCCATCATTTTTCGGTTTTCGTAAGGGGAACTATTCCTTTCTGAAAGTTTCAGATACTGGGTGTGGGATTTCTCCGGAAGTCAGAGAAAAGATATTTGACCCTTTTTTTACCAACAATCCATTCAGTCAGGGACTCGGATTGGCAGTGGTCCACAGTATCGTTCAGAGTTATAACGGTGGTTTACTTGTCGAAAGTGAGGTGGGGGTTGGCACTGGGGTAACCGTTTTTTTTCCTTCCATAGAGCCAGAGAAAATGAAGGAGACGGAGAATTCCGTTGTTGAGGTTTCTTCCATTGAAACTCCGGTTCTCCAAAAAAAAAGGGGGACAGGCCTTATCCTTGACGAAAGTCCGAATGTAATTTCCGTGGTAAAAATGTTTCTGCGGGAACTTGGATTTGAAACTTTAGCAGTCTCAAAACCATCTGAAGGAATTTCAATCTTTTTTCATAAAAAAGAAGATATTTCCTTTATCATTACTGATTTTGAAATGTCGGAAATGAATGGAAGAGAGGTTTTGAAAAAAATACGTGAAATCCGCGAGAATGTTCCGGTTATTCTTTCAAGCAATCTTCCTCTTCATGAGGTTTTTAAGGATTTTGAAAAATCGAAATTTGCGGGTTTTATTAAAAAGCCTTATCGAATGAGCGATTTCAAGCAGACGATTATGAAATTAGAACCGATGTTTTCAACCAGGCCTAAATAATGTTGTCTATACTTACTATCACTAGTGTTAGGTCGTCCGATAGGTCTTTTGATGCACTAAAAGAAAAAACGGCAGAACAAATCTGTTCGGCAATTTCGTGAGGAGGGCACAAGGCATATTTTTGTGCAAGTTGGCACAATCTGTTAATGCCAAAAAACTCTTTGGATAGATTCCGGGCCTCGGTTAGACCATCCGAATAAAACAGGAAAAGATCACCTGGACCAAAAGTAATTGAAAGCTGTGGATATTTTTCCTGAAAGTTAATTCCTAAAGCCGTGCTTGTTTCTGGAATCAGTTCACATTTCCCACTCCTCTTTCTGAAGTGAATCACTTGTGTGTGTCCACAATTAATAAGATTCATCTGCATTTGCTTCATGTCGAATCTGGCCATATGAAGGCAAACAAAGCTTTCAAGTTCGGAAAGTTGAGGCGTTATCTCCGAGTGGACTTTCTCGACAATCTCAATTGGAGAAGGAAATGTCCCGCGGGCTGAGTTCAAAAGAAGATAGGAGATTGCCTGATGAAAATAACTTCTGGTGGCTGCTCCGACCAATGCGGCAGTGAGCCCTTTTCCCATTACATCCCCGGCAAAAACATCAAAACACTGACTACTGTGTACTAGAAAGTCGAAAAAATCTCCGTCAATTCCAAGAGAGGGAATGGTAAGGGCCTCGATTTTTGCCCCTAAAATTCCTTTTGGAGGTTTTCCCATCAAAAGTGTTTTCTGAATTTGAAACCCTATCTTTATTTCCTGTTCCCGCGCTTTTACCAAAGCTTTTCTCAGGGTTTCCTGGTCTTTTTCGATTCGCTTCCGATAGACCAATCGCCACATTTCATACATAAGAATGGAAAGCTTCTTGGCTTCAATTTCGGTATAATCAGCCTTTTTATTTGCCATTCCTGCGACAACAACAATTGAATTGCCCTCAAACAGAGAAACTCTTAAATGATTTCTGAAAGAGATGGCAATGCTATTGACCATCTTTTTAAAACAAGGAAACACCGGGTTGTTCTGAATGCTGAAAGGGCAATGCTCCTGGAGTGCATCTTTCCAAAGTTCTTGAGTAAAAAAATCGGGTTCTTCTTTTTCGTTTCCATCATAAAACTCAAATCCTTCAGAGGTTATCCAGGAAAATTCGGAAAAACCACTCCCTTGCTGGTTTGCGAAAATGGCATAGCAGACCTCACTTCCCGTCAGACTTTTTCCTCCATCTAGGGAAAATTTAACAAGCTCCTTCTCCGAAAATTCAATCATCTGATTGAGATTCAACAATCTTAATATGTGCAATTCCTCTTTAATCCGTTCTTCTTCGGCCTTTCTTAATTGGGTAAAATCCTTGGCGATTCCTAAAAATCCGGTGACATTTCCAAGATGGTCTTTCAATGTGGTAATGGATAACTGAACAGGGAAGCAAGGACGGCCTTTCGGAGACAGAGTACATACGATCTCATCTGGAAGTTGCTTTTGAGCTTTGATAATGATGGCTTCATTTGAAGGTTCAATGTAAAATAAGGATTCTTGCTTGGAATCTTCATGGAAAACTGATTTATTCCGAAAAATGGCCGGAGTTTCTTTTCCGATTAACTCTTGGGCGGTATACCCCAAATACTTTTGTGCTGTTTCGTTTATAGAGCGAATAATTCCCTTTTTGTCAGTTGAAACAATCAGGTAATTTGTTCCGTTGAGAATGGCATCCTGAAATCTGGAGATGATTTGTAATTCGCTGTTTACTGTGAGAAGTTCCATAGTACGCTCAACGACACGTTGTTCAAGTTTTTGGTTCATCCGTAGAATTTCTTCCCGGGATCTTTTCTCTTCGGTGATGTCGACAATGATTCCTTCAAGTGAAAAAATAATATTATCTACATTTTTTCGGACAAAGGAGTTATTGCGAACCCATCGAACCTCTCCCTTTTTTTTGACGAGTCTATGTTCAAAAGGGGGGAGGATGTCTACTTTTTTGGCTGAATCAAGGTTTTCCAGGACTCTTTTCTTGTCGTCTTCATGGATAATCTGAAACCAAAGGTTTGGGTTATTCTCAAATTCTTGTGGGGTGAAACCGGTTACTAAGTAACAACCTGGTGAGTGAATAGTGCGTCCATACTTTCCGTCCTGAATCTCAACGGAGTAAAAATATTGGGATATCGATTCGACCATTCTCCGGAAACCATCTTCGCTTTGTAGGGCACCATTTTCGAAGCTAATTAAATTGTTGACTTCCAAAAATGATTTTAAGAGAAGATTGGTTTGATGTATGTTTCGAGGAGTACCATTTTTCATTTGAATTTGTTTCTCAATTTGCATTGTGGTCCTTTTCGAGAAAAAAACTACTGTGCTCTAGACCGTTCTACGAAAAGGCTGGGGTTAAGAAAAAAACTTCGATCAGTTGAATACTGATACACCAAAAATCTTTGGTACATATGAACGTTTAACCACCTGACAAAAGGTTCAAAACAATGGAAATTCCAGTGTGAAGCCAATTAATTATCAACGACTATGTAGTGAAGTGGAAATCAGATGTTTCCACCAAAAAAATAGTTAAAACTGACTATCTGGTGAGGGGAAAAATTTTTCTACGGAGGTTCCCTGCATAACTAACTGACACCAATCCAACGAAAAAAAACGTAACTTTTTCAACGGTTTACAGGGCCAGAGGCTTGATCAAACCTATCAATTTGCGTGATTACTTTTAATTATGGGTAGGATACCTGCTTGCTTAAAAATTTGATAGTGTCCAGTTTTATCCCAAATAGAGTTCAGACTTAGTAAAAGCAGGATTCTACTTAACCGCGGATGTAAATAGTCATTTTTAGATTAAAAAAGGAAATTCATTCTCTTCGCGAGCAATCTGATTGCTAGCTTTCGATTTCAATTTTAGACATCAACGATACCGGAAAGCTAAAGAATAAGCCAGGTTCAAAGGAAGTGTCCAGATTAGTTGAACTGGTGAAAGCGACAATCGTTTGAATATGCTGTTCAAAGAGTAGAATCGCTGGTTCGCATATTGATAGCCGGCTAGCAATTCCTTGGGACTCATGTTTTTAGGTCGAAATACCACTTCTGTACGTCCATTGTATTTGCTCCAGTCACATGTGAGGATTCTTCCCTCGGAATCAAGTCGTTTGAAAAGGGGAGTTCCTGGAAAAGGGGTCAGAATGTTGAACGTAGCGTTTTGAACTCCTGATTTTTCAAGAAAGTCCAGGGTTTCCTTGAATACTGACCTGCAATCGTGGTCAAACCCGAAGACGATTCCAGCCTGGACAGATATTCCGTGTGAATGAATTCGTTCAATTGCCTTGGAGTAATCCTCTACGCGATTAAATGTTTTCGAAACTCCGTCCATGCTCGCTTGCGAGACAGATTCAAAGCCGATGAACAGTTGCTTGCAGCCACTATTTGCTGCTAATTTTAGAAATTCGTCATCGTAGGCGGCATGAATGCTTGCTTGACTGCTCCACCATTTTCGTAGAGGAGCTAGAGCGCGGAACAGAGTTTTGGCGTAAGGTATGTCGCTAGCGATGTTATCGTCCCATATAATGATGACTTTTCCCTTGAAGGAAGCATATTCCCTTGCGACTGATTCGACGGAGCGTTTACGGACCCGACTTTGGTACATTACTGCGGGAACGCAGAAATCGCATTTAAAATTACACCCACGCGAAGCGAAGAGAATTCCAGCCGTGTGGTCCTGACGATGAAATAGCTCTTTTTGCGACATTGGAACATTGTCAAGCGAAGGAGGTTCAATGCACCTGTAACGTTTTTCAAACTTTCCAGTTGCAAATTCTGCCAGAAATTGGGGCCAAAGATTCTCTGCTTCCCCGATGAAAATCGCGTCCGCGTGCGTCTGTGCTTCATCAGGCATCAGGGTAACGTGGGGCCCGCCAAGCACAACCGGTATTCCTTGTTTTCTGAAGTTTTCTGCGAGATTGTAAACGTGTGGAGCACTTGGAGTGTGGAAAGTGATCCCAACAAGGTTTACTTTTTTGTTGGGATCGACTGGTTCGATAGCTTCATCAACATGTAGAACTTTCCAGTGCTGAGGAACAAACGTCGCAAGATAAGGCATGGTTATTTGTTGAAAATTCAGAACACGAGATCTGCGTACTCGCTGAATTTCCTGGGAGGAGGCTGTAATTAAGAGAAGAGTTTTGTTTTGGTCTGGCATTTGTTAAATCCCTCCCCGGCTTCCTGAAACTTTTTGATTTAAACCATCCAGAGGGAATGGCGGCTGAGCTAGTGGTTTAATGGCTAATGACATCAATTTAAGTTCATTGTCATCTCCTGCGACTCGGTTCGAATGAAAGGCCCCGCAGGAAGAGCAACGATGAATCAGTGCCCATTCACCATTGTTTCTTACCCAAACAGCCGCTGGTTCCATCGATCCACCGCATGCAGAAAGCCTATCTCCGGGAATAGTGTCGAGGTGCTTGCTCCAAAGGCAATTTGGACAATGATTGCGCTGCGTAGTTCCTTCAGCTTCGTTGGAAACGGAAAATCCACAATGTTGGCACTTGAAAAAGGTTTGAATCTCTTCGAATTCGACCTCTTCCGATTTCAAAATTCTGCAATAGCTTCGATATCTTAGAGGATGAATTTTACTTTGCCTTACAGCCTCCTTGACGCCACAATTTTCTTCATGGGTGTGGGTACAATCCCCAAAGCGACATTTATCCGAAAACGCGTTAAATTCTGTGAAGCCTTTACAGACAACAGATTGACTCATGTTCCACAGACCAAACTCGCGAATTCCTGGAGTGTCGATTATTCTGACCCCTGACTCGGTTTCAAGTAATTCAGCAGAAGAGGTGGTATGACGTCCTTTTCGGTCAGACTCCCGGATACCATTTGTTGATAGGGTTTTTCTGGGATTCAAACAGTTTATAAAAGAACTTTTTCCGACTCCACTATGTCCGATTACTACGCATAGTTTTCCATTCAATTGTTCCATAAGTGCTTGAATTCCTTCTCCTGTGCGGGCTGAAATCTGGAAAATCGGAATGCCGATATTGTTGTACGGTTCCAATTTTACAAGTTCCAGTTTTCGCTCAGGGAGTTCCTCGATCAAGTCGATTTTGTTCACAACCAGAACTGCTGGAATAGCTGATTCTGCCAAGGAAATTAAGAATCTGTCAACCAATCCTGGCCGAAAAGGTGGGTCGCGAAAGGAGACCAGAATTATTGCTATGTCAACGTTTGCGGCCATGACTCGCTGAATATTAGGGTTCTGAGGATCAGGTCTGGAAAGGCAAGTTTTTCTATTTCCAACTGATGTGATAATGCCATTTTCAGGATTGTTTCTGATAATGGATACCAAATCTCCGACGGAAACATCAGTTTTTTGGGTTTGAATAAGGTTTCTATGAAGAGAGCATTCAATCGTTCCATTTTCGATTTTGACTTTGCAGCATCCGGAGCCAATTTGAACGATTTGCCCCAAAGGTGCTGCTGATTCAATTTCATCCCCTATTGTCTGAGAAGAAATTAAATCTTTTTCGAGAATCTGTAACGCCGCTTCTTCTAGAGAAAGGTGCTTACCCTGGCGAAAGGCAACAAACCCGCCAGCCTCTTCGTTATCCTCGTTAGAAAATCTTTTTAAACTTGTAATCTCCTTTTTTGATACAGTTTTTTTTGAACGTATGGCTTCTTTTCTAAATTGAGCCGCTTTTTTATAGAGTTTTCGTTGATCGTCCGGGGAAAGACTATTTAGTAATTCCTTAAGACGTTGTTTTTGGGAATAATGCATTGGTGTGATTTCTCCTGAAATTTCATAGAAATGGGGAACAAAAATTTCCCCACGTAAGCCAAGCATGGCTGGCAAAAAATGGAAGGAGATCCAATCACACCGGAAAATTTGGCCCAAAACGAGAAAGAGTTGCCTCGATTGGCAACTCTGTAAGGTCAAATGATCTTTTAGATTCGAGCCAATAGAAGGCGTGATCGGAATGAATTATTAACAATGACCGACATTTTCGCCTCCTAAATTAAATAAAACGTCAAATTAATTATACTCTAATATTTTACATTTTTGGAAAGTCGAAGTCAAGAGAAAATTTTAAGGCATTTGGTTAACGCATTTGAAACAAGGAATCCTTCTATTGATGGAGGTTTCAAGATGTTCAACTGCAAGACTCCAGCTCAAATAATTTTGGAATGGCCGGTCGGATTTTTTGGAATACGCACTCAAATCAGGGCAAACATTCCTATATTGGCAAAGAACTCCTAATTCATCTCATGCGTTCAAAATATACCAAATTGGGGTTGAAAGATGACTCCTTGGGGCCAAGTTGATCAACTGTAATTTTCATTTAAAATAGCACCTTTTTCTGTTACTCAAAATTTCTCAAGAAGTGAAGCGACTGTGCTCCGTATAAACTCACGCTAGGGTCTCTTTCTTTATTGGCACATCGCCTCACTCAACTCTTGTTTTCTCGAATTCGGAATCGAATTACCAAATCACACTTGCCTGATTGTAGTCTGAAATCAGTTTATCACTTGTCACGATTTTCATTGATTTAAGTTGTGCTGTGGCTATTATAATCCTATCGCAAGGATCATTGTGTAAAAGAGGAAGCTGGACCGAAAAAACGGCAATGCTACTGGTTACAGGTATTTCACGAATTCCATGGAAATCCAATGCTTCAGAAAACCAATCCAAAGGTAATAGAGGCAACCTCAGTTTGCCGCTTCTGGACTTTACTGCTATCTCAAATGCAGAGATTGCTGAAACAAATAATTCCTGAGCATTTTTAATTATCTCGTTTTTGGCGGTCAAAGAAAGTTTTTTCTGATCGGAAGCAAGCCAAAGCAAAGCGCAGGTATCCAAAAGAAGCATATAAATTCACTCCCTTGTTTCAGGCCATTCATTTTCTGAAAGCGGCAATGAAGGATCTTCAAAAAACTTAACCTTTTTCAGTTTTGGACTTGTAAGTAACGGATTTTTGGTTTTACCCCAGGGAATCAGTTCGGCAACTGGGGTACCATTTCTGCAAATCACAACTGTCTCCTGATTTGACTCAACCCTTGAAAGGAGCTCTGATAGTCGTGTTTTCGCTTCGTGGGTATTTACTGAAATCATAATTAGAGCCTCCGGAAAACAACTTAACTTAGTTTAGCTTAGTTTAAATGTATGGATTTCTCATTTCCTTGTCAACTTTTTTCTCAGGTTTGAGTTTCTCACACAGGATGTTTCATTATTCGCAATTTCGTTTGCACCAGAAAACGAAAAAAAGGAGCCCCTGCTTTGATTGAGTTGCAATCAAAACGGGGCTCCCTATTTGCAACAAACTGTACTATTCACTGCGTAAAAGACGCAAGTTTAAGTGATTAGGTATTCCTTAATTTGCCATTTCCCAGCCGCAATGAAAGGCTTTTTTGTTTATCTCAAGGATTTTGGGTGGAATTCGTTCAGCGATTACTTCCAGCCAATTATCCACTGAAAACATCGGAAGGTTTCGGGCCAGGATTCCAAGCAGTACAACGTTTACGCATTTGGCGTTTCCAAGTTCTTTTGCTTTCGAAAGGGCATCAAAAGTCAGAACTTTGGCAAATGATTTTTTCAGCATTCCCGGAATATCATCGGGATATTTCGCATCTCCTGCAGAAACTGACATGGGCAGGATCTTCTGATCGTTCATGATAATTGTTCCGGTAGGGCGTAGGAATTCAGACCATCTTAGAGCTTCCAGTCTTTCAAAAGATAACAGGATGTCGCATTCACCTTTTCTGATGAGCGGGGAAAAAACTTCGCGCCCGAATTTAACATGGCTTACGACGCTTCCTCCCCTTTGTGCCATTCCATGAACTTCTGATTTTTTTACATCGTTTCCTGATTTCAAAGCAGTTTCCGCTAAAATATTGCTGGCTAGAAGGGTTCCTTGTCCTCCGACTCCGCAAAGTAAAATGTTGGTTGTCATATTTTTTCCTCCAAGTGCGTTCATTTTACGACCTCCCCCGCTTTAAGGGCTCCCGGTTTACATACTGTTACGCACATTCCGCATTCGACGCAAAGTGCAGCAGCGATTTGAGTCTTTCCGTCAGATTGGTCTTTCTCAATGGCTGGACATCCGAGCTTCCAACACATTCCGCATTTGACACATTTGACGCGGTCAAGAAGGATTTTGGTTTTTTCAGGTTTATAGCCTTTTAGTAGATAACAGGGACGTTTAGTAATGATTACGCTTGGTTTTTCGAAAGCCAGAGCTTCTTTAATGGTATTTTCAAGTAATTTCAGATCAAATGGATCTACGGTTCTTACGAATTCAACTCCACAAGCTTTAACAAGTGCCTCTATTTCGAGTTTCTTGGTGTCTTTGCCTTTCAAGGTTTTTCCACTTGCTGGATTTGGCTGATGTCCTGTCATTGCAGTGATTGAATTATCGAGAATAATTGTGAGATGTCGGCCTTGATTGTAGACTGTATCGATCAAACTTGTTATTCCGGAGTGGAAGAATGTTGATTCCCCGATAACGGCAACCAACTTCCCATGAATTTGATCTTTTTGGGATTTCTCGATCCCAAGTGCATTTGTGATAGATGCGCCCATGCAGACAGTCGTATGTATGGCGTTATGTGGTGCGAGTGCTCCAAGGCTGTAACAGCCGATGTCGCCGGTGACATTCAGATCCAGTTTTCTCAGGTTGTAGAAAACTCCGCGATGTGGGCAACCTGCGCATAAAACCGGTGGTCTTACGGGGGCCTTGCATTCCGGAAGTGTGGCTTTTTGCGGGAAACTAGTTTCACAAAACTGGGCCAGAGATTCATGAACAATATCCGGATTCAATTCACCGCAAATCGGGATTTTTTCCTTCCCTATTACGGAAAGTCCAAGTGCTTTTATTTGTTCTTCCATAAATGGATCATTTTCTTCAATTACAATTAGGGTTTTGACTTGGGAAGCAAATTTCTTTACCAGCTCTTTAGGAAATGGGTTTGTAAGGCCCAATTTCAGAAAAGAGGCGTTTGGAAAGATTTCTTTGGCGTGATAATAGCTTATGCCGGAAGTAATGATTCCAATTTCTTTATTTTTGATTTCAATTTTATTCCAGGAACAATTTTCTGCCAAAGCCAGTAATGCCATTAATCGTTCTTCAACTTTTACATGAAGTATTCTTGCATTTTGAGGAAGAACACAATACTTTGACATCTTTCTTTCAAATTTTTTCTGAGGGACTTCTATTCGTTCATCAAGTAAAACCACTCCCTCGGAATGTGAAATTCTTGTGGTTGTGCGAATCAGGACAGGAGTGTCAAAGCGTTCCGAGAGTTCAAAAGCCGCTTTGGTCATGTCTTTGGCATCCTGGCTGCTTGAAGGTTCGAACATTGGGACTTTTGCCATTTTAGCGTAGTAACGATTGTCCTGTTCATTTTGTGATGAATGCATTCCAGGATCGTCAGCGGTGATTATTACTAATCCGGCTTCAACTCCGGTATAAGCAACAGTGAAAAATGGATCAGCTGCGACATTCAATCCAACATGCTTTTGGGAACAAATTGAGCGGGTTCCGGCATATGCAGCTCCAATAACCGTTTCCATTGCGGTTTTTTCGTTGACACCCCATTGGGCATCTATTTCCGGATAAGTTCCGAGGTATTCCATGATTTCAGTTGACGGTGTTCCAGGATATGCGGACGCAAATTTTACCCCCGCCTCCCAGGCTCCTCTTGCAATTGCGGCATTCCCTGACATTACCGCGCATTCTTTTTCAGTTTTCATCCTTTCCTCCTTCTATTTAAAAAATAGTATTTCCTTAAAACAAAACCCCGTTTGGAGACGGGGTGCTTTTGTCAAGAAATTTTTGGAAATTGGGTAAAAGCTGCTTTGTAATGACCAAAATCACCAGTAATGATGAGCACTATCCTTTGATCCATCGGCGCCCATTTGTCCGTTCATACCAATCCATCTGGGGCCAAGGCGGATAGCGCAAACCACGCCACGTCCACCCATGTTTCCGGTGCTTCCTATTATCCAAAGGCCAGTATTATCGGTATTGTAAAACCTGTAGCTTGAACCCGGCCAGGAATATCCCCATCTGCTGGCTGCTTCAGGACAAATAAAAAGCTTGGTATCCTTGGCAACTTCATTAAGGGGAAGTGCGGCGTTTGAATGCTTCCAGCGCATATTGCCCTGGCGGTCAATCCACGCGTAGCGATTCTTTCCTGCGTCTAATTCGAAATTCTTTGCTTCCCATAGCGAAATTAAGCTTTCTATAGATTTCTGATTTGAAAGGCATGACTTAGCTCTGGCTTCGGAAGCAATGCTTTGATATTTGGGTATGGCTATTGCGACCAAAATCCCTATGACCAAAACAACAATCAAAAGTTCGACAAATGTGAAACCACGCTTTTTCATTGGCATCTCCCAAAAATTATCCTTAAGCATACACAATCCCCTAGCTTAACGCAACACTCGAATTATGTCAAACAATGGCAAGTACATTGCTAATGCCATCAATACAACAAAAATAGAAATAAAAATTATTAGACCAGGCTCAAGAAGTGAAACAAATGTTTCAATACTTCCTTCCAATTCTCTTTCATAAATTGAGGAGGCTTTTTCAAGCATTTCTCCAAGATTTCCACCGCGCTCGCCAACGTCAGCCATGAGAATCAAACTATCAGGAAACAGATCACGATATCTCGACATATTTAATGATACCGTTTCACCACGAGCTACACCTTCCTTAATGGTTTTAATTGTATCTTTGAAGCGCTGATTGCCTTGTGCTCTTTCCACTGCTGTGAGTGAAGTTAAAATAGGAACTCCACATTTTAACATTGTTCCTAAAGTGCTTGAAAAGAGCGATAGTTCAGACATTTGGGCCATTTGCCCAACTAACGGAATGCTAAGAATGCTTTTTCCTAAAATTCTTTGTGCTTCGAGGTTGTCACGCAGGATTAGGTAACCTTTTCTTATGAGATAGATTGTCAGGATCAGGAAGAGGGGAATTGAAATCCCCGCTGGAACCGGAAGAAATAAGGGAATGGAAAGAAAAGCATGAAAAATTGAAATGAAAAAATCGGAAATTCCAATTAACATTCTTGTAGGCAAAGGAAGAATTCCGCCACGCGCTTGCAGTCTTTCCACAAAAACCGGAAAGACCCAAAGAAGCAGAATCGTGGCGACTCCAAATGTCATTGCCATTAAAATTGCAGGATAAATCATGGATCGCCAGAATTTGGATTTAATTCTGGAAAAAGAATCGAAGATTCGGGAATATTTTTCCAGAACCTGACCAACAATTCCTCCGACTTCACCCACTTCCATCATGGTAATAAAAAGGTTGGAGAACGTTTCAGGATGGCTTTTCAATGCTTCCGAAAAAGATTTTCCCATTTCAAGCTTTTCTTTGAGATCTTTAATAATCTCTTTCAAGGGGCCTTTGGGAAGTTGCCGGTGAAGCGCTTGAAGGCACAAAATTAGGGGGCATCCGGCATTAATAAGACTGGACAATTGGAGGAAAAAGTAATTAAGCTCCTTAGTGGAAAGCTCACTGGTTGATTGGGAAAAGGGAGTTGTAGCAATTGAGAGAGGTGCTACAACGATAGACACAATATAATACTGCCGGTCTATCAGCCAGTTTCCAACTTCTTCGCTGGTTTCTGCTTCCATCATACCTTCAAAAGGTTTTCCGGAAGCGTCAATTGCTTTATAATAAAACTTTGTCAATGACATTTATTTGGTTGCCGGAGTTTCCGGGTCGTCTCTTCTTGTGATTCTGTTAACTTCTTCCAATGTTGTGATACCTTTGATTACTTTTCGGAATCCGTCTTCCCTCATTGTTCTCATTTCGTTGTTGATAGCTGCCTGCCTGATGGTTCTGGCAGATGAGGATTTCAGAATAAGGGAATGGATTTCATCACTTATTGTCATAATTTCGTGGATGGCAGTTCTCCCAATGTATCCGGTTTTGCGGCAAGTCAGACATCCGCTTCCGGAGTAGAGTTTTCCAATTGAAAGGTCATACTTTCCGAATTCTTCAAGTACCGGTTTGGTGACAGGGAGTTCTCTTCGACAGGCAGGACAAATCTTTCTAACCAATCTTTGGGCTCCTACTCCGATCATTGCTGAAGCAACCAGATATGGCTCGACTCCCATTTCAACCAGGCGGGTAACTGCTGAAGCAGCATCATTAGTGTGCAAAGTTGAAAAAACCAGGTGTCCGGTCAGTGCCGATTCAATTGCTATCTGTGCAGTTTCGAAATCCCGAATTTCGCCAATCAAAATTACGTTTGGATCTTGTCTTAAAACCGATCGCAAAATTCTGGAAAAAGTAAGACCGATTTCAGAACGAACTTGTACTTGATTTATCCCGGCAAACTGGTATTCGACAGGGTCTTCAGCGGTAGTAATGTTTATCTGTCCGTTTTTGATAAAATTGATTGCTGCATAAAGGGTGGAGGTTTTTCCTGATCCGGTGGGGCCCGTCATCAGGATAATTCCGTTGGGGGACCTGGAAAGTTGCTTGAACAAGGCTAATAGATCTTCGTCGAACCCAACTTGTTCAAGGGTCAGTTGAAGGCGACTTTTGTCAAGAATACGTATTACTATCTTTTCGCCAAAAACAGTTGGGAGTGAGGAAACGCGAAGATCGATTCCTGCGTCCTTAACCTTAACTTTGATTCTTCCATCTTGTGGGAGGCGTTTTTCTGAAATATCCATGTGTGCCATAATTTTCAATCTTGACAAAAGTTCGTTCTGGATATTTTTCGGAGCTTTCATCAATTCTGAGAGAATCCCATCTATACGATATCTGACTTTAACATAATCTTCATCAGGTTCAATGTGAATATCACTGGCTTTGTCGTTGACTCCCTGTTGAATAACTGTATTAACAAGGTTGATGATAGGGACTGAAACTTCCTCGCCGCTCAATTCAAAAGTATCGAAAAATTGCTCGTCAAGCTGTACAAAAGCATCACGTTTTTCTGCTGCCAAATTGTCAACAGCTGCTCTAAGGGTATCACTGGCACCGAAATGATTTCTGATGGCTGCCTCAATTTGCGATTCGGGGCTGATAACCGGATTAATTTCGTAACCGGTTTGATGTGTAATTTCATCGATGATGAAAACATCCAATGGATCAGCCATAGTAATTTTGAGGCGGTTCCCTTCCAGTTGAACCGGAATCAGACTGTGTGAGCGTACAATTCCTTCTGGAATGGTTGTTAATACTTCGGGTGGAATAGTTACTTGATTGAGGTCTAAAAATTCGATATTCATTTGCTTGGCAAGTGTGGAAGCGATTTTTTCCTCGTTTGCAAGCCCAATCTCGACAAGTACTTTTCCAAGTCGCTTGCCCATGGTTTTTTGCTTCTGGAGGGCATCCCGCAATTGGTCTGCGCTAATCAACCCCGCTTGTACCAATGCGTCGCCAAGTCTTAATCTTTCGCCGGAAGTGGATTTTTCCTGCATTTAATTTTCTACGTCCTTTTCCAGAAACATTTTCGAGCAGTTTCAAAATGTGGATTAATCTCTAATGCTCTACGAAAACAGAGCATCGCTTCATTTTTCATTCCTTTTTCCTGCAATGCCAATCCAAGTTTATAATGGGCATCTGCGAAAGCCGGATTTTTCTGGACGAAGTTGCGAAGCCGTTTTATTGATTCGTCAACGAATTCGGGATTATCAAACAGGACAGAAAGGTCGTATTTATAATCTTCTGATTCATTGAATTGGTATTCGGAAAAGAAAAGTGCAATAACTTTTTTGTAGTAATGGAGAGCTTCGTCTTTGTTTCCCAAAGCTTCCAGAATTTCGGCCCTTTGGTTGAGAGCTTCACGATAGCGGGGATTAAGAGTTATTGCCTTTTGAAGAAGGGCGTCAGCTTTTTCAAGCTCACCCATACTTCGATACGCCAGGGCATTATGAAAAAAAGTATCTGGCCATTTCGGCTGTTTTTCAAGTACTTTTTCAAATGCTTCAGTGGCTTCTTTGTAACCACCGGCATTCAAATATGTTTTCCCCAGCTCATTCCAATATTCAGGAAGAGAATTTACCGTAATACACGTTTTCAATTCCTGAATGGCTTCGTCAAATCTGCCCAATCTCGAATATGCTTTAGCGAGATTCAACCTAAGGGTTACGTTGTTCGGGTCAGCCTTTAACTTTTTAAGGTTTTCCTCGCACAACTCTTCAAGTAATCCGTTGCTATAGTATGGGGAAGAATCGTTTCCAGTGGGCATTTCATTTGTCCTCAACCGTGGGTTGGGATGTTCCTTTTGAAGGAATGTTTTTGACGGAACCCACTTGGGTTTCTGGCGTATCTGCAATTCGTAATTTCAAGGGTTGCCCAATTTCTTTGGTTTGAGAAGCTTTTTCAGAATTGACCTCAGTGACAGTTCCGAGTAGGGTTCTGGGGCTCCCTGGAATGGGGCCCATTTTAGGCTGTACTATTTCTTTTGGTTGTGTTGCAACGAGGGTTACTGAAGCTGTTTTGGTTGCATTTTCGGTTGTTGGCTTTTCCCAATTCCTGTATTCTTCTTCGGGGCCGGATGGGGAATAAAATTGAAGGAATTGGCAAACATCCATAGAGTCATTCAAAAATTCGTGGAATTCTTTTGGTGGGATATAGGCTGTGCAATCGGGGCCTAAAACTTTTGTTTCCTTTTCGACCCTTATCGTTAGGTTTCCTTTCAAAATGTAAAGGATTTCCGTAACAAAAACGTGACGATGTCTTTTTACTTCGGCCTTGGGCAGGAGAGTCACATGTTGCATAGAGGAAAATGCTGGACCAACTTTGTTGGAATCGATCAGGAGCTTTACGCCAATTCGCTTGTCAGGAGAAGTAAAATAAGGTGCGTCAGAAAAGGAAAAAAAATGGTGTGAGTCACCCAATTTAGCGTCAATATCCTTATTCTTTTCTTTTGATTTCGAGAAAAGCGGAGAATCAACTGTCAATAAAGTAACTAGAGCCAGGATAAGAAATAAAACAGAAAAATTCTTTCGATTCATTTGTGTTTCACCGGTCCTTATTTTAGGGATCGCAAAATTTTATTCTCTTTATAAAATCCTTGTCAAGACGATTTTTTTTGTGGATGTCCTGATTTTCAACTTTCAGTAATTTATGAAAAATTGACTTAAAGAGTTAAATTCTGTACCATAGGATAATTCACTAATATAATTTATGGGAAGTTATTTTTTTTCAAACTTGGAAAGATTCGCTAGCGGAGTTGTGATTACGCTGGTTTTATCGCTATTTCTTGTCATGGAGGGTTGTGGATGTGTCAAAAAAACTGCCAAAGTTCACCCTTCAACTTCCTCAGAGACCCTTGTAAACGCTACTTCTGCCACTGGCGTGTCTGTGGCCACTTTTACAAAAGCTACTCCTGTTCTTCCTTCATCCTCAGAAGATTCCTTTGAAAAACGGGCTATTTCTGATATGGAACAAGCAGTCAAAATGTTGAAAACCTCGAATTTGGGTGGAGCATTGCGATTAATTGATAGGGTTCAGCAATCTTTTCCGCATGATAATTATATTAATATGCAAGCCTGGTATATTAAAGCAATGATTTTCCACCGTCAGAAAGACTTTCCTAAAAGGAAAGAAGCTATGAACTCGATGCTTAAGAGCATCGAGGAAATGCAGAAAGATCCCAAATACCGTTCAGCAGTGGAAGAGGGACAACAAGGTGCTGATTTGATTAAAATGAGTATTGAAAAAAAAGGAAGAAAATTTGAAAACAATTGATTCGTTCCATAGAGGTTCTGTTTTCCTCCTTGCGCTTGGAGCCATGACGATTTTGTTCATTGTGGCTTTTTCGCTTACTTTTTTTACAGGATCTGAAGACTTTTCCTCCTCCCTTTCCTATGAATCGGAAATTTCATTCAATTTGGCTGAATCTGCTGTTGAGGAATTTGTTGCTCGCTTAAAATACGCATTGAATCATGATGATCAGAGTAATCAGCTTTATAAGGTTCTGCGGGCAGCTGATGCCGGAATGAAGGAAAATCAGGAAATTCCACTTGAAGAAGCTCAAGTTGCCAGGCTTACTGCTTTTACCCGTGATACCGCCAGGCAATTGTATGGTCTTCGGTTGGGGCAGGGAAATTTTAATTCCAATGAATTTGCAGTTGAGGCCAAGATAAAATTGAACCATTTGAGGCCAGTTGAAGCCAAATTGGGAGATAAATCCCTCTATACTCATAAAAAAGATTTAAAAGAAAAACAGGGAGAATTAGCAGTCAATGCTATGGTTAATTACCATGGGCGCAGGGCAAAGGTTTCTTTGGTTTTCTTGTTAAGGGTTGTAAAAACTTTTGTTCCACCGTTTAACTATTTTACACTTTTTGTGAAGAACGGCTCTCCCGAATTTTCAGATTTCAATGCATGGACCTCCAATGTGGGTCGCCAGGACGGGGTATTAAATGGCACCCAGATGAACAATTTAACTCTTGACAACGGTTGGACCTCAGTAAAAAACGATTTTGATGCGGTCAAAGATTATTCTTTTTGGGAAAACGCACTTTCGGCAATAGGACAACAGGCGCAAGTGCCTCCCGGTCGTGTCTATATTGGCGAAAGTCCTGATAGCCAATTTCAGCTTCCGGTTATGATCCAATCAACGAATGGAACTAAATTGCTCTTGACTGAAGACAAATATTCAGATGGCCCCGCTAAAACAAGTCATGTCAATGGTCAGGAGAACTTATTTTTGAAGTTTGATGTTGATTTTGTTGGTACAAAGGATTATGTAAAGAAAATTATGGCCAAAGAAGGTCAGGAGAAAGATGACGCTGGAATATTCGGGCTTTTCAGTGGTTGGAGCAATGATATAAAAATATGTATACGAAATGTGGGAGCGGGTAAAGAGCTTACCGATACATTCTGGGATACCGTTCCGGCCTTTTCGAATGCGCTTGAGTCATTGATAAGATTTCGTGGTATTCAGATTAAATCTTTGCCTGACATTCCCGAACAGATTGTCAAGAGAATGTATCCTGATGCAGATAAAAGTGGCCTTGATCTTTTCGGTTATGCGCCACTTGTTGGCAACCCCACTCGAAGAGGTGGTCAGATCAACACTGCCTGTCTATCACCAACTTTGGTTTATGGCCCTGTCCAAAGAGCCTATTTCCGAATCACAACAATAAAATTGAAAGATGGACGGGAATTTGTTCTTCCCTTCCTCGGGACTGACCCCGCTCAAAAACCTGCAACTCTTCCGATTCCTCCGAATATTGCGCGAGACAAAAAGCTCAGTGCCTCTGAAGCGGCAATGATTTTCGATTTGGCGGGTGTTGGAAAAAGTTACCGAGACCAATTGGTTGCGGCCTGGGAAAGCTTCCCTGATAATCTAAGAGAACTTAGAAGATATGAAAAATTCATGAGTGATTGGGGCGCTGAACCTTACAATGCCGGTTTGGGAAACTTCCTCAGTCGAATGAAAGATGAAAAGGAATTGTATAAAGGGCCGCTTGAAAAACACCTTCTTCCTTTCCTCCAAAATGAAAAATTTAACGGAGTCCCCCCAGGGCTTGACTCGGTAATAGATAATTCCCCTGTGAAGGAATTCTTCGAAGGAGACTTATTTTACGCACTTCCGGAAGACATGGATTCATATCTTTTGGATTTCTACTTTATCCCGAGAAGTACTGAAGACTTCTTCCGTGGGCGTACCACCATTTCAGTCGGAGGAAATTCGTTTGACAGGTTTGATTTCAAATATATTAATGACGTAAAAGCTTATCTGTCAGGAGCAAAAAATCAGACACTCGAATTAAATGGAATTCTTGCTCTTAATGATCCTGAGCCACTTGTTTTGCGAAATCTCTCTTTCAGGGGTAAAGGAGTAATCTATTCAAGTCCCATGATGGGTGGTGGGCCGGTGGTAATTGCCGGAGATTTGTTCCCCGCATCTGCAATGTCCGGGTCGACAGCGGCATATGGCTCGAATCCCGATAACGACATGATTACGATTGTTGCTCCTGAAATATTGATTGACACAACGCAAACTCAAAATGATCCCTGTTATGTGGAAGCCAATTTGATTTCTGTCAAAAAACCGGTCATTGTTAAAGGTCCGAAAAAGATAAAAATAAAGGGTACGGTTGTGTGTCCATATCTGGATCTCAAAGCTTCCTTCCCCAACGGAGGATCAATTGTGTATAATTCATTGAATACAATTTGGCGGAACAAAATGCCAAGTTTGATGGAAGAAATGTACATAGCAAAGGTTGTAACCGGAGGTGTTGGAAAATTTGAGTGGCAATACAAGTCAGAATAGGAAAAACTACCATATCCATTAACCTTCAGTTATCTTGAAGGTCATCTAACCTGATTGAGCTTGGGGAGAATGATTGAGTTGGAGAAGCAGGTTGAGCTGGAGGGAAGAACTTGAATCGGGGGAAAATTTTTGCTTTCGTGCCTGGAGATACAGACTTAATGAAAAAAGCGTTTTCGCTTCTTGAAGTTCTGGTTGTTGTTATGCTAATTTCAGCGGGAATTCTTCCGATCTATTCCTTGGTAAAGAGTGGCCAGAAGAGAATAGTTCGAGCTGATAGCCGGACTATTGCTACATTATATGGGGCTTCCGCCCTTGAACTTGCAAGAACATTGGGATATGAAAAATCTATGACTCTTGATAATGAGAATGATTTCAAGGTTCTTAGAGAAAATGCAAAGAAAAATGGCTTTGAAATAATTTTTCAACGCACTCTTCAGCCTTTGACAAATAGTACCAAAAGTACCAAACAAAGCTTTCTTCTGCGAGCGGAAATCGATGTCAGATCATTTAATCGCACCTTTACAGATTCTCCAACTTTAAAGTTCGTTACAATCTTGACTGACCCGAGATTCAATTTCTATTGATCAATTTAGGAAAGAAAGAAGTACTAACTCAGTAATGGGGAGTAAATGCAAAATGTGTTGTTTAAAGCAAAAAGTCGCCAGCTCTGCGCTGTGTTCGCAAAGAGATTGCCTGGTACTTAGCTCTTCGCGAGGGTGGCAAAGTATCCCTTTAATTGCACTAATCCCTGAAATCTTGAGCTATTACGGAACAGAATAATATAATGAAGGTTAATTCCAAACAAGGTGTTTCCATGATTGAATTGCTCGTGGCAATGAGCGTCATTGTTCTTTTGTCTACAGCAATTTATAGCGTCCTTAGATCTGTTCGCATGTCCTTTACACAAGCCCGAAACAAGCTTGATATCCTGCAGACGACCCGTTTGATAATGGCTGGTATCAGAAATGAATTAAGAAACGCAACTGCCAAACCGGAAGTCACCGAAGGAAAACTGCATATTCCATTTTTTAAGGAAAAACCGATCGTTTCAATTTATTTCTTTGACGAGAATACCAGGCGCTTGTACCGGGGAGAAAAACCGGAAATGAGCTCTCCTGACCCTGATCCAGCTGATCTGAAGCCGTTTTTATTCGACGATGGCCAAATCCTTAAATTTGAATACGACACAAGTTACCGTGATGCCAATGCCTTTGCAGAATCCGAGTTGATGCTGAATTCGAAAGTTTGGGTAAAGGTTTCCATGAAGGTTCTATATTCGGAAAAGTTTAAGGCTTTATCTGATGAAGACAAAGCTAAAATAATGAGTGACCCAAATGATCCGAGAGTAAAGGATTTCTTTATGATGATTACGCCTCGGAGGGTTAACTGGCTACTTCAGGCAACCCAGTAGATTTCATGGGTTTAATAATCATTGCAGAAAGAAATCTTAAAAATGTTTCCGACCCAGCGGTGAATACCAATAATTTAAATCCTGGCGATCAAATTTCGGTCCTTGAACGGAGTCGAAATGGCCGAAGTTTGCAGATTCAAAGGAGCACTTGGATTAAGCACAGTGCCCAGAACTTGAAACCCTTTGTTTCAGAGGAACATTTTTTTGCATTAGAGCCGTTCAACGCGACTGGGAGCAGACTTTCCAGTTCTCTTTGCAATAAGCGGCCAGCTTTTCTCCACTTTGAAGGGGTGTAAAAAAACGAAATTGCTATGGTTCGCTCACTTTATACCACTGCTGACGACTTTGGCATGGATTCCGGTATTGATGATGGGATAATTAAATGTGTTGAAACCGGAAGTGTCAAAAATGTTTCAATATGTTTCGAAAATCCTGATTCAGCACTCGATCCGAAGCGGTTTGAAGTTTTAAAATCTGTGTCAATAGGTCTTCATTTCAATCTATTTCCACCTGATGTTGATATCAACAGGCCGAAAGATTGGAACTATACACGTTTTCTGTTTTTTCCGAATCCTGAAATGATAAGGGAAAAAATGGATTTGCTTGATTCTGCCTTTTCAAAACTGGCTGAAAAAGGATTAATTTGTCATTTTATTAATGGACATCAGCATATACATCTTTTTCCGGGATGGGTAAAACCGCTAAGTAAGTGGGCTTTAAGGCACCAGATCGGAACCATGAGGAAGCCATCTGAGTTGGGAAAAAACTCCTTGTCCAGGAAAATACGGCGCCCTGCCCTATTCGTTATGGAATTTCTTGGATTCCTTGGGGAAAGAATTTCCAGGAAGTATGATTTGGAATGGATTCCAGCGATTTGCCGTTGGGGAGGCAATTTCCCGTGGGAAAATTTGCTTTCCGATCTTTCCGATGTTTCTGAAAATAAAATAGAAGTTGTTTTACACCCAGGATTTCCGACTGTTGATTATATGAAAAAAACTTTTTCCCCGATTGATTATCCTGCCCAAATGAAACAACTTGTGGATAAAAATTTGATTTTTAAAACTCAAAGAGCCGGCTTCAGCTTGGAAGCCTTTTAATAGTACTAAATAATTTCGTCGAGATTTTCTGATTCGTTCTGGAAAAGGTAGAAAATCTCATAAGTCGAAAGGTGCTCAAGCCTATTTTCGGGTTGTTCTTCCATCCACCCGAGGAATCTATCGTCCAATAACAACTCTGTAATACCTATCATTTCTGGGTGGACCACTTGCCTTCCTCCTTGATTCATTTAATACTTAAAAAATATCGGACGAATGAATCACATTCCGAAGGGAAAAAATAATATTTTTTTTGAAATGTGCAAGGAGTTTAATTTCAGAATTCCAATTCCCGGGGATATAGTCTTGAGACCATTTTCCCAAAAACTGGAAACGTGAACTCGTTTGAATGAGATTCCTGCCTTAACTTTGGGATTATTTGGTCTCAAAACCAAATTTGGGCTGAAAACTTTTTTAATCTCTACGGAATCGGCTTTTGAAGCTGAGCAATCGAAGAAAGTGAAGTTTACGACAACAGGAATTCTGAATTTCGAGCAATTTTATTGCATCACGAAGAGAATTTGGCTTGTTTCAATCTCCAAAATACGCTTGTTGAGCAAAGTTAGAGCGACGATGAAATTTTGGTTGAGTTTGTCCAGTTATACCAATTCCAAAAAATATATGCATCACTCAAAGAATATAGATTTGATCAAAATGAAGTTGGATCGGTATATTTTGCAAGAAAAGAAGGAACTTTCCTGAAAATAAGGAGCCCTTACTGGCATGGTTGAAGCATTCATTTCTGTCAGACCGAACTCCAATTTACGCAGACCTGAAGCACGAAATAGGTCGAATGAATGAGCTAATTGAAATTGGTATTAGCATAAATGTAAAAGGACGGATTCCAAACGCTTTTTTGTGCTTTGCAATTCGCCCTTTTGTTCTTACGGAGGTTATATTCAGTAGGTTAGGGTATTTTCAAAGTGTGGTTGGAGTATGGTACCATTTTCACTAAGTTTGTTTCATGTCTTTCCTGAAAAGTATGGATTTTTGAGCCTATATTACTTGATAAACATTGCCCATGATTTGTGTGGGATTGTTTTCAGGCTAATTCTCCGGGATTTTGATTGGTTGGAATTTCTCCAACCTTCGAAAGTTCCCCAACCTGGAAGGAATTGCGCAATTTTGCTTTTGCTAATGCCCTTATTCCTTCTGATTCTCCCTCAAGTTCACGGATTTTGTAAGAAATTCGCTGAAGGCGATCCAGTTCATCCTTGCATTTTTTTTCGATTTCCTGGCGGACCTCTTCCTCTTCCTTCCGGAATTTTGCCACGGAATTTTCAAGAAGCCGTAACTTTATGGTTTGTTCACGCGTTAGCTGAAGAGCGGCGTCGGTTTGATTTCCCTTGAACAGTTGTATTAGTTTTCCCATGTTTGTCCTCCTGGGAAGCATTTTAATTTCTTTCCGAAACCTTGTTTATTGGGTTTTTAGCTTTATACCTGTCGCTTTGATTTCAAAAAATTTAGGGTTTTTTAATCCCAGAAGAATTATCGGAAGGAAGCCAAGGGAAATTGAACCGTTTTTCAAAAAAATTTGCAGGGCTGAATTTACTCTTTTTATTCCCCCGAAAATTTGGAAAGAAATATGGATTTAATAGCTTTTTGTGTATAAAATTTTTTTCAAAACTAAAAAATTAATTTCCTACCTAAGAAAATTTTCATGCTAAAATTGCGAATGCGATTTTTAAGCACTATTTTCAACTTTTCATATTTTCATAATTTTCTGGAGGGAAAGATGAATCGAAAATTGATTTGGTTGTTGGTACTATTTTTCTTTGGAATGAATTTTGTTGTTTTGGCACAATCGAAGAGCGAAAAAGAGGATGAAACTACAACTTCTCAGGTGACTAATGCGCCTGCTTCAGAAAATGAATCAGTCGCGAAAAAAGAGGAAAACTCAAAGCCCGATTCCAAAAATGATTCCAAACCTGTTTCTGAGGCTGGCCCCAAAAGTGAGAAAAACTCTTCTGTTTCAGCCGCCCAGGCTAACGAAACTGAGGCTGTGAATTCAACCTCTTCTTCGTCTTCCACCTTGGCCAATAATGAAAAATCAGTTTCCGAGGAAAAATTCCCAAAGGGAGAAAAAAAAGACGGTTCTGAAAAAGTAACTCCGGCAAATTCTTCCGGAAAATCGACTGCATCGGGCCCCGTTATGGTAGAGGTCAACATCTTTGTTCAGAGCATTGGAAAATTGGATTTCAATGCCGGAAAATATGTGGCTGAATTTGAACTTCAAATGACCGGACCGGATGAAAATACCCCGTTCAGCACTGATTTTGAGCTTTATGGTGGGCGAATTATCAAAAAGGAAGAGCAGAAATCTGACGACCCTGCAACCAAAATTTTCCGAGTTGAAATTGAAAACGATCTTGACTCTGATTTCAAGCGCTTCCCCTGGGATTCGCAAGATCTGTCGATCCAGTTCTATAACCCTTCCAAATCTGTTAAAAAACAAATTTATGAAGTAATGGAAATTGCGACTGGGGAAAAGAGAATCGATGAAAAAGTTAAACTTGCGGGTTGGATCATCAAAGAAGACGAACCCTATGTGGAGGAAGACTCCAGTTTGGATTCAAGGAAGAAGTATTCTGTCATAACATTTCCAATTACCATTAAGCGATTGCGGTTTGCTGCTACAATGAAAGTTTTCTTTCCATTGATTATTATGACCTTGATTTCATTCCTGGCCTTGTCAATTGGAGCAGGAGCTGCTGTTAATAGACTCACGATACTTACCGGAACTCTTCTTGCCGCTGTAATGTTTCATTTGAATGCTGCATCCTCAATTCCTCAGATTGGATATCTGACGTTACTGGATAAAGTTTTCTTCGGTTCATACATAAGTTTCCTCTTAAACCTTATTTTGACTATTGTGATAATGAAATATAATGAGAAGAAACTTGAAGATAAAGTCAAAACCTACTACGGGCTGGCAATCTGGCTTGTACCGGTTGCTACGGGTGTTCTCTGGATGCTTGCCTTTACCGGCATAATCTAATTGATTCTGCTATTTTATTTTGTTAATCGGCCCGCAAGCGGCCCGCTTAACGTGGTCGTGAGCGGCAAGCCGCTCACCAGCTCAGTCAGGTTGCGCTTACGCTACGCCTAACTGAGCTGTGTCGGTTTGGCGACAAAAGACGTTCGTCATCGCGATGGCTAATTGCTACCGCTTGCCCGAACAGTCGCTCGAGCAGGAATGGGCCGTTCACTGGTATCGACCTACGTCGACGGTTACATTAAAAAAAGCCCTCAAACTTCTTTTCAGAAAATTTGAGGGCTTTTTGGTTTACTAGGTCTTTGGTTTTAAGCGAGTGACAAACCTTCTAACTACCGGATTTGATTATCTGTAGTTAAGTGAGTCGTTTGCTGCTCTCCTGACATCACTGTCAGAATCGTTTACTAATCTCATCAATGTATTTCGAGATGTACTTCTGTTCATCGCAACAGTTTGCCTTACTTTCCAATTTGATGAACCTGCAAGAATATCGAGATCATTACAATTGGTATATTGGCTTGTTAATTTTGGATTACCCGCAACAGCTGCTTTGACATCTTGGTCTGAGTCATTGCTCAATCTCAGTAATGTCTCTGCAGAAGTATTTACGTGTCTTGCGACAGCCTGTCTTATTTTCCAATCTGATGAAGTAGCAAACATTTCAAGCTCTCCAGGATTGGTTTGTGGACTTGTTAATTTGGGATTATTTGCAACAGCGGCTTTGACATCTTGATCTGAGTCATTACTCAATCTCAACAACGTGTTAGCAGGTGTGTTTGGGTGTCTTGCAACAGCTTGTCTTACTTTCCAATTTGCTGAATTCGCAAGAATATCAAGTTCATTACAATTGGTAAATGGACTGGTTAACTTGGGGTTATTCGCAGCAGCAGCTTTGACATCCTGATCTGAATCGTTGCTTAGTCTCACTAATAATTCTGCAGATACACGTGGATTCTTCGCAACATCTAATCTTACTCTCCAATCGCTGGAAGCGGCAAGAGGCGCAAGTCTATAATCATCGTTAGGCTGGGAAGTCGAGTAGGGATCAGTCTGTTGAACAGGGGGACGGCTGTTAGTTGCATAGGGATCTGTCGAAGCACCCGGATGGGGAACAGTCGGTGCATAGGGATCAACTGTTGCTCTGTCATCATATGGATTTGTTCCTTGAGCATTAGCAATTGTGGAAACAGAAAAGAACGAACAAAGACACACAAACAGGATTACCAGAAATCTTTTCATCTAAAACCTCCATGCAAAATTTTCGGATAAAGCCTACTTTATCACACAACCTTAGGATTTCGCACATTTTTTGAGACAAACGAACTTTAAAAAAATTTCACCACCTAAGTTTGAAGAAAAAGTATAAAAAAATCACTAAAAATGATACTTAAAAATTCTAAAAAAGTTTTAAAAAAGTTTAAATAAGGAAGATTCGTTATCGATTTTAAATATCTCAAATTTCTGGGAAGTTGGTTTAATGCATTATAAGTCTTACCTGTTTTGTTCGCCAAATGTTTTGATGATACTAATTGAGCTTCATGCAAAATAATGATATTCTTAGATATCTTTATGGAAATTATTAATAGGAAGTCTTGATGGACGAGAAGTGGGCTGTATCTGGAAAGATTCTTTTCCTATTTTCAATTATTGCAATAATTTTAGGTGTTATAGCCGGTGAGCCTGAATTTATCTGGGCTATAGGAACTATGATTTGCACTAAGTGCATAGGAATCGGATGAAAAACAGAAATATTATTCAATTGATTTTTTCGATTTTGATTAACGGCAATTTGAAAGGTTTTTTCAATGGAAGCATTTTCAAAGGGTTCAGCAAACGAATATGTATTCCGGTTTTAAATTGCTATAGTTGCCCAGGCGCTCTTTTTTCGTGTCCTTTGGGTGCCGTTCAAAATGTTTTGGCCAATGGCTTCAGTGAAGTATCTGCCGGAGCCTCCTTAAAAGAAAGGTTTTCGGCTATTGCTTCAGGAATTCCTTTTTTTGTAATAGGCATTCTTACATTTTTTGGTTCACTAATGGGACGAGCCACTTGTGGTTGGGCCTGCCCATTCGGATACTTCCAGGATTTACTTAACAAATTTCCCGGCCCTAAATTAAGCGCCCCCAAAATTTTGCGTTGGGGAAAATTTCTTGCGCTGATTCTTTTAGTGGTTTTATTTCCGCTCCTGATTACTGATGCCGAGAAAATGGGGCAGCCAGGATTTTGCAAATACCTTTGTCCCGCTGGAACCCTTGAAGGAGGGGCATTACTGCCCCTTTATTCAATCAACAAGTCACTCCGTGATCAGCTTGGCAAGCTTTTCGTATGGAAGTTCTCAATACTTGTGTTCTTCTTGATTGCCATGGTTGTTTTTAAACGGCCATTTTGCTCCTGGGGATGCCCAATCGGAGCATTTCTAGGGATGTTCAACCGAATTTCATTACTCAAACTTGAAATTAACAAAACAGCTTGTATAAATTGTAATGCTTGCAACAAGGTCTGTCCCACAGGACTAAATGTTATTGATGAAATCGACTCCTCTGATTGCATAAAATGTCTTGAATGCCGACGAATCTGTCCGGTTAAAGCCGTTAAACTCCACCCTCTGGATAAAGAAACAAAAGAATTACAACCAAATCCCAAACAAGAAACGATTGGGTAATCCGAGAACTAAGTACAATCTACCCCCAACCCTCATTATGCTATTCCCCTCGATTAGTTGTCTTATAACAAAGTCGTCGTTATATGTCTGAATAATTTGGGTAAATCAGCTCTCAAATTCATTAAGCCGAAGTTCCCGAGTGAAAAAGCCCTCTTGTTATGACCTGAAGCCAAAAAGAAGCCTTTTTTGCCTGCTTTTTCTGTCCATGTAAACTTGACGCCTGAAAATAGCATTTGAAGATGGTTTCAAGGGTTTTCCTACTGTCCAGTAAAAACCGTCTGAAAAATGCCTTAAATTCGTTTACAGATCAGGAATTCAATAGATTTTGCGTCCGGAACTTCGGATTAAGGTGAATTTGCATCTATTTATTCAATATCGCTTTGAGACTCTCAATTCGTCCGGAGAAGTCGTGCCAATCCCAGGGGAGGGCAGCCCAGAAAGCCTTTGTACATTTTTCCAGAAGTTTTATTGCTGCTTCGACGATTTGGGGGTTGTTTTGAAACAGTTGGATGGCTTCGCGGTCAGCTCTTTGTTGATCCATGATTGAAATGGCTTTTATGTAATCCTGAAGAAGTGTTAGCGCATCGTTTTGATCGCGTTTGGCAATTGGTTTTTTTAGAATTTTCAATGCTCTGGCGTATAAACTCTCTCTTTTCATCGCGGTCAACGGGTGTCTGAGTGAGATATGCATTACGTTTCTTGCGAGAATGAAATTCTTTTCTTCTTTTGACGAAGCCAATTCCAGAAGTCCGGATGTCAGAACAATCAATCCTCCGGGAAATGGAATTTCTCCTGGGATCGGATTTTTCAGGATCATGACTCTAAAATTATATTGCGGTTTGGCAGGGAGTAATGCCAAAATATCGCTTAATCCCTGGATGATTTCTGCATCTGTTGCAATACTGTTTTCATTTCCATGTAAAGCGGATTCTTTTCTGAAAGTATCTTCAAGGATTTCCCCGACCGCGACTTCGGCTTGAGTTTCATCGAGGAGATTGCTGAAAAAAGTTGAAATTGGATTCTTCATTTGCGCAGTTCCCTGGCTTGGGAAGAGTAAAATCAATAAAAACAACGTTCCAGCTATACAACAATTTTTTTGAAATTTCATTCCTTCTCTCCCTGTTCGCGGTTTTTTTGAAAATCAGAGATTCTCTTTTCAAGCTTGGAAATTCTAAGTTTAGCTTCTCTAAGTCTGGAGGCGATTTCTTGGGCTTTTTTGCTACTTTCTGAATCGTCAAATTTGCTGTGATCGATATTGAATTCAGTATATCTGATTTTTTCTGAACAGTCCCTTAATACTTGATAAATTTCCTGAATAGCAATATCCAAAGCTCTTAAATCTTCGGGATTTTCAATGTAACTGTCTGTCAAAGCTGCCACATCGACTTCGAGCGAATTTAGCCTCTCATCCATTTCATGGGCTCCATCTTCAGCGATTTTCAGATCACCCTGAAAACTTGGATCCAAAGGCAGTTTCGGTTCTGATGGGTTTGTTGGAAATGCAGGAAACTTGAAATCTGATGAAAAGTGCGTTCCGGAAAATTCGGTTGCTGAGGCTGGGTATGCTTCCAGTGGAGTTGAGGCTAAAGCCGAACTTTGAATTGAATTTGAGTTTGAAAAGAAAGCGGATGTTGTTGCTAAAGTTGTTGTTAACGCGGTAAAAGCCGAACTTGGGTTTCCAGTAACAGCACTTGAAATTGCACTTGAAACTGAACCTGGAGCAGTGGTTCCAGAATTTGACGCTACGCCTGAAACTGAGGTTAAACTTGAACTAATTCCCGATTTTGCGGAATCCACTTTCACTGATTTAGATGGAAGAGAAGAAACACTCTTTTTTAGAGCGGAATAAATTCCCTCAGCTTCCTTTTCACTAATAAAAGCGTTGGATTTGAATCTCTCGTGGTCGAGAGGAGCAAAAAAGCCTCCCACCATGTTGAGCGTTTCAAACATTACGGAATTTCTCCCAATATCTGAAAATTTTCCTGGCCGCGTTTTGAACCCTTCCACTTTAGCTAAAATGCTCTGTAAAATTTTTATTGCAACTGATCTGGAAACAGGCCAATCAAGATGAAATTTTCCATCCGAACAAGGTTCAATCAATCCGCAAGACATGGCTTCCGATTCGCTAATCGAGCTATTTGACACGATTTTTTTGATTTTTTCCAGAAAACTCATTCTGCTGACATTTATTTCTTTGTTAGGAATACCTGATAGCGAAGCCAGAACAAATATGAAAAAAAAGATTAATGATATCTTCGGAACCTGCCGATAGGTGTCACGGGTTTTTGGTGACATCATGTTGGGAGCACGTATGATGAACAACTTTATTGAAGAAAATGGCGATCTCATTTCACCTCCACAAGATAATGAGGAATTTGTTCTAGGGATGATTCAGAAATACTCTTCATGGACAGAAAAATACCTGGATGAAATTGAAACTCTCATAAAAAAAGGGTACCCCATGAATTGCTCTGAAATCAAAAAACTTCAGGAGAAACTCCACGAAGTTGAAGTAAAAAGCAATTTCTGGCGAAACCGGATGATGAAATACCTCTAATTCTGGGTTGATTTGATTTAAAACCGGAGTTCCGGCAAAAGCGGAAAAACATCCGAAAACGGCGGTCGCCCAGTCTCCTCGGGAAAAACAGTTTTTAATTGTAATCTCTTCGAGAGCTGGGTGGTCGCCAATTTTTTTTCTAAGCTCCATTACTCTTTGAAAAAATTGCGCTCCCGGTTCCTCCTTTGAAGAAAATGAAAGACAGTGAAATTCAAATAATATTGGAAGGAAGGGAAAAATTGCCACAATGGAAATTCCAAGTAAACCAAGCATTATCATACGAATATTCCTTGCTTGACGCCCAATTGTCGCGATATCTCCATTAAAATTTTGAACTGAATCCACTCTTTTTTGAATCTCGGGGTGAGTTTCCATCCACCATGGAAACTTTCGTGAAGGTGTTCCGATAAATCTCTTCAGACGATCCATTGTAAGTACAAAGTATTTTTTATCAAGCAGGCTTACTGAGAATTGATCTGCCTGAATTTCACTGCATCTCGAAATTGCCGTGAAAACAACGAGGAAAATGACAAGGAAAATAGCCATTTCTCCGATTGTTATTCCTATGGATCCAACTGTTTCAGAAAGATTGGGAACATAAAGAAATATGGATAGCCTCAAGGCGAGTGTTATTCCAACCAGGTTCAAAGTAAAAGCCATATAAGTCCAGACATGGCCAAGTGCGAAATGTCCAAGTTCGTGAGCGACGATTATCATTTGCTCTTCCGGAGTAAATGTATCTACCAGGAACCTGGTCAGATAGACATATCTGAAAGAGTCCAGCAGTCCTACTACTGCAGCGTTTGGGATAGGTTCTCCAAAAGTGTTCCAGATTTTTACACCCGCGATTTTTACTCCGGTTTTTTCTGCCAATGCTTTAATGTCCCGTGATAGCGGAGATCCTTCGTCAAGCGAAGTTGCCTGCCAGGCTACGTTGAAAAGATTTGGGGAAAGAAGATAAAGGATCAGACAAAAAATAGGAGCAAGAACTATCAGAGGAAGGTCGGAAAGCCCTGGAATTATTATTATACTCGAAAGAGTATCTTCAAGAAACGCTCCTATCAGTAAAGGGGGGAATAAAAGAATCGGAATTGACGCACGCGCTCTGAAATATTCATTGGGAGTTTGCTGCCAGAAAAGCAGTTTTTGAAAAGCCTTATGAAAGCATGAAGAAGAAAGCCACAGAAACAAAAGATAGAAACAAGCAGAAAAAATTAAGGGGATTGTTTGTGGAAATCTATTTCCCATGCCAGGCAGGAAGAGTTTGGTTGGATCAACGAAAATTTGTAATAATAAAATCAAAATCGAAAAAAACCATGGAAGTCGATCTTGAAATGAAATTAGTTTGTTGAAATCACCCTCTAGCGTTAGTTTTTCGAGTTTGACCGGAATGAAAAACCAGATAAAGTATGCGCTGAGGTAAATCCATACAAACAATGCTGTCCAGGGAAAATTTGAAAAACTTCCTGCGACATCATTGGAAAGAAATCCTAATATAATCAGCGGAAGAAAAAGGGAAATCAACATATGTTAGCAACAATCTTCAGTGTTTTTCCAATAATTGGGAGTATTTGGCAGTGCAAACGTAAACTTGACTTCATGGTCGCTTTGGCTCCGCTAACAATTCTCATAAAAGTATTATTAGGTTTTCTTTCGGGACTTCAGCATGTTGACTTGATTGTTTAAGCTCGGAAATCCACTTTGGTTAACCTTTCTCAGGTTTTCCGTTCTTTCTTTTTGGCAGCTGGGAAAAGGATGTTGTTTAGGATAAGTCGATATCCTGGACTGTTTTTGTGAAGTTCAAGTTGGGTAGGTCCTTCACCAACAATGTGGCTTACATCAGCGGGATCATGACCTCCGTAAAAAGCAAAGGCCCCTTTTCCCAAATCCCCCCGCAGATATTTTACTGACATTCCGTCATTATTCTCAGCAAGGATGGTAATGGAAGGTTTGATGAGGCTTTTTCTAAACGCCGTTGTCTGACCATAAAACCCATCGATTACGTTCCTATGGTTTTGGGTCAGCATAGTTGGGATCGGGTCAACTTTTGCAGAAAATTCAAACAGTTTAAAAGTCCCTGGGTCGCCAACGTAGTTGTTGGATACATCAATATCCGAAAATTCATATATATTGGGATCTGTTATGAGCTTAAAATTTTGAAATGCGAATGTTTGGGAAAAATCAAGTTTGGACTCATACAACGGGTCAATCGGATCTCCGTCGATTTCCGGGGCGATTATGTCTGTTCCGTTGGCTGCTAGAGCCACGTCAAGAGAATCACATGCTGAACACATTGCAAAAAGGAACCCACCATCCATTACAAATTTTCGAATGCTGCGTGATACAGCAAGTTTTAGCTGGCTGACTTTGCTGAAGCCGAATTTCTGGGCATCCAGCTGAGATTGTGTGACTTGTTTCCTGTACCAGTCAGCGAAGCGGAATGAGCCGTAAAATTTTCCGAACTGCCCCGAAAAATCTTCGTGGTGAAGATGAATCCAGTCGAATTTAGCAAGTCCGCCACTCAGGACTTCGGGATCATAGAATTTTTCGAAGGGGACTTTTGCATATTCCAGAACTAACGTAACCGCGTCATCCCAAGGTTCAGTGAAATCAGGGGTATATACTGCTATTTTCGGAGCTTTTTCCAGTATGACATGTTCCATATTTTCATCTTCGATGATCGAAAATATTTTTGCAGCTGCCCCGTCATCTATGAGCTCTATCTTTACCCCAAGTTCGCGGGCTCGGTCGCGAATCGTGGGCAGGTCATCAGTCATGAATGAGCCACAGCGATAATTTAATAGCCAATCAACATTAATGGCTTCCTTTTGAAGCACATAGTAAGCAAGCCCGTAAGCTCTCAAATGATCTGTCTGTTCATCGTCAAGCGGAATCAATATTTTCGCAGATTCAGCCGGAATGGTGAAGAAAATCAGGAAAATCAACAGATAAAGTGCGTATTCGGAAAATTGTAACTTGTAATGGTTGTTTCGACTCCGCTTAATGAACGGCGTCATCATACCAAGTTGTGGGTTTTCCAGACACAAAAATGCCATTGAAAAGTTATTTTTTTTCATATACTTCATTCTTCCTTGGGTCCTGGAGAGATTTTCGTTTCATGATTTCCTCTATATTAGCCGAAACAACTCTCGCTCTTAAATCTCCCGGAAATCGATCCAGAAAATCCTTTAAAATATCGCAAATTGTGGCTTCGTCGTAATTCAGTTTCCGCATCAATCGCCATTCCATCAACAGGAGATCTGGAATTGAGTGATGAGCAGGGTTCTTGGAAATAAATTCCTTGGTATCCAGAAGAAGAGTTGGTGGAGAGGCTGTTTTCTCGCTGACAATAAGTTTTCGTGAAAGAGCTTCGGACATTAAAGGTGTTCCTGAGGCTGCTGAGGCAACTAATTCGAAATCCTTGATTGCTTCGCTAAATGAGCCTACCGATGCAGCCCTTTCTCCATCAAGGTAGCTTTTTAATAGTCCTAGAGATGGATTTGAGAAAGCTGTAAGCACTAGAGCAAGGTTTAATCCATCGTTCAACCAGAGGGAATCAGGGTTCTTGTCGGTCAAAACCTTCAAAATCTTCAAACTTTCCTGAAATTCACCTTTATAGGCTTCCAATCGTGCTTCCTCGACAAGCATTCTGGCTTTGTCTTCGGGATCCAAAGCCAGAGTTTTGGCTTCATCCAGTTCCTTTTTTGCCTGGTCGAAATTCCCGAGTGCAGTTTCAACGGTTATACATATTACTAGCGCTTCAAGTCGGTCTGTCTGCTCCTGGCCCTGATTGGGAACTGCCAAAACTTGATTTGCAATTCTAAGAGCACCCAGAGGGTCATTACATCTTTGAAATAAAAAGGCAGAAAATTTTGTAAGAAGGGTTGTTTTCAAAAGGATATCGGGACAGAGCTCCGTTGAAACCGTTTCTTCAGTTTCTTTTCGTGCCTCGTCTAATTCACTATCTGTTTGGTCCTGGATTTTTAAAAGCTCTATCGCTAATTTGTAAGCAAATCCTGAAGAACGCTTCTTTTTGATCAGTTCCACCATTAGTTTACGCGTAAAAATTGAAGTGAAACCCGCGTTTGCCTGGCCGATTCTTTCCTCCAGAAGGTCGTCAAAGGAATCGTCTTCCCCTTCCCATTTCAATATTTCAGGGATGGAAAAAGGATCATTTTGGCGGAAATAAATTTCAACAAGAGCTCTTTTTAATGCAGGAGAATGACTCTTGGGGATTGCCTCCTCAAGACGTTTTTTGAAATCAAACCCTTCAACTTTAGGTTTGAAAAGTTTTTCGAACACATCCACGGTATAATTTCCAAACGTTAGTCCGAGAAAATATTCGTCAAGGGCTTCCGCATGTCTTCCCATAGCATCCAGGACACCTGCCCTTTCAGAAGCAAATTGCGCAGGATTACTCATCATTCTTCGGGCCTCGGAAAATGCTTCCAGGGCCTGATCATAAAGTTTGTGCTCAATCAAAGTTTGTGTGTACTGGTTGTAGTTTTCGAAAGCGGAATAAGGTCGCCGATCAATTGGTTTTTTCCATTCTTTTATAGCCTCTTCAACCCTGCCAAGAAGAAAAAGACAATGCCCGATAGCTTTTGTGTTTTCCCAGTCGCTGAGACCTAGTGACTGAAGATCTCTGTAGGACTTAAGAGCAAATTCGTATTTCCCTTTATCAAGGTCTAAACGGGCCAGTTTTTGCAAAAGGGGAACGCTGTTTCTGGTTTCAGGTGAGCTTCTAAGAAGCTCTGCAGCTTTCTCATCCTTTTTCAAAGCAACCAAGCAGCTTGACATGAACTCCAAATAATCTGCCGTTCGATATCTAGCTTTGCGTTGTTCTATGAGCCCCATTAAAGAATCGATCTGGCCGGTTTTCCCCGCTAATTTCAGAAGATCTGAAAAAACTTCCCGATCCAGGGTCCTTTCAAGCAGGCCTTCAAGAAGCAATCTAGCTTCGTCCAGTTTTCCTGATTGGAGGTAAAAATCGGCTAACGATCGACCAATTTCGACGTTGCTGGGATCCTGGGAACGCCATTTTTCAAGCAGCTCAACCCCCTGGCGAAAACGTTGAAGATCAGCTATGGCGCTTATTAATAGTTTTCGTGCTGTATATCTTTCGGAATTCGGTTCGGGAAGCTCGGCTATTGGAGTGAGAAGTTCGATGGCTTTGTCGTGGTTTCTCTGGTCAATTAAGATTCGGCCAAGCTCCAAACATACTCGATTATAGAGTTGATGCTTGGGATAAAGTTTAATGAATTTTTCCAGACATTCTTTTGCTCTTTCGAATTGCCGGAGGCTGTACTCGGTCATCGCCTGATTATATAGAAAAACCGGGTCATCTGAAACATTTGAAGAATTACCTTGCGGGAACCTAAAATCAATCCCAAAGCCTGAAGTCGTCAGGCCAATAAAAAAACAACAGAAAAGAGATACAAGTGTGAGCTTGAACAAATTTCTCGGAAATCGTAAATTCCGAAAATATTGCGAATATTGAAAATTAGCTTTCATTTCAATTTTGTTACTCCCTGCCAGAGGTTCTTTTGTAACTATTTCTTGAGTTTCGCCATTATTTTTTTTGCCGCTCTGGAAGCTTGTCTCCACGGTTTTGTGTACTTCCAAGAGACCCGCAGAGGAAAGCGCCTTGCAAAGCACATTTCCGAATGACTTTGTATGGGTCCTCAACATTTGTCTCTCTCTTCGGAAGCTGCTGAGAAAAATAGTGTACTGTCAATATCTGACAGTATTTTTTTAGGGAGACTTCGTTTGTTAGCCAAATCTACGAAATACCGTACTGTGATTTTACTTACACAAAATTCTGCCAAAACAAGCATCGTTACCATGTTTCACTCTCTCTCAAATTTGCTATTGGCGAAACTCAAGTATTTTTCTTTCATTATTTTACAACCGGGTTTGGAAATTCTGTATTATAGAGGTTTAAGGATTTATAATAATCTCTGATTTCATTTTCATAGGACTTTGGATATTTTTCCCTCATTTCACGTAGAAAATCCCGTGAAAGATCACGTGTTTCGCTTCCAGCTTGTGGAAGAGGTTTGTCGGGTGAAACCTGGCTTATTTCGCCGGCTTTCTGTGCTTTTCTTTCTTCGCTTTTCTCATCGCGGTCTTTGAGTGATTTTTGCGCTTTCAGCATCCGTTCGTAAATAGATTTTTGTTTTTCGGCGACTTCCCTTTTTAACTTTGGATCAAGAATTTTGGTCTCGAGTTTTTCCATATCGTTCATTACATCTTCCATTCGTCCTAAAGTCTGCATCTGTTCTTTGCTCTCATGCATTAATCTTTCGAGCGATTCGCGAATCATTCGTTGTTCCATTGCCATTTGTCTCAGCCTTTCCATTTCCTGTTGGTCTGCTGGCGAAAGGCTATTTTTCTGGGTTTGTTGATACAGGCTTAACTGGCGTTGGGTAAGTTGCTTGAATTGCTGCAGGGCATTTTTGGGATTCATAGCTTGTGAAGAATTCTGCTGTTGATCCTGTGCTCGCATAAGTTCCATTGCAAGTCTGTTGAACCGCTTTATTATCTCTCTTTGAGTATCGCGGGATTTTTCAATCTGTCGATCTTCCAGGTCTTTTATAGTATCTGAAAGCATTTCCTGGACACCCTTCAGAGGTAGTAAAACGCTTGGATCGACTGCAAAACTCATTTTTACGTAGGTTTCCAAAGCTTCTTCCAATCTTTCAGCCTGTCGTTTAACAAGCATCTGGAGCCCGGAGACCTCGCCGATTTTTCCTTCAATTGCAGGCATCTGGCCACGCATGAACTGTGGTGGAATTCCATCGAGTCTGTAATATAAACTCTCCTGATCATGTGAAACTTGCAAAGCCTGTCTAATAAAGCGTGATAGATCCAATTGCGATTGTCCACTGCCTCCCATACAAGTCTGGCACATTTTCTTTCCATCCTTGGAAAGGGCTTCAAGGAATTTTAGCATCTTCTGCTGATGTTCACGTGCCTGCTGGAATTGCTTTTCCTCAAGGGATTTTTTTATTTCATCTGATGTTTTCTTGAAATCTTCATTTTTCATTCGATCGGAGATATTCTTCATGTCTTCAGTTGATGGATCCGGTTGTTCACCCTCTTTGGGCTTTTTGGAAGCCAGTTCTTCGGTTTCTTTTTTCAAACTTTCCAGTTCTTCCCGAATTTTGTCCTGCTGTTTCTGAAGTGTTTGAAGCTTGGATTCCTCTTCCGGTGTAATTTTATTTTCGGAAGCCTTTTTTTCTAGATTTTCTGTTTCTGATGCGATTGTCTGTTGCCGTTTCTGAAGATCTTGTAGCGCCTCTCCAATGGCATTTTTCTTCATTTCATCTCTCATTTTTGTTAAGAGCTCTATTGAGCGATCCAGGCCTTTCAAATAATTTTCCATCTTAAAGGCTTGTTCGTATTTTTCCATATCCTTTGGGTCGATCTTCGTGTTTTTTACTGATTCCTGAAGTTGTTTCAAAAGTTTTCTGCCTTCGTCGTCGAGTATCTGAGTCATTAGCTCCTGAACTTTTTGCATCTTTTCAAGACTTTCGGGGGAAGAAAACGGATTGTCCTTGAGTTTTTCCTGAAGTGTGCTGAACTTCTGCAAGGCTTCCTCGGATTGTTTCTGGTGTTCTTCACCGAGCCTTACCTGTTCTTCAAGCTGTTTTTTTGTTTCCTCATCAATCTTTCCCTCGTGCTTGATTTTTTCATAAGTTTTTTGAAGAGCATCGCGCCTATATTTCTGGTTTTCCATTATTTCCTTGATCTTTTTGGAAACGTCGCCATGTCCTTCATCATTACCTTTGTAAACGTCATAATAAGAAGGCATCGTAATTTTGAAAGTAGGTGAAGTGGCTACATGGGGAGCAGGTTTCATGCAATCTTCGGCTTTAATGTAGTATTCAATTTCCGTTCCAGGCATGACAGGAATAGTGTCCAGCATCCATGGAAACTCAACTTCAAATTCCTTCATGGGTGCAAAATTAGCCTTTAAATTTTGAGGAATAAAATGACGCTGAGCATCGCATGAATAATACAAAACAAGTGAAACCACTCCAAAATCATCTCTGCTTAATACTTTTAAATCGACTTTCCGACTTTTAGGAAAAGGAAGATTGGTTCCGGGTTTGATTATTTCAACTGTTGGTGAGGCATCTTCAACGGCAGTTATTTGATATTTCACGGGGTTTTCATTAGTCAGCCCAGACGAGCTTTTGATAAGAATGCTGTATCGAGTTGTAGTTGCAATATTCATTTCTCCAAAAAAATCTTTTTGGTCGATGCGACAAGACAAAGTTGCGGGGGGATCAAGGCTTAATACCGCCGAAACAACCGGTTGACTGGCTTTCCCTTTAATTTGAAATTTTGTACCAGCCAAAACGACGGCGTCCCCGGCTCCTTCGGGCAAGGTTATGGGTTCGGTCCCAAGGTAGGAAGGTTGTATGAGAGTAACAATAAAGCTTTTTACCTCCGGACGAGGAAGGACGGTTATCGAATATCGCTCGGAAGTAAACCCTGTAGCCGAAACCTGATAGTCGGTCGATTCCTGAAGGCTGTTTAATGTAAAAACATATCTGGTATGGGAAGAAGTCTCATCGAAGAACATTTCGGTAGGGTGCCCGGTCGTTTCATTGGGGGTGAAAAGGGTCAATACCGGCTCTTTTTCGGGGGGATTTGAAGGAAAAGCTGCAATTAAAACACTTTCTCCCTTGGCAATCAATTTGTTGCCGGGCGTAATCTGCATGGAAAAGTCGGAAAATGGTGAAATTGGAGCAAAAGGTTTCAGGAGTCTGGAAAGGCCAACCGATACTTCGCGGGGAGATAGATAATTCCATGCACCAATCAGGATGCAGAAAAAAAGAAGTATAGCAAATGGGATTCGGGTTTGAAAATTTGAAAGTGCCGTTCGTATAGTATCGGATTTGAATTTTTCGACCGTGTCTGAAACCGCAAGTTTTATCATTGCCATCGAAACTCCCCTGGGAGAATCGTTAGCAGTAAATTCAACGGAGGAAATCAATCCTGACATCATTTTGGGGTCAGCCTCTTCCAATTCCTCGGCAAGTTTAATATTGCTAGGAGGAGCAAGAAAAGTTCGGAGAATCCAGAACAAGAGGGTAATCCCTCCTATGCAAAGGACCGATGCCTGGATCCATCTAAAGAAATCAGCGCTCAAAAAAGTCCTATCCGCCAGTAAAAAAATAATAAAAAGAAATAAAATCAAAGAAAGACTTATGAATAAGCGGATGAAAAAAGACTTAAACTGGCGTCTGATTCGGTAATCGGAAAGAAAACAAAGGAGTTTATTTCGATTTTCCGTATAATTGGAAATCTGTTGTACAAGTCGTGCTTGATCCATTGTTAAACCTCCTTATTCCCGATTATTGATTCATTGCAAATACAAGAATATTAAGCGCCATACGGAGAGCGGATTCGCGGATTTCTTTGGAATCCGCAGGGTGAATTCCCTCGTCTTCAAGACCACATCCAATGTCGGTTTCATAAGTATACAAAACACACATTCGGCCTTTGTTGAAAATGGCATATGCTCCCGGGGCTTTTCCATCATGCTCATGGATCTTGGGGATTCCCTTTGGAAAATCGTAAACGGATTTGAAAATCGGATGTTCCACGGGAAGCAAAACAAGTTCACGATCAGGAAAGACCTTTTTCAATTCACGTTTGATCGATCTTTCAATTCCATAGCAATCATCAATCCAAAGAAATCCGCCATTATCAAGCCAGGTTCTCAACCTATTGATTTCCTGATCGTCAAATTTGACATTTCCGTGTCCGGTTAAATAAACCATTGGATAGCTGAAAAGATCAGGATCAGAAATTTTTATCACTTTATGCTCAGGACGGGTTATAAGTTTTAACCTATCTGATGCAGCTTTTAATAGGTTCGGAATCGATGTGGGGTCTGTGTACCAGTCGCCCCCGCCACCATACTGGATTCTGGGAATAAGTATAAATCCTTGCTGGGCGAAACATTGCGTTGCATCAAACAGGAAGAAAAGCAGGAAAGAAATTAAAAAAAGTTTAGCAAATGAAAGTTTCCGGACAGTTTGGAAAAGTTGAAAACCTCTGTTTGTGAAAAAATTTGATTTGCCGGTTTCGGCTGTGTTTCGCATACCTTGCGGAGCAATTTTGAAGCATTTTTGCAAGAAGCTCTGTTGTTTATTCATGAATATCATATCTTAACTGTAACCTTTTCTTCGCCTTATTAGCCATTCTAAGATTGGCAGCAACAAAAGGAAAATCAGAATAGTAGGACTATCGCGAAGTTCCAAGACCTTGGTTTCTTTTTTCTTTCCTGGCTTTGGTTTGATTGAATCTATCATCTCTGCAAAATTCCCAACCGGACGATATAGACCACCAGTGATGCTGGCGATGGTGGTCATATTTTCAACTTTTACTTCGGGGTCGTCAAATTCTACTGTCGGTGTGTCAATAATAACCTTGGTAGAGGTTTTTCCCAGCGATTGGTTCTGCAGCTTAGCATCGATTTTTATTTCGGTAATTCCACGTCGGTAGGGAATGAAAGAGGCTTCATAAAGGCCTTTCTCGCCGGATGAGAAAAAGGATAAGTTAGTTACATCGGATTCCGAATTTGAAATTTCCCCGGAAACTTGTGCATTGTCAACTGGTTGCCTTGAATGATCAGTTACGAAAACCCTCAATGTGGCTGGTTGCCCAACGAAAATTCTGGACGAGGGAAGTTCCAAGCTCACTTGAGCATCTTCACGCCGGTTTGCCAGCCATTTAAGAGTGTTCACCACAAAAGCAGTATAGGGCTTGTTACCTTTTCCACCCTGGACTAATTGAAATCCCATGGGCCAGATGGGCCCTCCCATAAACATTGCCACGCGCCCCTGTCCATTTCGGGAGGTGACGAATGCCGGCGTTGGTCCACCCGGTACGTTAAGTGAAGAGGACAAAAGGACCTCAGTGCCAGCCCGAAGTTTCGGATAAACAAAAAGGCCGTCCATTTTGGGGAGAGTGCGAAAAAATTCCTGATTTTCAACCGGATCATGCAGAAGTCGTAAAAAGCTGTAAGGCGTTTCCCGAATGGGGAGGTCGAAGTTGGATGGAACTCCCTTCCAGAGCCCTCCGCGAAGTTCGACTGGAAACCATTCTTCAATTTGAGAACCCAGATATCCCAATTCGCTATACGGTTTGCTCCCGGGAAGGAACAAAACTCCCATTTGTCCGGAGTCCACTCTAAGTATAAGTTCTTTATAATTGTCTCTTATAATGTTTTCGGAAATTCCTGCTATTATCAGAACATCAGTGTCTTTAATCAATGGGGAGATATCCGGTTGTGTTACAGTTCTCTTAAGCTCAAATTCTTCAGTGACAAGCCATCTATTATCCATGACTCTAGTAAAACCAGTAAAATGGGCATTGGGGTCAGTTTTTAAAGCTGCTTTAATAAACGAGTAATCCCAGGATGGATTATCTGCAAGAAATAAGACCTGAAGACGGTCCTTGATGATCTTTAAAAGAAAATTTGCTTCATTATTTTCATAAGTAAGTTCGTCGGTCAATCTGGGAATCGATACTGTATAGGTAAAAGCACCTTCAGTATCGCAGGGGATATTGAAGTAAAATGGAGCTCGTCCGGAATTTTTAGGGAGCGGAACCTTGATTCTATCGAAATTCTTTCCGTCTTTTTTGACTTCCACTTCGATTTCAGCAACGTCTGCTCGAAAAGCCCTGATTTCTCCACGGATCTTAAGCATCGAGTTGAGATAGCCGATTGAAGGGGGTTTGTCCAGGGCAACAGAAATATCCTTTGCCAGGCCGGATTTTCCAGTTCCTAGAAAATAAAGTGGTACTTTGGTTCTTTCTGCTGCTTCCAGAGGATTTTCACCCGTGTTGTGTATTCCATCGGTGAATAATACGATTCCCAGAAGGTTAGTTTCTCCAAGGTTTCCGCCTATTTCTGAAATTGCTCTTGACAGATTTGTCTGGGAGCCATCTGGGGAAATCGAGAAAGAAGCAGTATCTTCATGAGAAATTGGAGCAACCTGGCTTGAAAAAGTAAAAACAGAAGGAGCAAGCCCGGTTTTGGCTTCAAGTTTTTCCAGGAAATTCCCTTTGGTGAAAACTTCTTTCACACGGTCAATTCGGGATATTCCTTCTTCGCTGATGCTCATACTCTTGGAGGAATCAATCAGTACCGCTATTTTGTTTTTTTCGGGAATGGTTCCCGATAAAATTAATTTCGGCCCTGCTAAGAGGATTACCAGACCTGCAAAAAAGAGAATTTTAATTGCGATGAGATATGACTTTAAGACTACTGGGGCGGGTTTATTTTCCAACCGATAAACAAAAATGATGGCAGGAACAAGGAAAATAAAAACGAGAGCAATTCCAGCCCAACTCCAGGCGAGTGAAAATCGCACGGAGTCCAATGTTTGAATGGTCTTAAAATCAAGACCTAGAAGTCTTATCAGGTATTCCATCGTCCGGTTAATGTCCTGGTTATTATTCCTGATGGTTTATTCGCTAACAGGGTTTCCAAAAAAGTGATTAGTAGCAATGCCCATAGAAATGGGATTCCCATTTCTCTTCCTTCCCTGACAAGGGTGATCTTGTCGCCCAACTTTCCCTCTGTTCCTGGCTTTTGGTGAATCGGAATGAATCTTGGAATTTTGCTGATTGGAAATCTTTCCAGATCGCTTTCTTCAGGTGGAGAATTTACGGAAAAAGCTGAAACCCAGGTTTTGTCTTTCCAGGTTGCAGTAATTTTGTAGAATCCGACCTTTTCGGTTTCGGCAGTTGAAACCATAATAAGTCCAGAGCCTTCTTTGCGAGTTGGTAGATCGATTTTTTCCCCGTCCGGGTTTTCAAGTGTGACTTTTTGAAGGCCTTCTTCACGAAGCAAAAAGTTTATTGGAGTCTGGGGGGTGATTGAATCATAAGATAACCCTCCGCGACTGATCATTCCCAAAACAACCTGGTGAACAAAAGGAAGGAAAGTTGGCTTTAGGGGCCAATCAGTCCAGGAGTTATCGGCTGAGAAAGTTACCAACATGACTCGACCTTGTCCTCGTTGCTCTTCTACGATAGCCGGAAGTCCGTGACTGAGACGTGCCAACACTAAAGCTGTGTTTTGGGGCTCAACCTGGAAAAATTCGTAAATCTGGGACTTGCTGACATCACCATTCGTTTCATCAGAAAAGAATTTGAATACCGGATGGCCAATATCTAAGTCAGTCATCTGATAGGCGAAATTTTTTGCAACGGAGTTTCCCACTCTTCGGACAAGTCTTGCAGGGAGAATGTAGGATGCCCCCAACTCATCGATAAGATGAGTGTTGTACCAGTCGGGATCCAGTCGGGATCCGGAAAAAATGACAACATTTCCGCCGGAGGTGAGGTAGGAAGAAAGATTTTTTACGAATTCAAGTGTAAGTTGGCGAATATTAACGAGGAATACGCATGTGTAAATGCTTAAATCGAGAGTGTTGGTTTCTTCGGCGGTTCGGCGTTCGACAAGAAAAGTTGTTTTGTCACGCTTATCAAGCGGGTTAAGGGCAAATCTGAGGAAAAGATCATCGGGGGATTCTTTGTCTTCAACCAGGCGTGGTGGATGAATTATTAAAACTTTCTGTGGAGCTAATACACGAACGGCCAGATGTCTGGAGTCGTCTGCCGGTAAAGAGTCACCTCCAAGGGAAGCTCTAACGTGGGAAACTCCTTCGGTGGGAAATGTGCAAGAGGCTAAGACTCGTTTTTTTTCGTTAGGAGCCAGATCAATTGCAATTTCGTGCTTTTTGTCACCGTCAATGAAAATTGAAAGCATTGTTTTCTGTTGGGAAGAACTGAAATTAGAAATAGTTGTTCGAAGTGGAGTTGACCTCCCCTTCAAAACGATTGGGGTGTCCAGTGCAAGATCACTGATTGCTGTGTTTGGCGGAGCTCCCTCTTCACCGATTGGAACAAGCACCAAATCTATTTCATGTGGGATTTTTTCCAGATCAAAATTTTCAACAAAATTTTTCCACCCTGTTTTTGTAACGTCAGATATAACATAAACGCTTTTCTTGAAGGATTTTATCGGGAGAAGCATTTTCAAAGCAGCAAGTAGTGCAGAATGCGGATTTGTACCATTTCCACTTAAATTGGTGTTCCTGATTGCTTCTTTTAATTCATTTTTGTCCCAGGAAAGTTGCTGAAACAGGACGTCGATAGGATCGTTCATCAGCACTATTGAAGCTTTATCATACGGCCCCATGCCATCTAGAATTTCAATCGCCTTACTTTTGGCGGCGTTGAAAAGTGAAATTCCACGATGGGTTGCGCCCATGGACATTGAATTATCAAGTATTACAACGAATGCTGAAGGTGAGCCTGATCCGGTTTCGAGATTTCCTCCGAAACTGATAAAAGGCTTTGCAAGTGCCATAGTTAAAAAGGCTATTACGCAAATTCTAAGAATCAGCAGAAGGAGGTTTTTCAACTTCATGCGATTCATAAGGGTTTGAGTGGAAAGTTTGATCAGTTTAAGACTGGGAAAAAATTTCCTGACGGGAGTTTTGCGATAATAAAGATGCAGATAAATTGGTACCGCAACTCCAAATAGCCCCAGGAGAAAAAGTGGGTTTCCGAAATAAAACGGCATAGAAGCCTTCTTCCTCCAGTCAGATCGATCCGGAAACAAAAGCCTGTCGTCGGGTAAAAAACGATTTTAGGCTTGCTTCCAGTGGGCGTGAAGTATCGGTTAAAAGATAATCAATTCCCGATTTACGGAGCGCCGATTGGAACGTGCTTACAAGATGGTTAATTCTTTTTACATATTCGCGGCGAAGTGAAAAAGCATCGGTAATAATTTCGGTTTTGTCCTCAAGATCTTCAAAAAGGGTTATGTCTTCAAAAGGAAATGAGATTTCATGGCGATCCAGTACATGAAAAATTAAAACCTCATGCCTTCTCGAGCGAAGTTGACGTGCTTTTGCAATAATTGTTTCAGCACGATCCATGAGGTCTGAGAAAATAATGAGTATACCCCTTTTCCTCATGGTTTCAGCAACCCGGTCAAGCGCTTCTGACACATCGGTTTCATCAGAGGGGGTTGTGTTTTCAAGCTCGTTGCAAATTACCTTCAGGTGTGACATTCCGGTTTTGGGGCGGATAATCCTTTTTATTCCTTTTGAAAATGTGACAAGACCAACTGAGTCTTGTTGCCGGAGCATCAAAAAAGCAAGAGAAGCAGCCAAAGTAGCTGCGTAATCCATTTTGTTGAGTATGCCATCCCCTTTGTATGACATCGATCCGCTGACATCAAGTACCAGATACCCTGAAAGGTTAGTTTCCTCTTCATGTTCTTTGATGTAGTATTTGTCCGTTCGGCCGTATATCTTCCAATCTATGTCTTTAATCGGGTCTCCGGGAGTGTACTGGCGATACTCTGCAAATTCAACATTAAACCCTTTGAAAGGACTTTTGTGCAAGCCGGAAACAAAGCCCTCCACGACTGTCCTTGCTTTCACTTCCAGTGATGAAAATGAAGCAAGAAGCTTGGGATCGAGGTAACGTGAAAGTCGATGTGTATTTTTCATATCAGAAGGAAGCTTGAACTTCCTTTATAGTTAACAATTTGTCGAACTCATAAATTAACTGTTTAATGAGTAGGTTCAGGAACGGACCTTAAAATTCTTTCAATCAAGGTGTCTGCTGTAATTCCTTCCGCTTCCGCGTTGAAATTCAACATGATCCGGTGCCTGAGAACGGCATAAGCGAGTGCGCGAACGTCGTCACAGGAAACATAATATCGCCCACGAAGTACTGCCCGGGATTTGCCTCCGAGTATAAGATATTGACTGGCACGCGGTCCTGCTCCCCACGTAACGAAATCATTTACGAAATCGAAACTTTTCGGAAGATTTGGACGGGTTGCCTCTGCTATGGATACAGCATACCCTGCAACATGGTCGGAAACTGGTACTCTTCTCACAATATCCTGTAACTCGAGAATTCTGGTCTGGTCGATTACGGGTGAAAGTTCGGCTTGGAAGCCGCTGGTTGTGGCTTTAACCATTGTCACTTCTTCTTCGTGAGTTGGGTATTCAATTCGAATATTGAACATGAATCTGTCTAACTGTGCTTCGGGAAGAGGATAAGTCCCTTCTTGTTCTATTGGGTTTTGGGTGGCCAGAACGAAAAAAGGAGCTTCCAATGAATAAGTTTTTCCGCTTGCCGTGACTGCTCTTTCCTGCATTGCCTGTAAAAGCGCTGCCTGGGTTTTGGGTGGAGTGCGGTTTATTTCATCGGAAAGAAGAATTTGGGTGAACAGTGGACCTTGTACAAATCGGAAACGTCTTTCTTTTGTGACCGGGTCATCTTCCAATATTTCAGTGCCGGTAATGTCTGAAGGCATCAAGTCCGGTGTAAATTGTATTCGTCTGAACTTTAAATCGAGCAATTGTGCAAGAGAGTTTACCAAAAGAGTTTTTCCCAAGCCAGGAACACCGATTAAAAGAACATGGCCTTTGGCGAAAAGAGCGTAAAGAATTTCCTCAACAACTTTTTCCTGGCCGATAAAAACTTTGCCTATACCCTTGATAATTAGCTCTCTGGCTTTTTCAATTTCAGCTATAGCTTTTGTGTCGCTAATTTCTTGATTAGATGGATTGTTTTCCGCCATCAGACACCTCCAATTATTGAGATTGAAGATTACCATGTTAGATAGTTATCATGCAAGTGGAGAAAACCAATTTTTCTTAATCAGGAATTTTGGTAAATACGAGAAAGCGTGTTTAGGTATTTTTTGACAGTAAACAAACAATAATCAGAAAGTGTATTACATGTTGAAAGGGCCAACTGAGCCTTTTATTTTGAAAATTGTCATCCCATGAACCTGAAAAAATGAGCCAAATCCCCCGCTAATTCCGTGACATACCCCAAGGGCGAATAAGTTGGGAGCTGTTTGGAAAATGAGCGCCCAGAGGATTCCAACCAAAAAGCAAATAAACATAAGCGTATAAGCTGTCAGATGGTAAATGGAAAAAATTACTGCTGTTAACAGGGATGAAAGAAGTGGACTGCTGATTCCTTTTCGAATACGTGTGTTGAAATAGCTTAAAAAGAGGAGTTCCTGTAAAGTTCCCCAAAAAATATAAGTTCCGATCCTGATAATGCCTCTTTGGGGGATCAGCTCAACGTATCCATTGTTTAACAGGTAAATATACACATAACCGGTTATGAAAACCAGAAAAGATCCAACTAAAAAGTAAATTGCAATAAATTTAGCAACTTGTACGAGGTTGTCGTATCTAACTACGCAAATTAAAAACAAATTGGCCATTGTCAAGAAACCTAATATTATTAAGTACTGAGGAATCATAGTCTGAAGCTTAATTCCAATCGACCGCCTCAATAATCCGGTTAAAATTTCGTTGCAACCTTCAGGAAAAAAAAAGCAACCAGCTATTACAAATAAGTTAACAAGAAGAAATCCCATTCTGGCCAGGTTCCGGTGTTCCCCTTTTTTGAGATATTCTAAGAACGCGCTCGGAGATCCAATTCCCCAATCCTGATGGGTGTCTTTATTGAGCGGGCCGGACAAAAAAAGAATATAAAAAATCGAGAACCCAAGCAATACATCTCCCAAAACCCCTGCTGTTTTTCCGGTTGGTAAAATTCCCCAAATAGTGACCAAAGTCCAAATGAGAACGATAAAAACTTCAAGAAGACTCTTCCGGGCAACTTTGGTGTTGAGACGATGAGGTGTTAAAAACAGCATGTATCCAACGATTCCAGCAAGGTAAAAAAAACCGAATATTTTTAAGCTACCGGGAGCAGGAAGCATTAGGAGATAAAAAGGTAACAACATCAGGAAAATAACACATGCCTCGATGGTTTCTTCTCGCGATGATTTAATCACAGCCTTAGTATCTTCTTCCTCTGGCAAAAGTGGTGCTTCTCTATTTTATTTTTTTTTTCTCCGAAACGCAAATCCTTAAATTAACTTCCAAAATTGAAGTTATCAAGAATAATAAGCAACTCATTCAGGTCAGTTTTTCTGAAAACAAAATCAGAGTTATAAAAATCCTACAAAATAATAACGCAACATTTTCGACAGTTTATAGCGCCAGAGGTTTGACCAAACCGATCAATTTGCGTGATTACCTTAAATTTTGGTATTATACCAATCTCAAAAAATACGTGCACTTCCCCAAGGACTTTGATTTGACCAAAATGTAAAGGGATCGCTTTATTCTGCAAGAAAAAACGAAATTTTCGGGAAAATAAGGATCCCTTACTGGATGGTTGAAACATTCATTTCTGTCAGATAAAATCTATTTTTACGCTGGTCTGAAGCGAGAAACAAGGTGTATGAACGAACTAATTGGAATTGGTATTATTTAACAAAAAATCCTTTACCAGATTTCGTCAAGTTTGTCTGAGTAAAATCGAATTGCTCTTTCATAAGCGAGAATACACTGATAATTTGTTGTGTCGCATACAAGATTGAGAAGGAGTTTCATTGCCTCCTTATGATAATCGAGATTATAAAGAGTCATAGAAAGAAAGACCAGGAACTCCTTGTTTTCAGGAAACTTAGAAATTCCTTCAAGAAAAACATCTCTTGACTTCTGATAATCTCCAATAGCCCTATAGGTTGAACCAAGGCCAAGATATGCTCCTTTTAAATCTGTAGCATCGAGGCCATTTTTAATTGATTTAAGGTAGTAAGGAACTGCTTCTTTTTCCTTGCCGAGAAGATCGTGACACCACGCCATTTGATAATTGCATTTTGCATCATCTGGAGAAAGGTCCAATAAATGTCTGAGGACTTCAATTGCTTCATCAATCCTTTTCTCATTTCTCAATGAGATTGCTGATTCAATAGTATTCACAACTACCTCCAAAAGTAGCAAATTCCTTTTTCAATTATTCTGTATAAAATTTCTGCACAAATTTTATTCTTCGCCGGTTTTTCAGGCGAAGTCATTTTCTATTTAATTGCTTTTATTCTTTCTTGTTTAACCGACCTTTTCGGGTTCGTTAATCTGCCCCATATCGATTATCTCCATTTTTATTAAATCTGGTGGATCACGCTTGGGTGCAAAAAATATCTGTGTCAGAATAGTATTTTGCTTCCATAAATACGGACAACTGACACCTGGCTTTTCTGACTTCTGCATTATCGGAACTGGTTTCCCCGCTGCATTCCAAAGAATCATCTGTAGATACCGAAACTTCTTTCTAAATCCTGGACTATTAATGCCAAAATACATTATCTTGTTAACACGCTTCGGAAGAGGGTGCTGGAGAAATTTTCGAAGAAATTCTTTTACACCCAATGTCATGACTTTTCTTTTTTTGCCACGATAATCCTTGTAATGAAATGAAATTTTTCCATCCTTCAGACTGATGATTCTGCCATCTTCCCCTGGAAACCTTCCTGTTATCATAATCAACTCCCTTTATTTCAGGAGGAGTGATACCCCCTGTCAAGTTTAAAATACAATAATTGAGGAAAAAGCTTCAAAGTCCTCTATTTGGTTAATTCCTGACGCCAACAAAAAATCGCATGCCAAAAAACGCCTTGAAAGATAAAAATGAATATGCTAAGTTGAGCAGACTAATAAGCAAGTTCCTATAAAGAAGTGATCTGATGTTTCCATTCAAAAGTAAAATCCCACCCCAGGATCAATATTCCTATGTAATAGACTCAATCTCGGGGGCCTACTACGGACTCTATATGGGCTTCTTGCTTCCATTTGTACCGATGGTTCTCAAGCGTTTAGGCGCAACAAATTTACAAATGGGACTCTGCATGTCCATTCCATATTTTGCATATCTGGTTTCCCCGTTTCTTCTCCCTTTCTTTAATAAATTCAAAGCGCTCGATGTTATCTGCATCCTTACCGGGATTTTTAGACCTACGGTAATCGCAATAGGCATATTTTCCGGAAAATGGATAATCCTGATAATTTATCTTCTGAACCAAGTAGCAGAAGGAATGGGAGTTTCTATTTATATCCGGCTTTTGGAGGCGGCGTATTCCGACGAAGGGCGGGGATTGGCACTGGGCTACCAAAAAGCTTTTCAGTCGATTTGTCAACTCATGGGCTTTTTCCTTGGGGGTATATTAATCGATCAGGGGCATGCTGTAATGGCCTTCGGTTTTGCTGGTCTGTCGGGTTTCCTTTCCTCGTTGACATTTCTGAGAGTTTTGAAAGGTAAGTATTCACCTGAATTTTCAACAACTATCATGCGTGGAAGTGAAGTTTTGAAAACCTTTGTTGATAATAAAACTTTTTTCTGGATGAACATTTCCGTCACATTTTTCTATTTTGGAAGTATCCTCTTAGTGGCGGCCCAACCTACATATTTCGTTGATAAATTCGACATTTCAAATTCATCAATAGGCTTTTTGAATTCATTGTCATCCATGGTCGCTATTGTATTTTTTCCCTTGTTCGGGACCTATGCAACCAGGGGTACACCTCAGAAAGCTCTGCTTATGTGCTTTTTTGTGGGAATGTTCGAACCATGGGTAAATATCTTTGCTCCGACAACGGCTTTTCTGACGATTTCGTTTTTTATGTGTGGAGCCCACAATGCGGGGTTTGAAGTGAGCTGGCCTCTGATACTCATAAAAACAGTCCCAACTGAAAAAATTGCTTTTTACGTTTCAGTTTTTATTCTCCTGCTGGGGGTGCGCGGAACAATTGCAGGGATGCTATCAAATACTTTAATTCCCATCATCGGCGTGGAGAAAGTTCTTGCGTTAAGTGGGTTGTTGATGGCTGCAGGATTTTTTATTGGTATTTTTTCCAGAAAGCGATGGGGTTAAGCAAGGCTTTTGAAATGCTATTTAATTCATCTACGTTTATTTTGTTTTTCACTTTAGTAGCCCTGCAGATATGAAAAAATGCTAAAAATCGGAAGAAAATTCACGTGCAAAGTATCACAAACGATTGTTGGCGGGGTTCTTGGGTGTTGTATTTTCGTGAATAACCTTAATTTTTCACGGCTTCCCAAATCAACCGGAAAATTTCAAACTTCAATTACAGATAATACCAATCCCACGAAATAATAACGGAACTTTTCCGATGGTTTGTAGGGCAGCGAAAAAGAGTAAAAATACTTGACTTATAAATCTGCATCAACGCAAGTGCAGAAAATTTGGAAAAAATAATTTTTCGTGAATTTTTTTTTGAATTGTATAGTTAATTGCCAATGTCAATATGAGTTTACTCTTTGTTGCTGTTTGTAGGGCCAGGAGCTTGATCGAACCTATCAATTTGCGTTAATATTTCTAATAATTGGTATTATGCTCGCCGCAATTTGCAGGTTAAACGTTCTACGGGGACTGGAACCCGATGTTTGAAGCTGTCGGAAAACTCTCAGTATATTTTACTCGGTACAAAGTGGCTCGCTGTTGATGCTAAAAAGCAAGGCGAAATTTTGAATCGGTAAATTAAAACATGAAAAATACTGGATTTTTCGACAGACTAGTTTGTGCAGTTCTCTGGTTTTCCAAACAGTCGACTAATACAGCGTTTTCACAGCAATTCTCGCTAACTTAACGACCATGCAAATTTTTATTTCTGCCAGGACTTTTTAGACCGAAGTTCCCGAGTGAAAAAGCCCTCTTGTTATGACCTGAAGCAAAAAAGAAGCCTTATTTGCCTGCTTTTTCTGTCCATGTAAATTTGACGCCTGAAAATAGCATTTGAAGATGGTTTCAAGGGTTTTCCTACTGTCCAGTAAAAACCGTCTGAAAAATGCCTTAAATTCGTTTACAGATCAGGATTTCAATAGATTTTGCGTCCGGAACTTCGGTTTAGAAATGTCCCCTCCCCAAAAAGCAACGCCTTGAAAGATAAAAATGAATATGCTAGGATGAACGCGCTAAAAAGCAAATTCCTATCATGGTTAAATCCAATTGATTGTCTATATTATAGACATTGTTCGAAAAGATTTAACTGTAGAAATGCTGAGTCCTTATGACGAAATCCAAATCAACACTGGGTGTACGACCTCTTCGACAAGCTTCGCAACTCATCGACGCTAAGTCCGAGACCCTTCTTTATGTTCCGACAGCTTCCCTCGTCTACATAAACGAAGACCTTTTGCGCCAAGATTTTCCCGAGATTTGTGCTCTAACTCGCCAAGAAATCGAGCAGTGGTTTCTGGATGCCGCTGCCGTGATCTCGAAGCCTCAAGCGGCCCAAGAAAAAGTCAATTCCAAAATCAACACGGATGCCACTACGAGACAAGGTTATCGCCCCCGTGAATATGGACGAGCCCACATCGTCGAGGTCCCGACCGGTGGTCTATTCGACGTCAAAGGCAGCGGAGCCGAAATGCCTCGCACAGAACTCGACCGTAATGGACTTGCGACGCTGGGGGCGATGATGCGTGAATATATCTTGAGCGAGCTTCTTGCCAGAGTCGCCTTTCAAGTTTGTTCCTATAAAAAAAACGGCCTGTTCCCAGAGTTCACCGAATTCAACGTGGCAAGAGCCTATGGTTTGATCAACCTCGGTTTTTGGGTCAAGCTCGGTTTTGATAAAGCCGGTCGCGAGCTGCTCGCCCCGGCCTCGATTCTGGTCAGGCAAGCCCGAAATCGCTATCAAGAAAAAATCGTCGGAAACGATCGACTCTTTTCTGATTCCATGACCCTACCAAGAGAAGTGCAGTTCGCCATCGAACGGACACTGCGCGTTTTCGGCATTTCATCGACGATCCAATTCCGACGCCCCGAAGGAGGATACGGAATTCCACGGCCGTTCGACCAACTCAATATTCAGGGCACGGATGATTTTGCCATCATCGATTTCGGATCTTTTTGGCTAAGCGATCACTTCGAATTGCCCGTTTATTACAGCTACAACTTAAAAGGGGAAGCCGCCATCTCGGAGGATGATTTGGCGTTTGACCCCAACCAGCCGACCTCGTTCACGCAGCCTAGACGGGAACTGCTGATCCCCATCGAGATTTGGGGTGACGCCGAAAAACACGAAGCCCAAGACAATCTCGAACATCTGGCTAGGAAAACCGCCGACGAAATTGGCCTCACAGGCAATAAAAAACTCGCAGAGGACCTCTATCATCGCTTCCTGGAACCAGCATATGAAGTCCTGACCAACGCCATGAGTCTTCACAGCAATGAAAAGGACAAGGGCTGATCGCCTGACCAAGATCTGGCTTCGCATTCAATCCCTAAAAATGGAAAAAATTTTGTTGTACAAAACTGTGCAGCCGATCATGGACAATCGGCATTCAAGATTTCATAATGGCCCCATGAAATATCTTCTCGCCTCTCAGATGACCAGCTAATAGTCACTTTGAAGGAAAATTTTCCCCTGGTGACAGAATTATTTAGTATATGTCTGTGATAGAATTCTTTCGCGTTTGTTTTTTTGCAAACCGAGTGAAAATAGATAAATACTTGTTTAAAAACAAATGCTGGTAAGGGACGAAAAAAATTCTCTGGAGGTTGAATTGTGAAAAGGTTTTTACTTTGTTTAGTTCTCTTGGTCTGCCCTTGTTCGTTATTTGCCTCTGAGCCTGCTTCAGTTGCAAATGCAGCACTTAATACCAGAAGCCGATCAGAAATTTTTCAATATTCGCCGGAAATAGAACCCTATGTTTCATTTTTGAAAAACCATGCAAAAAACCCCGTTGATTATATTCTGGAGTTATTCGAAAAATACGATATCATTGTACTTGCAACAACTGATCATAGAGAAATAAACCAGTGGGATTTTTTTTATACCTTAACCAGTGACAAAAGATTCCGAACCCGTGTAGGAAATGTTTTTAGCGAAGATGGCGGCTCAATTAAAAATCAGCAAGAAGTTGATTCATTCCTTGATAGTAAAAATTGCGATTCCGCTAAGGTTCTGGGTATTTTAAGAGATTATGTTTTCTTTCCGGAAGGGTGGAAAAGACCTAACATATTCGACTATTTGACAAAAGTTTGGCGGCTGAATGAAAACAGCTCACCCGAAGAACGAATAAGGTTTTTCCTTACAGATGTCTACTGGGACTGGAATGACATTAAAAACAAAGAGGAATATGACAAGTACATGGCCAGCATTTCAACGATAAATTTCCATGACAAGGAAAAAAGCAGAGACAATATCGCGGCTGAAAATATTGCCTGTGTTTTCAAGAAAAAACTTTTTAAAAAAAAGGCTCTTGTGTTTTTCAACACCAGACATGCATACAAAAGAAACACCTTTTCAGTCAATGGCCGAGAACTCTACCTTCCCAGTGTGGCAGCACGTCTCTCGGAAAAATTTCCCGGAAAGGTTGCCAGTCTCATGATGAATTTTGTTGGAGCTGTTCGCAACGGTCAAACCAAGGAGGAAAACCCCACACAAGGTGGAAAATGGGATGCTGCGTTTAAGGTTATGCAAAACATACCTATGGGTTTTGACCTTGGAAATTCTCCTTTCGGAAAAGATAATTTTGATTATTTTGCTGAATTGGGTGGAGTTCCAGGTATTACCTACGAGAACATTTTTGATGGAATGATTTTTTGGAGACCGTTAAGCGAGTTCACAACAAAAGAAGGAATTAATGGATTTTGGGATGACAAGTACAAGCAAAGGGTTTCTGCAATTTTTGAAAAGCTTAGCGATTCAAAAAAGGCAAAGGAAATTCTCGACATGTCCCTTGAGGAATTAAATAAAATCACTACTGAAACACCTTACAATAAAGACGAATTCTCTGCAAAAATAGAAAAGTGGCTAATTTGTAATCCAAGATAATCTGGTGGCATATTTTTTGATATCCTACTGATTCTATATCGTCAATTTTGAATGTAATAAAGTACTGGTGAGCGAGCTGAGGGACGAAATGAAGGTGCGGAGTTTAAATCCCTAAACCGAAGTTCCGGACGCAAAATCTATTGAAATCCTGATCTGTAAACGAATTTAAGGCATTTTTCAGACGGTTTTTACTGGACAGTAGGAAAACCCTTGAAACCGTCTTCAAATGCTATTTTCAGGCGTCAAATTTACATGGACAGAAAAAGCAGGCAAAAAAGGCTTCTTTTTGGCTTCAGGTCATAACAAGAGGGCTTTTTCACTCGGGAACTTCGGCCTAAATGGTACCGTTTCCGGTTTTAATTTTTGCATGCTGTATTTCCTCCAAAAAGGAATAATTAAAACACATGTTGGCAAACGGTACAATATAAAAACGATAGTATGTTCAAGAAAATTGTATTTTCCGACAGGTCCTAATGAGACTGTCGGAAAATACCCTATTTTTCATATTTTTAGTACCCACCCAAATTTTCGCCTCGCATTCTCACATCAGAAACGAGTCGTTTTGTACCGGACAAAATGTGCCGAGATTTTTCGACAACTTCCACCCCTAAAATCAGCAATTTCAGACATCCCAATCTCGGGGATTTAGATTTGATACCATTTTTTCGATTGATGAATTGCCAACTTGCTTTGGAAGGAATCTTCTGATTTAGTTTTATGTAAGTTGGTCTCAGGATAAAATCCAACCGAAAAGTATTCCAAAATCAGAAAACTACCTTTTGAAGCCCTTTTCCGAGAAAACGCAAACTATCGATACCAGGAATTCTGAATTTGTTTTTATTTAAAGGTTGGATTTCCTTTATTTCTTAATTGCATAGCCTTTTTGCTAATTTCAGAATTCCTGTTGTCGTAAACTTCATTTTCTTTGATTGCTCAGCTTCAAAAGCCGATTCTGTAGAGATTAAAAAATTTTCAGCCCGAATTTTGTTTTGAGACCAAATAATCCAAAAGTTAAGGAAGGAATCTCATCCAAACGAGTTCACGTTTTCAGGTTTTGGGAAAATGGTCTCAAGCCTATATCCTCGGGAATTGGAATTCTGAATTTGCTCAATACTTAGATCTTTCTCAATTCCTCCACGCCATTTTGTATAACCGAACTTTTCCCTTTGAATTCCTGCATCAAATCTTTCAATTTCAACATCTCCGAGTGAATCGGTCAGGATTTGAAGTGCTTCTATTTCTTATTTCTTTATCAGTATTCAAAGAATTACCTCCTTTATAAACCCAATAGGGGAAGCTATTAGGAGACCTTTTACTGCATCAGATTTATTTTGAATTTTATCATCGATTGTTAAAAAAATGGCATTCAGAGTGACTGATTCAAGCAATATGTAAAGAATCCATTTTCCTAAATCCTTTCCCCTTGCCGAAAAAGCTGTTGGACCTAACCCTCGAAAAGAGCTTGTCGAAAAAAACATGTGCCCTTGAAACGATCATTTAATTTCTGGACGACATCTTAGTATTCTATTTTTGGGCTAGGGAAGATTATTGCCGGTTAAAAGAATAACATAAGTTCGCGGGGTTTATTCGGTAGTGGCCTGTTGGCTCAAATTCGAACAGCCGGTCTTCTTCTTTTGTACCCTCGCCAATGTTGTGAATGACGAATGGATGTCCAAAAAAAGTTTTCTTGTCACTGACAATCATTATATGGGGCAAGTTTCCAGGCAAAACGCAAGAGACCAGATCTCCAGGTTGGTAGTCACTGTATTTTTTGGAAACTTCAATCGCCCACCCTCGTCTTTTGAAAAAAGTTTGCAGGTTGGGAACTCTTCGGTGGTCAATGTTTTTGTCAGGTGACTTCAATCCCCAATTTTGAGGGTATTTCTTGAAATTAGCTTTCATATCTTCGTGAAGCAATTTCTGGAGATCAAGGCTAAGAGCAGATCGGAATGCACGCACAAGCACGTCGGTGCAAACTCCGCGGTCCATGGGGAGATCACCATTGGGATAGGAAATGATTTGGTATTTGGGATCATATAGAATTGTCTTTCCAATTTGCATACGCGCAGCAGTAACTAAGCGTATCCCTGCATCATTATCTGGCTTACCAGGAAGTAAGCAGGCAATAAATGCAAAAGCGACGGTAATAAAAATTCTATTTCTGTAAATTGAGGACAACTTTAAAGCATTGAATGGGATGGTTTGCACGAATCAAATCCTTCGTAAAAATCCAGATTTGCAGAAAATTTTATCAGAATTTTTAATCCAGGACAATAGCGATTTACGTTCACAGCAATAAAAAGTAAAATCAAAAAATCTCCGGGAAAATATCAACTTTTTTCCCCCCCCGACCTTTCAGAAATCCCCCAAAAAAACGAATTAATTTGCCTTTAAGAGAAGCGCCTGTTCCAGGGTTGGTTCAACTATTGGATAAGATCGTGGCTCCGCAAAATACGCTACGCACCATCTTATTCGTTATGCGGTTAATTCATGGGGTTTCTGTAATATCAGAAAGAGCCAGACAAACATCTTTAATTTGATCCTCTGAAATTTTACCAATAAATTGAATAATTCTTTTTGTATCGAGACTCCTCAGCTGAAGTACGTCTATTGAGGAAATCTTCATTAAGGCATTATCTTCATCGGGTTCAATTTTGACTTGCCATATCATTTTTGAAAAGGCTTCTTTCCATTCTGTAATTGGAGCAACCAATTTTAATGGAAGAACACCAATTGAATCAGAACTAATTATCAAACCAGGTCTAGTTTTTTTTATTTCGGCTCCCATTGTTGGATCAAGATTGACAAGCCAAATTTCTCCCCTCTTTGGTAATTTAGTATTCAAAAATGTCGTCTCCCTGGAGTTGCTTCCAATCATCATCTTTAGAATAATGTTCTAATGCATTATTTGCTTGCTCTGATAAAATTTGCCTCTTTCGCCAAAGGGGAAGTTTATGGAATTCTTCGCGTGACAATTTTGAGGAATCCTTCGATTTTTGAAAATCAAACCAATCTTGAATGATCATCTCAATTTTTTTATTTATCGATTTTTTTTCTTTTCGTGCGATTTCCTTTATCCTGGACAGTAGCTCGATTGGAATGTACAACCCATGACGAACGCATTCGGAATTACTTGACATAAATCACCTCCAAATAAAATATACGCTACCTATAGCGAAATGTCAAATACAACCCAAACCAACCTTCATGGAATTGTCCATCAAACATTCTATTTTATGGAAAGTTGCGTAAAGATTTGCGCATAACGTGAGCATGAGCACAAAAATTTACGGCGGCTTGGACAAGATTTTTGAGGGAATGAACTAAGTTAATTGATTTTTAAAATACGTAAAATTGCCAAACACCAAAATCCCGTTGCTGATTCATTTTGCAACGGAATTTTGATTTAAGCAGTTTTGTCTTAAAACTCTATTTCATTCGGATTACTGCAAGACTTGCGTTTTTCCTGAATAGCCGCATAATATGCAGTAAGATTGTGCCTAAGAGCTCTTGCCATGATTACTATAGCGTTGGCGATATTTTCCTCCACTCCATCAGCTATTTCCGGATTTCTCTGCCATGGATCACTGACTGAGGGGTTCTGAAAATCAAGTATGTTTATTGCCGCCAATAGATTTGCATCCAGTGCAAACAGTGTCGGAAGTTCTGGAGCTATAGACAATTCTGAATGGGAAATTTCTTCTGCGGCCTCCATAAGCGTCGAATAAGTTATTCTTTCCATATTTCTTCCTCTCAATTACTTTTTGATAATTTTGAAGACGCTTTTTTTTCGGAAAAAGCGAAAGTATCAAAATAAAGTTGCTCATCGATTCTGGCAATGTCTTTTCTGATAGCGGCTTTGAGTAGTTCATTAGCAAGATTTGTCAGGGTTCTATAGTTGCCTCCAGCGTGATCTGCAAGACTTTCAATAACCGGCTTTGTCATTAAAGCGGTATTTCCTGCGGCTTCAAGACAATGGCCAACAAAAGAAATTAAATGTTCTTTTGATAAGGCTTCCATGGAAAATCTAAACCGAATCCTGCTTTCCAGTGGCTTGAGTTCCTCATGTTG
>JADFXM010000042.1 GCA_015233565.1 Candidatus Rifleibacteriota bacterium
CAAGCAATTGGCCCATTTGGTGACTCCTTTGTTTTTGAACGGAATGAATGAGTCACCATTGTGCCATCTTTTAGCAAAATTGGGTACTTTAATTTTCGGGATAATTACTAATTTTGCAAGAACCTCTGATATATGGACTTTTTGAAATAAAATTGATAAAATTTCGATACCCAATTTTCAAAAGTAGTCACATCCGCAACACTGAGTAATAGATCTTTTTCACTCTAATTTTTTTAATACCGTCGCAAAATCTTGGCTATAGCGTTGACTATAAACACAAATTTACTGAACCAGAGAAACATTTATCAATCAGGCTTCCAAAGGCAAGTTCGTTAGCCGCTGGGGCTATTTTTCATTTGTGCATATTTTTTTTTAACGTCTATGAAAAAATTATTTGATTTAGATAATGATGCTCTTGAAAGAATCTTTTTCTTTTTAGTGATATTCCTAGCATTTTTCTTGAGAATTATTTGGGTTTTTTGCATCAAAACAGATTGGTTCAATACTGACACCTATGCATACCTCGAAATGGCGGATGCTATTTTAAGTGGTAATCCTATATCATGGTTTCCAAATGGTTATCCTATTTTCATTTGTATAGTCAAAGTTTTTTTCCGGGAAAGCTTGATTTCCACAGTAATTATTTTTTCGAACGTAGTTTTTTCCACGTTAGTTGTTTTTATGACAATGGAAATTTTCAAAAAAATTTCGGGAAATAAAAGAATTTCGCTTCTATCTGGTTTTGTGGTTGCTGTATATCCCAATCAGATAAATTATGTTCGACAGATGCTTTCCGATGTTCCAGCTACTTTCTTTTTAATTCTAGGTTTTTTTCTTTGGACAAGAGGTAAATTTCTCAGATCGGGTTTTTTCTTTTACATAGCTGGTCTGTTTCGTTCAACTCTGCTACCAATAGGGTTGATTATTTTTTTTGTAAGCCTTTTAAAAAATTATTCAATTCAATCTGAAATAAAAACGAAAAGATTGCTGGCTGGTTTTTTCCTTGCAGTCGGATTTTATTCCATCCTTATTTTTGCAAACATAGTTAAACCATCAGGCAATCTTTCATACAATATCTCAAAAGCTATTTCTTTTTATAACAAAGGGGATTTGGAAATTACAAAAACGACTCGTCAAGAGGACATGAATGCTCCGATTGGGAGATATTTTCAATTTGCCTTGGAACATCCGGCCTTATTTATCAGATATAGACTTCTTGCCTTCCAAGATTTATGGGGATGGCCAGTAAAAAGCGAACGAAGCTTTCTAACAGATTTCTTGATTTCACTCCGTTTTCCCTTGGTTATTCTTGCCTTAATTGGTTTTATCCGACGTTATAATGACTTGAATTTTCAGATTTTCTTCATTCCAATTCTTCTGATTACGATAATTCATGTGACAATGTTCTCTTCTGCGAGGTTTACCTACACCGTAGAGCCTCTTGCAATAATATTGGGAATGTCACTATTATGTAAAAAACCTACATTCACAACAGTTCCTGACTAGGACCCATTTCAAAGTTGGCTTTTGTCCCAAATTAGGCAAATTTTCGGTGAGATACATTTGAATTTACCGGGAAAGTTTTGAATTAGTGTGGTCTGTTTTTTAAGGATTTAATGAAATATCCGACTGATGGATTTTGAGATCGCCTTTTGGGATCGCCTTTTGAGGTCGCCGAAAGTCTCAAACCAGATGAAATAACCATTACTGATTTCCTGATAAACTCAACTCAGTTTCTTGACCAATCGAACAACATTTCCTTTTTCCTGATATTCGACTTCGTCGAAATAAAATTTGGAGAGTAATATTCCACGACCGTGCTCTTGAAGAAGATTTTCGGGATCAGTTGGATCCGGGAGGTTTTTGAAATCAAACCCGTCGCCTTGATCAGAAATAGTCCATTCGCAGGTAGCACTGTTCATAGCGAATTCAATCTGAGTTCTTCTGCTCCTAAAAGGCTCCATTTGATCTCGTTCTGTGACGAAGTCAAGATAGTTTTTTGGGTTATTATTTAGAAATTCCCTTTTTTCCTGGAAAGAAATTCCGAGATTTCCATGTTCAATTGAATTGGTTATTATTTCAACTAATCCAACTCTGATTCCTAATCGGTCTCTGGGTAAAATTCGGTCATCAGTTTCAGAGACAAGTCTATCAACAATTTTTTCAACCAAATCAAGGTTGTTTTTTATTCTCAAACCCAGAGATTTGTGGTACAACATTCCGATAACATCACGTTCAACCGATCTTGCATTGATAATTCGTCGGTATTTTTCGAGAATCTGATAAAGGTCTTTATCTTTGAAAGGTTTTACCAGGTAATCGTTTGCTTGCAGGCGAAGTGCTTTAAGTGTGTATTCCGGGGAATCCATGGATGAAATGATAATAAAGGGAGTCACGTGGTCTTTTTTCCTGATTTCTTCAAGAAGTTGAAGACCATCCATTACGGGCATCAGGATGTCAGAAATTATGATTTCCGGTTTGAACTCTTTGAATGTTTTAAGAGCTTCTGCACCATTTTCACAAGCTTTTACCTCGAAGCCTTCTTGTTTAGCTATGGATGAGATGAAAAAACGAGCGCTAGAGCTATCTTCTACTATTAGAGTTCTCATAATTACTCCTGTATATTGCATTTCTATGATATCATAACCTGACTCTGGCTAATTTAAAATACCTATTTTAAATTAAATTAGAGATTTATTTACGAAACGGAAAGGTTGAGAATAGTTGCCACAATTCACAGGGCAAACGCTTACTTTTTGTTGATCTGATGCGATTAATCTATTCAATGCCTTTTCATAAATCATATTTTTCTGCTAATATTTTTTTCAAAAAATGAGCTTTTTATACGAAATTCCCGGTAAAGTAGCTTCAACAGGAAACCTCGTAAAAGGTTGATTAACAGCGAAAAAAGTGTATGTTTGCCCTGCCACAATTCAAAAATTCTTTTCTTCCAATTCTTATGATGTTATACTCTTAAGTCATAGTTTTTCTATTTTTTTATCAGGGAAAAAAAGTTGAAGATTGGCCAGTTTGAAGTTGACGTTTTGATTGAAGGAACGATGAAAATTGATGGCGGAAGCGCCTTTGGTATCGTTCCAAAGCCGTTATGGGAAAAAAAGGCTTCTCCGGATGAAAAAAATCGAGTAAAGCTTGGTTTAAGGCAGCTTCTCATAAGAAGCCGAAATGCCAACATACTCATTGACACCGGAATTGGGCAGAAAGTCAGTAAGAGATTCAGGGAAATCTTTGCAATTGAATATTTTTCAAACTGGATTGATCGGCTTAAACCATTTGGTCTTTCTCCAAAAGATATTACGCATGTTTTTTTTACGCATCTCCATTTCGACCATTCCGGGGGGGCAACTTTTGCCGTTGCTGATGGCTCTGAGATCGTTCCTACTTTTCCGAATGCAGATCATATTTTACAATCCGGAGAGTGGAATGAAGCCTGTGTTCCCAATGAAAGGACTCGAGCTTCCTACTTTTTCGAAGATTTTCTTCCACTCCAAAATGAAGGAAAATTGAGGCTGGTTTCCGGAGATCAGGAAATACTTGAAGGAATACGGGTTCGAATTTCAGGTGGACATACTCGTTTTCATCAAATTATCATTATTGAAGGTGGGAATTCGCAGGTTGTTTGTCCCGGGGATATTTTTCCCACATCCCTTCATCTTCACACTGCTTGGGAAAGTGCTTTTGACCAATTTCCTCAAGATACTTTGGAATGTAAAAAAATTCTTCTCTCAAAATATCTTAATGCTGAAGCGCTTTTCTTTTTTGGCCATGACCTCGAAGATGGCTTGAAAAGGCTGATCGGGACCATGGAAAAGCCGGTTGCAGTTTCTTGTGAATAGAATCCCTGCTTTCGGCTCAAAAATTACCAGAATCCACGCTAATCCTTCATTCTGAGTTAAAAATCAAGTCAAATGGGTTTTCGAAAAATAGCTGTCATTGCAAATCCTAATGCTGGAAGAAAGCGCCAGTCTGAGTTTAAATCGGCAATTGATGTCATCAGTAGAGAAATCGATTGTGAAGTTTTTTTTACTCAAGCGCCAGGAGACGCTGGAAAAATTTCACAAAGTTTGGCTCAACAAACAGATTTGCTGATAACGGCCTGTGGTGGAGATGGAACGGTTAACGAAGTCCTGAATGGATCAAATCTTCAAAACCCCATTGGAATTATCCCAGCTGGTACAGCAAACGTTATTGCACGTGAGCTTGGAATACCTTTGAATCTCCCTGAAGCTGCAAAAAATCTGTTCACGGGGGCGATAAAGAGAATTGACTGTGGCAAAGTTCAGGAAAAACGATTCATGATGGTCGCTGGATTTGGATACGATGCGCATGTTTCAGGAAAAGTGAATCCAATATTGAAAAAAATCCTTGGAATCTATTCTTATTATCTTCAGGCTGCAACAATGTATCCTTTTTACAAAAGACCCCAGATCACCATTTTTTCAAATGGACAGGAATATCAGGGTGAATTTGCCCTTATCGCGAATATGAGAAGATATGGAGGAGAACTTTTTTTTGCACATGACGCACTTTACGATGATGGAATGCTGGACTTGGTATTGTTCAGGAAATTTGACCCAGCTTCCATTTTAATTGGATTGATTTCGGCCAAACTACGTAAAGGGGTTCCTGAAAAAATTGCATACCGCTTTCGGTCAAAGGATTTTTCTTTGCAATCTTCAATCCCCATTCAATTTCAACTCGATGGTGAGGCTTTTTGGCCAATTCAGAACGCAAGAATTTCTTTGGAAAAAAAATGCCTTCCGGTGATAATTCCATGACTCAAAAAATTAACTCCAAGCTGAAAGAAAAATATTTTTTTATCCTGGTTGCTGCAATTTTCTTTTTCTTTGGGTCTGCCTTGCTCTCATTTCTCTATTCCTTGTTTGGACTCAGAAACATCTTGCTTTTTTTAATTTTGTTTTCTTCCTTTTTGATTTTTCATCCGCTGAATTTCAGATTGAAAATTCGGATGTCACTCCTTGGACAAAAAGGAGAAATCTTTTTTTCTCATTTTTTTGGAATAGTGGGACTTGGTTTAAAAGCATCGGCAGCAAAAGGGTTGGCATATTTGCGAATTGCAGGTAAAGATATTCCCCTGCTATCCTTTCCTATAAAACCGAAGAAAGCGCCCGCTGAGCCTAAGGACCAACCCCCAACATTTTCGAGCCCTGATTCTGAAAATGCTGTTTCTTCTTCGACTTTGGGTGAACCATTGAGTCGACCTGACAGCGAACCTCAACCGCCAAAGGAAACACCTACTGTTCTTCCGCAAAATATACCTACAATTGAACCTTCGGTTAAACCTCCTGACAATCCTCCAATTGAATCTTCCATCAAAACTGTTGTTGAGTCCAAGGAAGAAACATCAATTGAAGCGAAAGATGAAATCCCAGCCGCTTTTGAAGAACCTTTTGAAGATAAAAGCGAGTTTTTGGAAATAATTGAAAAACCTGAAATTCCATCTCATGAGACAACTTCATTCACTGAAAAGGCGTTGAAAAAGCTCATGAAGATATTTGAAAAATTGGGAAAAATTCGGAAGAAAATTAAAGCATTTTGGAGAATTTTCAAAAAAATTTGGACTCGAACTTCTCAGCCGACAAAAAGGTTGCTCTTGAATCTTTGGAAGTCTTTTTCAATCGTTTCACCGATTGGGTATATTCGCTATGGTCTATCTGAGCCACATATTGTCGGGATGATTCAAGGAATTGCCTCATCATTAGCTGGAATTTTGTTCCCGTTTGGGATTTGTCTGACGTTTTGTCCAGCTTTTGAAAAACCGAGTATTTATTTCAAGGGTGATACAGTTTTAAGAGTATATATTCATCGTCTTTTATTTTCTGGAGCACGGCTTTTTTTTGAAATAGAACTTTGGAAAGGAACATATGAAATATTTTTGCATTATTGGAAGAAGAGAAAATTGAAAAGTGACAGCAATAAATAGTATAAAGGTTTGAAAAAATTTTCAGGAGGAAAAAGATGAGCATAGATTCATTGTTAAAAACGGTTTTGAATGAACTTCAAGTGGCCATAAGTTCGAAGACAGTGATTGGCGAGCCGATCAAAGTTCAAAATTGGACGGTTATTCCTGTTACCAAAGTTTCTTTTGGCTTCGGCGCTGGTGGAGGAGAAGGAAAAAAAGAATCCGTAGGCTTCGGCGGGGGTTCAGGTGGGGGAGCCACAATTGAACCAACTGCTTTTATTGCAGTAGGGCCAAATGAGGTTAAACTCTTTTCCCTAAGAGGGAAAGAAACTGTTTGGGAGAAAATTTTGAACGTCGAGACTGCTGAAAAGATCTATCAAAAAATCATGGGACTTAAGGAAGGTGAAGAAAACATCGAGATAAAATCGACAGATTCCACTGTTCCGAAAGTTTAATAGCCCCTAATTCTAAAATGATGCTGCAAATGCCAATCAGGATTTTTTTACGTGAAAGCATTCGTCAAATCATGGAATTTTTTTATTTCGTTAAAATTTAGTACAGTAATTTTCAAATTATGAGTCAAAAAAAAAATCATAAATCAATTTCTCGGCCTCTTCAACTTCGTTCCAAGATTGGTTCCTCTGGCATTTTTGTCTGTTTTATTATGGCTTGCATTATTAGCGACTTTGTTTGCCATTGTTTATGTCCATTCCAAATTAGTGCTTGGTTTTCGTAAATTGTGAGTTGATAGGGTTTCCCTTGGTTTTGGAAGATGAAACAAAAAGTGAATGAAAATTTATCTTGTGGTATAATGCACTACACTTGTCAGCATCTTTTTTGAAGAGGTTAAATTTATGAGCATTGAAGCGTTGAAACTGGTTCCTCTGTTTAGTTCCCTTGACGAGAATGATCTAAAAAAAATTGCTGCTGTTGTTAAAGAGAAAACCTGTCCCGCAAATACCTATCTTTTTAGGGAAGGCGACCGTGGCGATACTTTTTATGTTATTAAAAAAGGGGGAGTCGAGGTTCTTAAAAAAGATGGGGACAAAGAAAAATGTGTTGCAGCAATATCGGCTACTGACAAGAATAATTTTTTTGGAGAATTGGCTCTTGTTGAAGGGGCGCCACGAAATGCATCTGTAAAAACTGCTACTGAGACTTCGCTTTTCTATATAGACAAAACTGATTTTGACATGTTGCTAAGGTTGAACTCTTTCATCGCTCTTAGCATTATGCAGGTATTAACAAAACGAATTCGCGAAGAAGGTGGAAAAGGGCCACAGGGAGTGCAAACTGAGGCACCTAAAACTCCTGAAAAATTGGGAAAATTTTTAGTGGTTTTCAGTCCCAAAGGTGGATCAGGAAAAAGTGTTTTTGCTGCAAACATGGCTTCCGGGCTTTCCAAAATGGCTGGTGCCAAAGTGCTTTTAATCGATCAGGATCTTCAGTTTGGTGATCAGGCTTTCATGCTTGGATTGCCTGCCAAAAAAACTATTGCCGAATTGGTTGAAGGTCCTACGAATAATTTTGATGTTATTAAAGAGTTTTTGATTGAACATAAGACAGGTTTCTTTTTGCTTCCTGCTCCAAAAAGACCTGAACAATCTGAAACCATAAATTCAACTCATCTCCGCTCGATTATTGAAACTGTTAGGAAGCATTTTGATTATATTATTCTTGATACTCATTCTTTATTCCAGGATCTAACCATTCACGCTATGGACATGGCTGACCTGGTCTTTTTACTGTTCTATCCGGTAATGACAAATATTAAGAGTATGGTTCTTTGCCTCCAGGTTATCGGAAACCTGAAATATGCTCCTGAAAAACTTAAAATAGTTCTCAATCGCGAGGGGGCAAATCTATCCACTCCCAAGCAGGCAATTCAGGAAGCCCTGAAACGACCGATTGACTTTATCATTAGGGACGATTTCCCTCACATCATTCAACTTGTTGAAAATAAATTAACTGTTTTCGAGCAAACCGATGACAGCTCTCTCAAAGAAGATTTTACAGTAATAGTAGAAAGCGTTTCGGGAAAACCTTTATCTTCCAAAAAAAGCACAGGAATTTTCAAATCCATTAAAAGTCTCTTTGGATCTTAAATTTTCAGAATGAAGTTTTAGAGGGAAGCAGCCAAAACTCTCAGGGCATCTTTTAACGGATCGTTCATGTCGGGAAGAAAGCGGGAAAGTTGTTCCGCGACAATTTTGTTCGCGGGCCGTGCCAGGAGTAACTCAGCAAGCAGATCAGCGGCCTTTTTTCGATCACCCTTTCCTACTTTGAGTTTTATCATATACGAATAAATATTCATTGAAGGAGAAGAAAGTTTTAGCAGTTCGGAATTCCACTCATCCATATTTTTTTCTTTAATCTTCGATTCTTCTTTGTAGGTATCCAATAGATACTGATAAGTGGCTTTTAATTGTTTCCCAATTTTGTCAACTTTTACCGGATCTCCGATCATTACCGAGAGCCGATAGGCATCGAATTGGTCAGCCAATATCTCAGGTTTATCACGTAAACAACTTTCAATCAAGGCAAAAGCCTCTTCGATATTATTTTCAGAAATATAAAAAGATGCCTGAAGGCGTTTTAAGGGATGACTGGTTGGGCGATCGCGGCGGGCTTGTTCAAGGATCGGAATTGCTTGATCAGAACGGCATTTGATGCGTGCCAGCTGAGTAAAGACAATCGGAAGTGACGGATCCTGCATTATGGCGGGAGAATCAAAGCGAGGTGCCTGTCGTTTTCTCGCCTCGCGTCCTAGTGCAAGCGACAAAGGGTGATCTGCCCCCATTGCGGGTGGTTGAAAACGCATCAAACGGCCAAGGGCAAAACATGAAGCCAGAACTGAAATCGAGTTGGTTGTCAGTAGCATACGGTTGAGATGTGCCACTACTTCAATTTGCCCAAGACCAAACAGAGTTACCGAAGCGGCAGCTCGAACTCGCGGTGAAGGATCCTTTAATCCGCCTCCTAAATAGGGGATGGCGCTTGAACCACATTGCATGAGAGTTTCCATTAAATTGGCTCTAACTCTTGGTTCCGGGTGATCGTGAAATTTTGCTAAAACCAGCAGACGTGGGTTGCCAACCCGTCCGAGGGCAGCAATAAGAGCGGCTATGACGTGTGGATGTTCTTGTTTCTCGAGTGTGGAAAGGATCAAATCTTCTGCACTGGGGCCACATAACCCACATAACACAGCTGCCTGACTTCGCAAAAATGGATCAGAAGTTAACAAAAGTCTTCGAACTGTTAACAGGATCCATTCTGTCAAATTTTGATCAGAACCTATTTTTGGGATTAATCGTCTCATTGAGACCATAATTTCCCTTAGTGTGTCCCCGTGATTTTCCCGCCCCAATCTTTCAACCAGAACTGGGAGTGCAACAGAAGCTGGAAGTTGTCCAAGGGCAGCCCCAGCTGCGGAACGTTCCCGAGCGCTTTCACGGTTTAACATTCTTTCTAGTTTTGCCAGTGCCTCCATTGAACCGAAATGCCAGAGATGAACTGCAGTTTCACAAGCGACGAATGGATTATCGTCATTTATAAGGGATTGAATTGCCTTGCTTCGATCACTTTCGGGAGCTGCAAATCGTGAAATAGAAAAAACTGCGGATTTGCGTACTTCCCATGATTCATGCCGTAAATGGGACAAAAGAAGAGGCCAAACTTCTTCGCGGCCAGTGCGAGCCAGTAATGGAAGCAAACCTATTTTTTTCCCCTGGTCTCCGGTTTCCTTTAAAAGTGAAAGGACAAAAACAAAAATTCGCGAACCGCCACATGCTAAAAGAGCTCTGGCTCCTTCGATGGCAACAACAGGGTCGATGGATCGTGCAATTCCGACAAGATCCTCAACCAGCGCAGGAGCAGGATTGGTTTGAAGAGCAAATAATACGGGCATTATTTTTTCGGAAATTCCACAGGATAATTCCCTTCGAAAAAGGGACAAAAGATTGGGAGAGTGGGGAAGTGCTGAAAAAATCATTCCCATTACTTCAGGAAGATCAAAAGTCACTTTGGAGTTGACCAATGGAAGAATAGGAGGGCGTTCGCTGAATCCGCCTGAAAGGGGTGGAGCTCCGGGAATTCCCTCGAGAATTCTTTGGACTAATCCTGTTGTAAGGCCTGTGGGAGCAAATGCAAGTGCTTGAAGAGCTGCTGTTCGAATAGGAGTTGGGCCATTTGAAGCACGTCTCGCCAGAAGGTCAACTGATTCTCCAAATACATCTTGCCAGGCACTGTCAACTGATGAAGAAACAGGGTAAAGTCTCCTTAAAGCCATCAATCCCAACATTGAAATGAACGGGTCCTGATCTGATAATGCTTCCTCAAAGATTTCAGAATTAGAGGGATCAGGTTCCGAGGAAAGCGCTGCCAGCGCTGATCTTCTTAAATAGGGATCAGTGCCGTGGAAATCAATCAATTGTTGTGATAGAGAGATTGGATTTATCAATTCAATACTTCTAGTTCATTTTTTTACAGGGGTTATTCTATTTTCAACAGGGTTATCACGTCAAGCCCCCAATTATTTCTCCAACTATTCGCATGCCGGAAGCTTGGTCGGGAAATTGCGAACGGACACAATAACAATCCAGCTTAAATCGTGGTTTAAACTTGTCAATTTTTTTCAAAAAACCATATTCTTTCGATTTCGCTTATCCAGCTAATTTGCCAAAAAAAAGCGACTTCCCTTCGTTGAGAAGCCGCTTTGGGGGGGAGATGATTTATTTTATTTCATGAAGAGATTCAAATTTTTGCTTTTCTTGATAGATTCTAAGGTTTTCTTTTACCACTTCCAATTTTTGATCTTCTGGAGTGATTTTTGCAAATGCTTCTTCAACACCTTCCAATTTTGATACAGCTTGAATTAAACCATTTACTCTCGAGATCATGTCCTTATTAAGTGAAAATCCGCCGTCGAACGGGTCGCTATTGGATTTAACAGCCTTGGCACTCTTTTCAGCATCTGCATTTTGAACTAAGTTGGTAGTAATATATGGTCCTGCAGTATATTCACCATAGATTCTTAGTCTCTCGCGTGATTTTGCTGGAAATTCGCCATATTGGAAGCGGTTAATACATTCCCGATAATAAAATTTTGCATTGTTAAGATCGCCAATATCTTCATATGTTCGTCCGAGAACAAATAATGCATCGGGGATTAAATTGGTGTTGCCGTTGTCAAATCTATTTAAAAACCAGTGGTAAGAATCAAGTGCACGCCAGGGATTTCCAAGTTTGACATCGCAAAAACCGATAAAATAGGCAGCATTTCGTTGAAGCTGTGGGTCAGAATAATTGTCATCAGCGATGCGTTGATAAAGACTCCTTGCTCCATAAAAATCACCACAATCACGCATCCTATTGGCTTCGTCAAGATCACGATAAGTATAATAAGCAAAAGCGCTTGAAACACCAAACAGAACCATCAAAAATACTGAGAGAAAAAATCTCTTTTTCATTCAATTCCTCCAAAAGTACTTTAAAATTTTTAAGAGCAGTAGTTACTAAGCAATTTTAATGCCATAATTCTATCGGCATTTTTGTTTAGATTTAATCGGATTTTCTTAATATTAAAAATTATTTTTCAAATTATTTTGCCAAAAAATTTTTTTTTGGGAGATAATTTTTTGGCATTTTTTCGCACTAAATCGAAAAATCTGTTAGAATTAGAAATATTCAAAAATTGTGTGGAATTTTTGGTTGTTTTGGCAAGAATTCCTTGTGATGTTCTGTTTGAGTGATCTTGAGGTATTGCGTAGCTTATGCGAAGCGCAAGTAATGAACTTTTCGCAGTAAATTCAGTTTTGGGTTTAATATTGTAAGAAGCTTGAAAAAAGTGTTTATTTTGCAGTTTTAATTATTTTTGGATTTCACTTGAAAGGGAATCTCCAAAAATGCATGAATCTCAAAATATACCTATTTCAGAAGACTCAATGAAAAAACAAGAACAAAAAAAATTAGTAAATTTCTTTTCTGGTTGTCCAATCTGGGAATCTATCAACACTATGATCTGGACTATGAATGATCCTTTGACAATTGAAGAAGGCAATAAGGTATTTTGTAAATTTTTCAAATTACCTTTCCCGATTGGAGAAAAAAACAAGATTTATGATATATTTGAAAAAGAAGACGCATGCATTCTTGTTGCTAAAATTCAAAGTGCCCTTAAAACTGGGTGTTCTGAAATTTACGAAGGTTTTTTAAAAAATCTGAGTAATCAAACTCAAGAGTTTCGTATTACAATTTTTCCAAAAACCATTCAGAAAACTACTATTTTCATTTGTTCTGCGGAAAATATCACCAATGGCAAATTAAGGGAAAGAGACCTCTTGAATGCCTTGAAAGAAGCTGAAAAAGCTCAAAAATTTAAAGGTGAATTTCTGGCAGATATGAGCCATGAGATTCGTACTCCGATGACTGCGCTTCTCGGAATGGTCGAATTGTTAGGTTTAACTCATCTATCTTCAGAGCAAAGCGACTATTTAAAAACCATTAAAGTTGGAACAGAGGCTGTTCTGAAAATTCTCAACCAAATTCTTGATTTTTCAAAAATCGAAGCGGGAGAACTTAAACTTCAAAGGGTCAATTTTAATCTTCACAAGCTGATTGACGAAGTTGGCTGTATCCTTGCCAGCATGGCTGCTGAAAAAGGACTTGATCTGGTTATTCGATACCTCCCTGGAACACCTGAAAATTTTACAGGGGATCCTGATAGAATAAGGCAAATTTTTTTCAACTTAGTTGGAAATGCCATTAAGTTTACCGAAAGCGGAAGTGTTTTAATTGATGTTAATTGCGAAGTTGAAACCTTGAGAGAATCAGTTTTGGAGTTCAAAATAGTTGACACTGGCATTGGATTAACAGAAGAGCAGAAAAAATTAATCTTTCAAAGATATTACCAAGTGAATGGTAATCTTAGAAAAACTTCCAATGGGACCGGGCTTGGTTTGTTAATCGCTCGTAATCTGGTTGAAATGATTGGTGGAGTGTTAGATGTAATTAGCGAACTAGGAAAAGGATCAATTTTTCACTTTACATTGAAACTGGAAAAAACTAAAGATGAGGAAACTATCTTTGAAGTCAAACAGCATCTTTCCAAATTAAAAATTCTTTTTCTTCTGGAAAACCAAATTGAAGCCAAAATTCTTTCGCTCTATGCCCGTTTCAGAGGAGCTCAATGCAATATAGCATCATCTATCGAGGAGGCTGTTGAGGCTATCACTTCGGCAAAATCGGGAAATGGTCCCTATAATTTATTTTTTACTTCATTTGATCTTGATAATCCCGATTTTGGAAAAAAGCTTTACAGTATCAGGACGAATTTGATTAAGGACTCCATTAAATCCGTGATCCTTTCAAAAAATGTCAGGAAGCTCATTTCCCAGGGTATTTCTGAAACCGATTTTTTCGCAATTCTCTCCAGACCAGCGACATTTAATTCTTTTTCTGACATCCTTGATAAAGTTGCGGGAGCTATTTCTTCCGAAGTTGTCGGGAAGATAACTGAAAAAAGAAAGGTTGAAATAAACAATTCGATTTTGGAACTGACTCCTATTTGTGATTTAAAGATTCTTTTGGCCGAAGATGATGATACAAGCAGATTTGTGACAAAAAAGGTCCTTGAACGTTTTGGCTGCCAAATTGAAATTGCAAAAACAGGAAAAGAAGCCATTGAAAAAATCAGAGAAAATGACTTTGACCTGATTTTTATGGATTGCATTATGCCCGAAATGGATGGAATCGAAGCGACTATAAAAATCCGGCAAATGTCGACCAGAAAAAGGCTTCCGATTATTGCTATCACTGCCCATTTTGTGAAAGTCGATCGAAAAAAGTGTCTTGAAGCAGGAATGGACGATTTTCTTCCAAAGCCTTTGAATCCAGCCCTACTCAGATTTCTCCTGGAAAAATATTCCTCTTTGAATTAAAATAGACAAATTACTCTTACAACTTTATTTTGTTTTGCAGCGAATGTGCCATGTGCGTATTCTCAATTGGTGCAGTGTTGAAGCTAATTAAAGGGCAAAAATGGGCGATATTTCAAAAAATGGCACGAAACTTCTGAAACAGTCTTCAACAGAGGTTTTTACTCTAATGAAATACTGGCTACGCACGTTTTGAAAAACCGCTTTCTTTTTATTTTCTAGTGCTGATTTTAGATCATTCTCTCGTTGGAACATCAGTTGAAGTGCCATAGTGTGGCTTTTTTTTGGACCTTTGCTAATGAAATTGCTGAAGCATCTGTGGGGAGCTTTTCTAAGCGTTCTCTAACTGGGTGAAGCAGTGATAAGATTGTTTGCTTCAATTGCAATGGTGCATCGACTGACGGCTTCCAGTAATTTGAATGATACTTAATTTTTTTAATCGGAGATTCAAAAATGAGTACAGAACTTAAACCCGGGATTCATTGGGTTGGGGCCGTCGAGTGGGCTCTTAGACATTTTCATGGAAACGAGTTTTCTATTTCTCGTGGTTCCTCATATAATGCCTATCTGATAAAAGATGGAAATTTTACCGTTCTAATCGATTCTGTTAAAGCGCCTCATGTTCCCGATTTTTTGAGAGATCTTGAAAAGATTACCCCCTTAGAAAAAATTACGCATTTCATCGTCAATCATTCTGAACCAGATCACTCAGGGGCTTTTCCAAGTGTTATGGCCAAAGCCCCCAAAGCCAAAGTAATTTGCAGCCGGGGTGGACAAAAAGTCCTTCTTCGCCACCATCTGGGAAATTGGGAACTTCAACCGGTAAAAACAGGCGATGAAGTGAAATTGCAAACTAGGACTTTGAAATTTTTTGAAGCTCCGATGCTTCATTGGCCAGATAGCATGTTCACCTATTGTCCTGAAGAAAAGATCCTTTTTCCAAATGACGCGTTTGGTCAGCATTATGCATCATCACACCGCTTTGCGGATGAAGTTGACATGGACGAACTTTGGCAAGAAGCGATAAAATATTTCGCAAATATTCTAACTCCTTTCTCCGGGCAAATAATTCGAAAAATTCAAGAATTTTCCGACCTAAAATGGCCGGTTGAGATGATTTGTCCCAGCCACGGAATGATTTGGCGAAAAGACGTTACAAAAATAATCGAAAAATACCTGGAGTGGTCTTCCGGAAAAGCAGAACCAGGGGTTGTTGTCGTTTATGACACTGTCTGGGGCGGGACTCAAAAAATGGTTAGTGGAATCACCAGAGGACTCGAATCTATCGGTGTTCCATTTAAGGTTTTCAATGCCGGAACGGCTGATTTTAACGATGTTCTTACCGAAATCTTAAAATATCGCGCTATTCTTATTGGGTGCCCAACATTGAACAATTCACTGATGCCAACTATTATGCCCTTCCTTGAGAGCATCAAAGGACTACGGTTTTTAAACAAAATCGGTGCTGCTTTTGGAACTTACGGCTGGAGCGGGGAAGGTTGCGCTCGAATTGAAGAATTTTTGAAAGCCGGGAATGTTAAAATTGTACAACCACCCATCAAAACCAATTATGCTCCAACAGAGGAAGAGCTTGTCAAATGCGAGCAATTTGGAAGAGAAATTGGCACTATCGTTAAGACGGAGTGAAAGTTTCGCACTCCACAATGTCAGCAATTATCCATTATCACTTTATCTATATTGAAGTTCAAAACGGATAATTGCTGCGGTGATGATTCCAAGTTCAGAATTCCTGACATCGAGGATTTAATCTGATACAATTTTTCCAAAGATAGAGAATCCTAATTCCTCTCAATGTGTCTTTGAAGTTTATTTCCGGATTTGTTGGTCTCAAGAAAATATCCAACCTTAAACATAAGAAATTCCAAATTCAGATTTCCAAACCTCGGGGATTTAAATTTGATACCATTTTTTCGATTAATGAATCGCCAAGTTGCTTTGGAAGGCATCTTCTGGTTTATTTTTATGAATGTTGGTCTCAGGGTAAAATCCAACCGAAAAGTATTCCAAAATCAGGAAAATACCTTTTGAAGCTATTTTCCGAGAAAATGCAAACTATCGATACCAGGAATTCTGAAATTAAGTGGCTCCAGAAGCCGTTTTTCCAGGAGAAATATAGAACACGGAGTTAGAAATTCTGAAGTTAAGCTAACCCTCGGTTATTGAGAAGCTGTGAAGTATTTCCTGAAAGTGGAAAACATCACAATTGTTTGCCAACAATCTTCTTTATTGTTGTACTTTTGTAAACTATTGTAATGTTTCACAGCTTTTGAGCGGGGTCGAATTGACCGAAGTTTGCAGGTTTAAAGTTGCATTACTCCAGATAAGTATAGCCGTATAATCCTGAACGATAAATTGCCAGGAATTCTTTTCCTTCCTGGACAGAAATTTTCCCTTCTTTGACGGATGAGGAAACCCAACTTTCCATTGTTTTTACCAGCTTTTTGTGGCTGAACTGGACATATTCCAGGACATCGGCAACTTGCTCACCGTCTATGATCTTTTCAATTTCGTAACCTTTTTCATCTGTTACTTTTATGTGAACGACATTGGTGTCACCAAACAAATTGTGCAAATCACCAAGGATTTCCTGATATGCCCCAACCATAAAAACAGCCAGATAATAAGGTTGTTTGGGATTGAAATCATGAAGTGGAAGAAATGAAGAAAAATTTCTCGTTCCTATGAAGTGATCAATTTTTCCGTCCGAATCGCAGGTAATATCTTGTATTGTAGCTTCCAGAGTTGGTTTTTCAGTTAAACGATGTATCGGCATAATTGGAAAAAGTTGATCAATTGCCCATGAATCTGGAAGAGACTGGAACAAAGAAAAATTGCAAAAATATTTATGTGCAAGTACTTTCGAAATTTGTTTTAGATCATCTGAAGTGTGCTTAAAATCAGCACTCATTATTTTAACTTCATACGCAATTGTCCAGTAAAGTCTCTCAGCGATTGCTCTGGTTTTCAGATCCATTAATCCGAGACCGAAAAGATCCAGTACAGTTTCTCTTAACTGTTGAGCATCATGCCAGGTTTCCGACATATTGCGCGGATTAAGATTATTAAGCAAGTTTTCCAAATCTTTGACGATCTCATGATCTTTTTTATTGACTTTATGAGTTTCTGCTGACCACATTGGAGGCTTGGTTGTTTCAAGGACGTTGAACACCAGCACGGAATGATGCGCAGTGAGCGCCCTCCCCGATTCGGTAATAAGGTGAGGGTGTGGAAGATCGTTTTTCGCTGATGCATCCTGGATCATCGATATTGCATCGTTTGCATATTCCTGAACTGCGTAGTTCAGGCTGCTTGTGAGGGTGGTGTGAGATCCGTCGTAATCTACTCCCAGACCTCCTCCTATGTCGACAAACTCAATATTACAACCAAGTTTTCGAATTTGTACATAAAATTGTGCAACTTCTCTCAACCCTGCTTTTATTTTCCGGATGTTGGTGATTTGGCTTCCAAGGTGAAAATGGATTAGCTTGAGATGATCTTTGCATCCTTCGCTTTCAAGGAGATTAATTGCTTCCAGTAACTCACAGGAGGTCAGCCCAAACTTGCTTTGATCCCCCCCGGAATCTTCCCATTTTCCTGCTCCGGAAGTGGCCAGTTTTATTCTGATTCCAATATTCGGTTGAATGGATAATCTTCGGGAAATTGAAACTATAAGCTTTAGCTCGTTTAATTTTTCTGCGACAATAAAGATGCGTTTCCCCATTTTTTGTGCTAAAAGTGCCAGCTCAATAAAATCCTCATCTTTATACCCATTGCAGACTATTATTGCCTCAGGGTTATCCATAATTGCCAGAACCGCGTGTAACTCAGGTTTAGATCCAGCTTCCAACCCGATCAAAAATTTTCTTCCGTATCTGACAATTTCTTCTACTACCGGTCTTTGCTGATTTACTTTGATTGGATATACGGAGTAATGATTTCCCTGATAATTGTATTCCTTGGCAGCACGGCCGAAACAAGCTGAAATAGTTTCGATCCGGTCGTCAAGAATGTCAGGAAATCTTAATAAAACGGGTAGGGCAACATCTCTAAGTTCCAGCTCATCGATCAATTCCTTTATATCTACCTCGGGACCATTTTTCTTGCGGGGCATTACAACAACATTTCCTTTGGTATTAATTCCATAGTAGTCAATTCCCCAGCCAGAAATGTTGTACAATTCTGCTGAATCTTCGATGCGCCATTTTCTCATGGATATTGCTCCTGCTAAAGTTTACTGTGTGCATGATAAAACATTCGCGCTCTTCAATCAACCGCCAGAAGAAGAAATTTAAAAAAAAATTAAATTGGATAATTATTCTGAATTGAAAAAAAAAGAGGGCCCTTATGGCCCTCTGGGAGAAAAATATATGGGGAGGATTAATTAACGTATCAATTCAGTAATTTCACTAAGATTTCATTACACTAATCGTCTTCATTAACTGCTGTTGCAGCATACCGTCTGTATTCTGCGGCACTCAAAATTATATCTGAATATTCGTTACTGACCCAGTATTGTTTTCCATCGGGAGTTGTGTTCCATTCACCATCAAGAAGGTCAACTTGCCGGCCTCCAATGTTTGCAATCTTTTTTCTATCGCGAAGATCATTTTTGTTGATTTTGGATGCGATTTGAAGTGAACTTAAACAGCCTGCCAGGTCGCTTCGCTTTTCAAGATTGACTTTGAAAGCTACTCGCTGTATTAATCTTTGCAGCATTCCTTTTTCTATTGCTTTTGAGTTTTTTGTCAATAATTCAATTTCTTCTGATGAAGAAAGTAATTTTTCGGAAAGAAAATTTTCCTTTTCCAGCAGGATTTTTTCTTGGCGGACACTTTCGGAAAGTTGAAGAGCGTGAGTTTTAGAATAATCAGTTCCAAGTGCCAAAAATTCATCAGCTACGGAAGCTTCGAGAAAAGAACAAATTCCAAAAATCATTATTAACACGGATAAATACTTAATAGTTCCTTTCATTTCATTTCCTCCTACTACATACAATTTTAATAAAAGCAAAATCCATACCATTATTTTCTTTCGTAAAAAATGCTTAAATGCTGATTATTCTTTTTCTCTTGAAGAAAAAATGCTAAAATATTGCCCGCGCTTGCCAAACTCTTATCAATTTGGGTCGAAATGAAAATCCGCCTCATATGTTCCACGTGAACTCTAAACAATTCAATGCTGAAAAATAACTTAATTCTCCGAATACATAATTACAATATAGTAAGCTTTGGTGCACTTTTAGGGGCTTGTTCCGAAGACTTGTTAAAGCAATTCTCTATATTTCTATGGAAGACCGGTCACCCATTTCCTGAAGAAGCATTAAATGGGAGACTACTTTTTTTGTATTCTTTTATGATGCCGCATGTGGAAAAAGCGGAAGCGGAATTTGCAGTTTTAAAAAAGGCTGTTGCTGAGTCCAAATCGGAAGCTTTTTTCGTAGTGGGTGGGTCTCATGCCTTTGGAATCCCTGAAAAAATGCTTAATATGGGATTTGATTTAGTTGTTACTGGCGAATCGGAAGCCTTTTTCCCGGATTTTTTGGAAAAATGGCTTGCAGGAAATCCTCCGAAGGGAATTGTCAAAATTCAGCCTGGAGCAGTTGATTTGAGCCATTTTCCAGGGTTTCACAAGTTGATTGGGTATCTTCCACCAGTGGAGATCAGTCGTGGCTGTCGCTTTGGGTGTGCTTTCTGTGCGGTTCCGCGACTCTACAAAGGAGTTGTCCGGTATAGGAGCATAGATTCCATTGTTTCTATCGCAAGACAATATTTTCAAATTCAACCCTCTCGCCGCCGTATAAAGTTCCTTTCTTCGAACAGCTTTGGATACGGTTCAATTGATGGGAAAACTCCGAATCTCAAAGCGATTCAAGAGCTATTAACAAGGCTTCGGACAGAGGGAGTTTCGGAAATCAGTTTCGGTTCTTTTCCCTCGGAAGTCAGGCCTGAGTTTGTTACTGAAGAGGTAATGGAGATTGTTTCCAAATTCATTACAAACCCCGCAATTGTAATGGGTATTCAGACAGGGAATGAAGCTCGCCTTAAAGCTATGGGAAGAGGCCACAACAAAGAACAAGCTGTTTCAGCGGTAAAAATACTTTCTAAATTTGGTTTTAAGGCACATGTTGATTTCATTATTGGTTATCCGAATGAAAAATACGCTGAACAAGATGAATTATTGACTTTTATGGAAGAGTTAGTGCATAAATATCAAGTCAAAATTCATATGCATACGTTTATGCCATTACCCCAAACTCCCTGGGAAAACCTCCTCGCTTCAAGTATTTCCCAAGACTCAAGGAAAAGGCTCAAAGCGCTTGCGAGCCTTGGGCATTTGGATGGTTGGTGGGAAAATCAAATCCATTATAGTAGGAAAAAGAGTTGAGTAGCGAAAACACAAAAGAAATTATTCCTTCTGCTGAAAATGTACCTGCTGTTCCGGGCTTTGCAACTCCTGAGCGCCGGAGCAGAGATCACACCTGGAACGGAACGGAGCGAAGACGCGACTGGTTTGAGAGAAATTTGGTTTTAATCAAACAAATTATTGTATGGGTTGTTTTTTTTGGAATACTTTTTTATTTCAGAGCTTTTCTATCTTTGATTTTCATCACTTTTATTATGTCTTTTGTTATGAATTCCTTGATTGAAAAGCTTTGCAAAAATTTTGTTTTACCCCGAAAATTGCTTGTGATAGTGGCGTATGTTCTACTTGGACTCACGATGACCGGAATTGCTATGATAGTGGTTCCGCAAGTCGTAATAGAGGGAAAATATATCTCAAAAGAGCTGCCAAGGGCGAAAGATCAGCTAATTAACGGTATTTCCACCTTTGCAGGACAAATTGGATCATTTACAGAAGGTCTTGACTACTTGAAATTAAAAGAAGGGATCAACTGGGAAGATTCCATAAAAGATTGGTTTTCAGTATTGGTCCAGGCCTTCTCCGGTTTTTTTCAAAGTCTACTTAAGATTTCCTTTAACTTTATTTTATCAATGATTTTCAGTTTCCTGATTTTATGGGACCCTCAAAGACTTCTCAGGGAAGTGGAAAGCCTCAAAGAGACCAGGATAGCATTTGCTTACAGGACACTCGAGCCTTCCTTGCAAATGTTTGGCAATATTCTTGGCAAAGCTTTTGAAGCTCAAATTGTTATCGCTATTGTCAACACTTGCTTTACATTAATAGGATTAACTTTCCTTGGAATTCCCAATAAACTTTTTTTAAGCGTATTTGTTTTCATTTGCTCTTTCATTCCGGTTTTGGGAGTCTTCATTTCAAGTATTCCGATTTGTTTGATTGCCTACCAGGTAAATGGTCTTACGACAATTTTGTACAGTCTAATGTTAGTGACTGTTATACACTTTATCGAAGCATATATTTTAAACCCAAGAATTGTCGGAGCACACCTTGCTTTGCATCCGTTTGTCGCTGTTTCGATACTACTTCTAAGCGAACATTTGTTTGGAGTTTGGGGTCTGTTGCTTGGGGTTCCCGGTACAGTTTTCTTATTTAAAACCCTTATTGCGGAAGACGCTATTTCGGAGAAATAAACAGCCCTCCCGGCCCAACCTCTTTTGACTCTTCAATTAGATTTAGGATTCTTGGAATCAACTTTTTATTGCTTATAAAGCTCTGTTGAAGCCACATTCCCTAAATTTTGTGAAAATCCACTAGCAGTGACATCTTTTCCAAAAGTTATGATGGTAAATCTTGCATAACTTATGTAACAATTCCTCGGCATTAATAGACTGGAAAAGCATTTTGAGCTGCTCCTTGAATAGATTATTTTGCGGACTATAATATGACCGATAAGATAAAGGATATTTATTAAGGAGGGTTTATGAAATCGTTCATCAGAAAACCGCTTTTCATGTTTCTAGGTATTTTATTTTTTCTTTGTACAATCTTTTCGGCCAGAGCTGAAGTAATTCAGCAGACCTTCGATCATAGTTTGGGAATTGGAACTAGTGCTCAAAGCTGGGAACATCGAATTGATGTCCCGGAAAATTTTTTGGCAAAGGGAAAGGTTTTTACGAATCGACGCCTTGAGCTTACTGATAAGCTGGTGATCGAACGTGAAGAATTAACTGGTTCTTATTATTATATTAAAGTCCGATTGCCCAAAGCGTGGTTGTTCACTGCCAAAGGAAGCGTAAAAGTTTCTCTTGAAATCGGAACTCCGCAGTTGCCAGCTCCTGGTCCAGTCAGTGCTTTGAAAGTTTCGGGCAAAGCTCTTGCTCCAACGTTTGCCTGGGCCGGAACTGCAGGTTACTATGCTATCAGTCTTTTGAATAAAGGAACTGGCGCTACAGTTTGGGAAAGAGTCCTCATTGGAAAGACCACTCAAGCAATGGATGAAAATGAACTTAAAGCCGGAAATCATTATGCTTGGGCTGTAAAACAAGCTAATGAATCAGCAAAATACTCATCTGAAGCTAATGCAGCTTTCAGAGTAGACACAAAATACACAACTTGTACTTATTGCATGGGCAAGGGAAGCGTTATTTGCACTTACTGCAATGGCTCCGGAGTCATTATGGGGTCCGGACCTCATGGGGAACCAATTCCTCATACCTGCACCGAATGCAATGGATCGGGACGCCAAATTTGCACTTTTTGCAATGGCACCGGACAGGTTGCGACACCAATAATAGTTCCCGAATAGCCAATTAAGTCCCCAATTACATTAGAGAAGCACAAACGTGTTTCTCTTTTTTTTTCCAATTTTTAGGCCGAAGTTTCGGACGCAAAATCTATTGAAATACTGATCTATAAACGAATTTAAGGCATTTTTCAGACGGTTTTTACTGGACAGTAGGAAAACCCTTGAAACCATCTTCAAATGTTATTTTCAGGCGTCAAATTTACATGGACAGAAAAAGCAGGCAAAAAAGGCTTCTTTTTGGCTTCAGGTCATAACAAGAGGGTTTTTTCACTCGGGAACTTCGGTTTAGGGTGTTTTTCGACAGATTCGTTCGTCTTGTGATGCGAAACTGAACGTTGGAAAGGCTTGACTCCTGTCTTGGGCTGTGATAAATTCAGCCCCTATGATTAACCTCTCAAATGTCAAAATCACTTATTCCCGACGCACTCTTTTTCAAAATGCTAATTTTCTTGTTCGCCCTGGCGACAAGATTGGCTTGGTTGGCCCTAACGGGGCTGGGAAAACAACTGTGTTTCGTCTGATTACAGGCGAAGAGACTCCTAATGAAGGCGAAGCTCAGATCAATTCAGGAATTGTAATTGGTTACTTCTCTCAGAGTGTTGGAGAATTATCAGGCCACTCAGCCCTTCAAGAGGTCCTGACAGGGGCTGGTCGAGTATACGAAATCGGAAAAGAACTTTCGAAGCTTGAACAACGTATGGCTGATCCTTCCGGAGACTTTGACGATGCTGCTTTAAAACGTTATGGAACATTGCAGGAAGATTTCCTGCACATGGGAGGCTATGAGAAGGAGACGGAAGCTCAAACGATCTTAGGCGGATTAGGAATTGGCCCTGATCGATGGGAACAGCCAGTGGAAACTTTTTCCGGTGGTTGGAGAATGCGAATTGCTCTTGCGCGAATTCTACTTTTGAATCCTGACGTGTTGCTCATTGACGAACCTACCAATCATTTGGATATTGAGAGCATTATCTGGCTTGAAGCCTGGCTGAAATCTTTCAAAGGCGCTCTGGTTATGACCAGTCATGATCGGGAATTTATGACCAGAATTTGCTCCCGAACCGTCGAAGTTGCTGGTGAAACTATTACAACCTACAGTGGCGACTATGACTTTTATCTGCGGGAAAGAGTCATTAGAAGAGAACAGTTGCTTGCAGCTCAGAAACGCCAACAAACCATGCTTGCCAAGGAAGAGGAGTTCATTGCACGTTTCGCGGCTCGTGCCTCTCATGCAGCTCAAGTGCAGTCGCGAGTAAAAACAATTGAAAAAATCGAGCGAATCGTCGTTCCTCCTGATCCCAAAGTAATCAAGTTTCAATTTGGTCCCAACAAAAGAAGTGGGGACATTGTCCTGGACTTCAAAGACCTTGCAAAATCCTGGACGCTTCCCGATGGAAAGCTCTTGCCGGTTTTCTCTGGTGTAACCGGTAAAGTTATTCGCGGGAACAAAATTGCTCTTACCGGGGTAAACGGGGCAGGAAAATCCACTTTCCTTAAGGTTGTTACCGGGCAGACTGAACCGACCGGAGGAATCTGTAACCTTGGGGCCAGCGTTCAGGTTGGCTATTTCAGCCAATATTCCTGCGAAGCCTTGAACCCTGAACTGACCATTTTCCAGGAACTTGAAATGCGATTGCCCATGGCGAGCATTGGCCAAATTAAAACCCTTCTGGGCGCTTTCCAATTCTCGGGAGACGACTCAGATAAAAAAATTTCCATCCTCTCAGGTGGCGAAAAAACTCGCGTGATGCTTGCCTGCCTGCTTACACAGCCCGTGAATTTCCTGGTACTTGATGAACCTACCAATCATCTTGATATTGCAAGTCGCGAAGTTCTTCTCGAAGCGCTTCAGGAATTCGATGGAACCGTTATGATTGTAAGCCATGATCGTTATTTTCTGCATCACCTGGTTAATCGTGTCTTTGAAATCGATCATGGAGCCTTGAAAAGCTACGAAGGCGGCTATGAGTATTACCTTGAAAAATCCGGACACAAAGTTGTTCATTGATTCCAAATCGACTGTAAAATGGAGTAACAAATGGGAAGAATTCTCCTAAGAAATCAAGCTTATGAGGTTGAAAATGAGAAACCGGTTTCAATCCATATTCCGGAATATAACATTCTGATTAAGAATACGGTCCTTGGAAAAGATGTTTCAATTTGGGCGAATCTTAACATTTATGGGGCTGTTATCGGGGAAAACACAAAATTAGGATCTTTCATCGAAATCAGAAGCGATGTTCAAATCGGAAAAAACTGCAAACTTGAACCTTTTATTTTTATCCCTGAGGGGGTTTCTCTTGAAGATAACGTCTTCATCGGGCCAAATGTAACTTTTACTAATGATCTTTATCCGAGGGCTTGCAATCCCGATGGAAGCTTGATAACCAACTATGAAATCTCGCAGACTTTGGTTAGGAGTTTTGCAAGTATTGGCGCAGGTTGTGTAATCCGTTGCGGAATTAAAATAGGTCGAAATTCAATGATAGGTGCTGGAAGTGTTTTAACCAAAGATATTGGAGACCATGAATTATGGTATGCTACTCCAGCCTCATGTAAAGGGAAGGTAAGAAAGTAACCTTAGTTTCAATAATTCCGGGTAAACATATTTGCTAATCAAGAACCACCATTTTTTGTGAAAAACTTCTGTAGAATTGATGAAGGTTCTATAAAATTCAATAGAGATTTATTCAATACCCCCCCAGACGCGTCTGCATCAAGGCTAAAATTGCCCCCTCTTCGCTTAACCTGCCGAAACGCCGATATTATTATCAGGTGGATAAAAGAAAACTAAAGGGATAGCGTAATGAAACTTGCCATCGTTGGTTACGGTTACTGGGGAACCAATATAACCAGGACGTTAAAAGAACTGGGACATGAAATAGAGTTTCTTTTTGATACTGATCCAGCTCGAATGGAAAAGGCTTCGGAAAACTACAAATTCAAACAAGCATCAAGTCTTGATGAAATTCTTGATTCTGACGTCGAATACGTTTTTGTTGCAACTCCCCCCAACACACATTTTGAAATTTCCAAAAGGATTCTCCAATCGGGAAAAAATGTGTTTGTTGAAAAGCCAATTTCGACTTCCTATGAACAATCGTATGATTTGTTTGCGGTAGCTGAGAAACATGGAAAAACGCTGTTTGTCGACCATACTTTTGTTTTTTCAGAACCTGTAATTTTTCTAAGAAAAATGATTCGGGAAGGGGGACTTGGGAACTTAGTCTATATCAATTCGAGAAGAATTAATCTTGGTCTTTTCCAGCAACACGTTGATGTCATCTGGGATCTTGCTGTCCATGATTTTTCAATCATCGACTTCCTTGTTGGCCTGGATATCTCAAGATTTTCCGTTTATAAGAAAAAGTACAACAGTTTCCCACAAGATGCTTTTGCTAATATCAACCTCGAATTGAACAGCGGTTTGATGATTAATGTTTCTGTTTCCTGGTTGAGTCCGGTTAAAGTCAGGGAAATGATTTTGGGCGGTTCCGAAAAAATGGCGGTTTATGACGATACTTTGACAAATAAAATAAAGATTTTTGACTGTGGAGTGGTCATCAAGGAGAATTTCTCCAAAGAAGAACTGTACAGTCGCATGGTACAATATAAATTGGGTGATGTCTTTGAACCTGAAATTCCTTCAAAACAGGCTTTAACAAATTCAATTAATGCTTTCTTCAAAACTGTTAAAACTGGAAAATATTTTGGAAATGATCGGGATTCGGTACTAAGAGTTTCCAAAACTCTTGAAATCATTTCACGGAGTTGATCCAACCTAACTGGAAAATACGTGAAAGGTGAAGAGGAGAAAAAATGGTTGTCAAATTTCTTGACCTTCAAAAACAATATCTTTCAATCAAAGAAGAAATTGATTCATCAATTTTTCAAGTGATTAATTCATCCTCTTACGTAGGAGGAAAATTCGTTTCCGAGTTTGAAAAAAACTTTGCCGATTTTCTTGGTTCAAATAACTATTGCATAGGCCTTGGAAATGGTACAGATGCTATTGAAATTGCTCTTTGGTCCCTTGATCTTCCTCCCGAAAGCGAAGTTATTGTTCCCGCAAATACTTTCATAGCAACCAGTGAAGCAGTAACGACCAGCGGTTTGAAAGTTATTTTTGCTGATTGCGAAGAGGATTACAATGTTTCGGCTTCAACAATCGAAAAGCAGATTACGGATAAAACCCGGGTGATTATTGTTGTTCACCTCTATGGACAACCGGCAAAAATGGATGAAATCATAGCTCTTTTGCAGAAGTATCCTGAAATTAAATTGATTGAAGACTGCTCACAGGCTCATGGAGCTGGCTTCAGAGGACAGCGAGTTGGTACATTCGGTGCTCTTGCAACCTTCAGTTTTTATCCTGGCAAAAATCTTGGTGCTTATGGCGATGCAGGCTGTGTAGTTACCAAGGACAAGAATCTCGCTGAAAAAATTGTTATGTACGCGAATCATGGAAGAAGCTCTCATTATACTCATGAGATAGAAGGTCGCAATTCCAGATTAGATGGGATTCAAGCAGCTATTTTGAATGTGAAATTAAGGCATCTCCACAAATGGCTGGAGATCAGGAATAATCTTGCCGAAGCTTACCTTGCCGGCTTGAAAGATACATCTATAATTTTGCCGAAAGTCAGCGAAGACAAGTTTCACTCCTGGCATTTGTTTGTCATAAGGCACCCTAAAAGAGATCAATTAAAAGAATTTCTTGGAAAAATGGATATCCATACTGGAATTCATTACCCAGTGGCACTACCAAATCTTCATGCTTACAGAAATCATGGACAAAATTGCAAAGATTTTCTCGCTTCCCGAATCGATTGCGAATTACTAAGCCTTCCAATTGGGGAGCACTTATCCATCGAAGATGTTTATTTAGTCGTTGATAGAATTAAGAAATTCCCGGATTTATAATGGACCTTATTTTGATAAAAGGCAAAATCTGGTTCGATCTGGCTACTCCAAAGTATGTAATGTTTATGAAGCCTTTTGTAAAAATGCTTGAAACTGAAGGCTTCGAGACAATTGTTACAACCAGATTTTCTCAGTCCTATAAAGAAGCTGGTGAGCTACTTGATTGCTATGGGATTAAGCACTTTCGAATTGGAACTTTTGGAGGGAATGAGAAAAAGGGAAAGTTTTTCTCGAGAATTCATCGTCAGGAGGAGTTTCTGAATTTATTTGAAACTCATGGAACACCTTCCTGTCTAATCAGCGGTTGTGTTGCGGACAGCGTTCAAACGGCATTCGGCTTGGGAATCCCAATTGTGTCTTTCAGCGATACTCCTATCAGAGGTTACCAGTTTCGCTTTGAAGATATTACCGCAGTAAGCCGCTTGACTCTACCTTTTTCAAACCTGATTTTTCATCCATTCGTTATTCCGACTGAAGTGTACTATTCCATGGGACTTGACCCCAGAATAATTGTCCCATACGATTTTATCGATGTAGCTTTATGGTTGAAGGATCTTAAGAAAGACGATGCGAAGGATTTTCGCAAGCGTTTTTCCCTGCCGATTGACAAACCAACAATTTTAGTTCGGGAAGAAGAATTCAAGGCACATTACGTACGCGAAAAATTGAATACGGTCTATGAAGTAATTCCACTATTAAAAGAGGAACTCGATTGTAATATTGTGATTTCACCACGTTATGAATCAGATCACCTTAAAAAAAGTTTCTCTCAATACGCTTTGATTCTTGACCACTCTTTGCCTCCGGATGAGTTTTACCCCTTTATTGATTTACTAATCGGCGGAGGTGGTACAATGAATCTTGAGGCAGCTTTTCTTGGAACTCCCGTTATTTCGACGCGTTCCTTATTCCTTTTCCATGATCGCTATTTGATTGACAACGGAATGATGAAGTGGAGCACATCTCCCCAAGAATGTGTCAGAATGGCAAAAAGTCTGCTTGGGAACAAAAAAGACAACCGCAGCTTTTTTATCCGGCAAGAAAATTCATTTGAAAAGTGCTACAAAAAGCTTCTCGAGTTTGTTCGAAATTGAGAGGATCCAAATTCATCCCCACAGATGAGTTAAAGTGTTTTCACAAAAATCGCTTTGATTCGGCTCAAAGATCGGTGATTGGGGTGTTTTGTCACTGACAAGGTGTTAAAAATCCTGATTTTGTAAGATTTCCCACTGAAAGTGGCATCAAACCAGAAAAGAGAGGGTTCCTCAACGAGACAATTTTTCGGCAAATTGGCTGCTTCAAAGCGGAATTTTTTCCATGATTCTTTTTAAGAGGAAAAATCTCAAATTGGGACATTTTTCCCCGGGGAGTGAGTCAATGCTCTTCAACCAATACTTTTCCGGAGCTTCGAATCCCATTTTGTCAAGGCGAAGATAGATTTCCCTGGGAAGATTTTTTTTTCCTAAATATCTCAGAAAATATTTGTTCAATCCGTGTCTGAATTTATAGCTGGCTGGCAATCGATGAGCGAATTCAACTACCCTGTAGTCGGTAAAAGGAGTCCGGTTTTCAACTGAAAAGGTCATTGAATTTCGGTCCTCATATCGCAAAAGCTGAGGAAGTGAAAAAATGAGAGAATCATTCACCAGAGCTTTTTTCACATCTAGTACAAATTTTTCCAACAACAATTCCCACCTCGGGGAATAATCAGGAAATAATTTTCTCAAATTCTGGAGGTCTTCTGAATTATCTCTTTCAAAAACTTTCTTTTTGACAAAATCCGGTTGAGCGAATTTTAAGAGAAGTAGCATTTCTTTGAATGCTTTGGACCGATATTTTTTATAACGAGGGAAAAATTCAATCAAGTTTTGCGACAGGAACCTTGAAAAGTAATGGTAGTATCCTCCAAACAGTTCATCCGCTCCCTGGCCACTGAGAATTACCTTCACTGTTTTGCTGGCTTCCTTAATCGTCAGAAATTGGGACATGATCGAAAAAGAGCGGAACAGATCCCCCTGCCGCTGAAAGAGCTGATCTATATTGTTTTGAGCATCTCTAATGGTGGGTTTGACATAATAAACATTAAGATTAAGTTCTTTCTCGAGAATTTTTGCGTATCCAGTCTCGTCAACTTCTGGATAATCAGGATAAGATGCCGAAAAAAACAAATGTCCAGGATCGATTTTCTTCACCAACGCAGCAATAATAGAGCTATCGAGGCCGCCTGAAATCAAAGTACCAACTTTGACATCCGAAATCAAACGAACTCTTACGGCATCCTCCAGCAAACAAGAGAATTCTTCAACTTTTTTGCAAAATTTTGTTCTGTCGAAGGACTCGTCTATTACCTCATTAGATAACTTCCAATATTTTTTGATAACTTTCTTTTTTTCAGAAAGGTCAATCTCCATAAAATGCGCTGGAGGAAGATTTAGCACTTCGTTATATATTGTACTTTCAGCGTAATCACAAAGTCCAAACAAAACGGCATCGCCGGCGTATTGAACATTTAGAGTCAGTTGAAAATTCTTTAAAAAAGCAGAGCATTCCGAAGCAAAGCAAAATTCTCCATTTTTAAACCAATAGAATAAAGGTTTGTTCCCCAATCTATCGCGAGCCAGAAACAATTTTTTTTGCACTTTGTTGTAAATGCAAAAAGAAAAATCACCGTTCAATTTTTCCAGGCAATTTGAGCCATATCTGTGAAAAGCCTTTAAAAGGACTTCTGTGTCACTTTGTGAGGAAAATTTATATCCTAGCTTGATTAAATCGTTCCTGATTTCCTGGAAATTATAAATCTCTCCATTGAAAACCAGAACCAGATCTTCAAAAAACATGGGCTGACTGGCCGATTCAGATAAGTCGATTATTGCAAGTCGATTGTGTGCTAATTTAATAAAGTTGTCTTCGAAGAAACCCGAATCATCCGGACCTCGATGAGCCATTGCTCTTGAAATTTCGAGAATTTTTTCCCGTGATAGGGTCCCTCCCGCGATAGAACACATATTCTCTGGCACCAAAAATTTAAGAAGTTTTTTTTGCGTTTCTAGTATACACTACAAAATTGAACAGTGCACCCTTTCTATCATATGAATGAAAATCAGGAGTCTGGCTATGGAGCGGGGTAAAACTTTACAACTACATGACAAGAGAGTGGCCTTTGAATTCTATCAGAAACGCCATTCTCAGGGTTATGTTGATGATTGGCCAGTTGAACAGAAACAGAGAATTTATGAAATCATCAGTAACCTTGAACTTCCAAGTGCCGGCGAAGCTATTGACTTTGGTTGTGGGAATGGTGTGTTTACCAATGTTATTAAACAGGCGTTGCCTTCTGAGTGGAAAGTCTATGGAACAGATTTAAGCACAATCGCTGTTGAAAATGCCAGGAAACGTTATCCAAAATGTATTTTCTTTTCGGTTGAGGAAAGAATGTTCATTGGGAAAAGGTTTGATTTTTTGTTTACCCATCATGTTCTTGAGCACGTCAGTAGTTTATCTCAAACGCTTGATGAAATGGACGGCCTTTTAAAGCAGAAGGCTGCGATTTTACACGTCTTGCCTTGTGGCAATGAGGGAAGTTTCGAACGCAATCTTTGCTCTTTACGAAAAGGGGGAATTGATCAAAATCTTGAGAATCGATTTTTTTTTGAAGATGAAGGACATCTGCGAAGATTGAATACCGAACAATTGACTGAGCCCTATAAAGCAAGGGGATTTATTTTGAAGACCGAGTATTACAGCAACCAATATTTTGGCGCAATAAATTGGATTGTACGATCCGGTCCCGATTTCATTCGGCGCCTTACAAACCTGTCATTGGCATGTGATGAAAAAGCCCGAAGGAAGCTTGCTGGATGGCAATACAGGCTATTAATTATTTGGGCTTTGCTTTATCCGACATATTTTGTTGAAAAGATGTTCCGAAAAAGGAGCAAGACCATCCATGATTATAGTTTAGTGTTATATAATTTACCATTTTATGTGTTCTCCAAATTTTTTGATTCCTATTTAAAAAAGAAAGCGCTTGCAGAATGGCAAAATAAAAAAAATGAACAGAACGGCAGTGAAATGTATCTTTTTTTCAAGCGGAGTTCTTGAGATGAGTCAAACCCAAAAAATGGAGAAACCGAATTCTCGATTGCTTCGACTTCCAACTGAACGCCTTCGATTCTCTTTTCCTGCGGAAATCTAGCATTCGAGTTTTTTTTTGATTCCTTGATTTAGATTTGTGATACTAAGAAAATAATGTGCAACATGAAAAAAAGTGTATTGCTTTTCCCTCATTCTTACCCATTCAGAAACGGTGAAGAAGGTCCTTTCATTGAGCCGGAAATACCCTTTTTACTTGATAATTTTCAATTAAAAATTATCCCTTTAAGAAATAAGGGAAACAGGAAAAGCGGAATTAAGGACCTGATTGTTGATGAAAGTCTTTCTGAAGCGATTGACAGGAAGGGATATCGCAACTGGAAGGATCCAAAGGCTTTTGTTAATCCCATTTTCTGGAAGGAATTATTGCGAAAAACCCCATTATTAACAGCATGGACTTTCAAACGCCTTTTGGGTCATATTTCCAGTGCGCAAATTGTCAGAGCCTGGATTGAAGAAAAGATCTCTAAACTTGAAATAGACGTTAATAATTCCATTTTTTACACATATTGGTTCGATATTGCCACAACTGGAATCTCAATGGTAAAAAGGCAACAGGGAAACAGAAACCTCTTTCTTGTGACCCGACTTCACGGTTATGATCTTTATTATGAACAAAATTCATTTAGCTATATTCCAATGCGAAGTTGGAATATCCCCTTTCTGAATGCCTTTTTTTTTGTTTCTCAAGTTGGCCGGAAGTTTTTTTTACAGTATTTTCCAAAGGAAGAATCAAAGTGTTTTTTTGCGCCGCTTGGAATGCCGGATTATAAAATCCAGTCCCAACCATCTTCTGACGGAGTTTTTCGAATTGTATCCTGCTCTTATTTTGCGCCTGTAAAACGGGTTTCTTTAATTATCGAAGTCCTAAAATTATTAGAGAAAATGGATCCTGGACAAAACTATTTTTGGTACCATATCGGAGATGGGCTCCAAATGAATGAATGCAAATCTTTGGCTGAAAAATGTTTTACCGGGAGGGTTAAGTTCAAGTTCCTTGGTTATTTACCGCGCAAAGATATTTTTGATTATTATGGAAACAATAAGCTTGACTTGTTTATAACTCTCTCAGAAAGCGAGGGGCGACCGGTTTCTGTGGTTGAAGCAATTTCCGTTGGTTTGCCTGTTTTAGCAACCAGTGTTGGTGGTACTCCGGAAATTGTTAACGAAAAAAATGGAATTCTGGTGGAAAAAAATGTTTCTCCTGCTAAGGTTGCATTAGAAATCCTTCGTCTCCGTCAGGACAAAAATAAGCTATTACAAATGAGAAAGGAAAGTCGAAAAATATGGCTTGCCACTTCAACGACTGACAACTCCTCACAATTTGTCACCTTTTTAAAACAACTTGAGAATAAAGCACACAGTTGAAAAGAAAAGGGTTTAGTTGATGTGGACTTTCTTCCTTTTATTACTTAATCATTTTGGGAATCGTGTTGTAATTAGTATCATGCGCAGCTTTAAAGAGGTTAAGTGGGACTGTAAAAATAATATGAATTAATTTCCTATAATTTTGGAGAGTACAAGAATGGATTTGGATTTTCGAAAAAATGCAAAATTGAGTGTTGAGAACTGCATTTTAATCGATGAAATTGCTGATCGTTACAGACAATCGTTTAGTTCTTTTATTGATGGTCTTTCTCAAGATAACATTACCAAAATTGATTGGTGGATTTCAGCGCTGCCTGGCAAAAACACATATGCAACGGATTTATTTGAAAATTTTTGCAGGATTATTCTTGTTGAAGAATTGTTAAGAAAAGGAAAAGTAATAGAACATGTTTTTGTGGATTCATTTTTTCTTGAAAAAATAATCAAAGAAGTTTTTAAAAATTACAATAAAAAAATTGCCATCATAACTTCTTCAAAACCTCTTATTAAAGCCATTTATTACCCTCTCAGACGATATTTTAGATTTTTGTTTTTGGCTATTTTTCGTTTTTTGGTCTGTCGAATTTTTTATCCGGCAAAAATCTGCAAAATAAAGAAAGTTATCCTTATTGATACTTTTATCCTGAAAGATAGCTTTTCTTCCGGGGAATTCAAAGACAGGTATTATGGTGAATTTGAAAAATACTTGTCTGAGAGCGAGAAAAAGACATTTTTTTTTATTCCCACAATTTTAACTTCTTCATTGGTACCATCAATCTCAGTTGAAGAAACCCTGGAAACCATCAAAAAACTTCGCTTATCTTCAAAACAATTTCTATTGGACGAGGACTTTCTGAAATTGGAAGATTATTTTTACTCGTTCTTATTTCCTTTCCGCTTTTTCAGGTTTTTTCCTAAAAAATTTATTTTTGGGGGGATTGATTTTTCTCCCTTACTTAAAAAGGTTTGGTGGGAGAATTTGTTTTCTGATAATTCGATTGTAGGGCTTTTAAAATATTCCTTTGCCAGAAAACTTAAAGAAAGTGGCTTTGAAGTTACGGCTGTTATCGATTGGCATGAGAATCAATCGCTTGATAGAGGTTTGGATGCCGGTTTCCGCAAATTTTTCCCATCTGCCAAGGTAATTGGATATCAAGGATATATTATTTCCAGATATTTTCTTGGCCAGATTCCCTCTGAAATGGAGGTAAAAGCTAAGGTTGTTCCAAAAAGTATTTCAGTTATCGGGAAACATTTGTTGGAAAGAAAAAAAGATTTTCCTAGAGGAGTCGAATTGGTCGTTTCTCCGGCTTTGCGTTTCCCTTATATTCATGAAAAAGTCTGCAAAAACGCTCATGAGACCTTTACTATCTTTGTACCTTTAAGTTACCAGGAAAGATCAGCTTTTACCGTCCTGGATTATTTATTTATTGCAAAAGACTTTTTTACTTCCAGAAATAAAGATTTGAAATTAATAATAAAGGCTCATCCATACGGATTTTATGGAAACAAATTTATTTCATTCATGGAATTGACTGGTCTGAATCAGATTTTTTTGGTGACTAAAGACCCTGTTTCAGAAATTTTCAGGAATGTGGATTTGGTGATTGCCGATGAATCAAATGTTTGCTGTGAGGCGTTGGCAAATTCTCTTCCTGTCATAATTGTTGGAAACAGCACTGGATTAACTTTTAATCCTATCCCTTCTTCAATTCCGGGGAAGTTTTGGAAATTGGTTCGATCACCGGATGAAATGATAAATTCGATAAACTTTTTCTACTCTCTTTTAGGGCAGGAAAAACAAGTTTTTGAAGAAGAATTGTCCCGATTAAAAAATGGTTTTTATGAGCCTGTTAGCCAGCAGAATGTGCGAAAGTTTTTTGGTTTTGGAAATCCGGTTTCGTAATGAAAGTTATGCTTTTATTATGCTTTCGGGGCAAGTTACTGAATTTATTATTGCCTTCTACAGGGAGCTAGTCCTCTGTCTCAATTAATTTATAGTATCTACTCGAATAATCTGCGGCTTTATACGGCGACTTCGGCTCTGCTCTGTCACCGGCCCGGTCGTTGAGCGGAGTCGAAACCACCTTCGCGATCAACATCTAAACTCATCTGTGATAAAGGACTAGTTTTAAAAAGTTTTAACAGTTTAAGGTTGTTTTGTGAGTTTGCTTGTATTCATGATTATTTCGGAAATTTGAAGGTGTTTGTCTTGTGCTCTTGCTTTCCAAATCTTTGTTTTCAGTTGGAAATTTGATATAATACCGATACAAGGAGAGTGAATACCGCCATGGGAACGGACCAACCGAAGATCCAAGCCAATGCAAATTTCCACCTCGTATCCGGAAAGGAAACTTTTCAAAAACGAGACCCTCGGTTTATCGAATACCGGAAATGTTGGAAAGAATGGCCGGAAACTTTTCACGTTGGGGAATTTCCCCTCTTTTTAGATCTGGAAGTTACCAGCGTTTGCAACCTAAAATGTCCTTTCTGTGCCACAACCTATCGAGGACATCTGATTCCAAAAGGTTTTATCAGCTTTGAAATAATTCGAAAGATCATTGATGAGGGCGCTGAAAAAGGGCTTTATGGGGTGAAATTCAATATCAGGGGTGAACCTCTACTCCATCCTGAAATTACGGAATTTGTCAGATATGCAAAATCCAAAGGACTTATCGATGTATATTTCAACACGAATGCTTTGTTGCTCGATGAAACAATAGCCGAAAAGTTAATTGAAGCTGGTTTGGATAGACTTTCCATTTCATTTGAAGGGTATACAAAGGAAGTATACGAAAAGCATCGCGTGGGATCATCCTATGAAAAGGTTCTGGCTAACATTGATACAATGCAGGCTTTGAAAAGAAGGTTAGGTGTTTCTCATCCAAAAATTCGAGTCCAAACTGTAATGACTCCGGAATTGTCGAACTCATTGGAAGATTACAGGAAATTTTGGGAAAACAGAGCGGATGAGGTTGCCTATCTCGATTTTAAAGAGATGAAGCGAAAGAAAAAGAAAATTATCTTTCCCTGGGCCTGTCCCCAAATTTGGCAAAGAATGGCTGTTTTCTGGGATGGTACAATTCTTCCCTGCAATCATGATGATGAGGCATTCTTAAAATTAGGGAATATTAATGATACTAATATCTCCCAATGCTGGAATTCGACTTTCCTTTCCAAATTGCGAATCTGTCATAAAAACGGGGAAGCTCATAAATTTGAAGCTTGTGATGGATGTTACCTTCGTGACAGTGAAATTGCAAAACTCATTGAATCACAAACTCCCCCGAAATAATTTATAAATTGTAAAAGAGGTTTAAAGTGATTATTGGTTTAATTATGGGAAGAAAAGGAAGTAAAGGGTTCCCAAAGAAGAATCTTTTTCCAATTCTCGGTCGGCCACTAGCCTGGTATCCGATGAATGCTGCGGCAAAATGTCCTGAAATTGACGTGTCATATATTTCCACGGATGACGAACGCTTGATGACGATTGCAAGGGAACATGGCTTTGAAATAATTGTTCGTCCCCCTGAACTTTGTACAGATGGAGCTTTAGGCGAAGCTGTCTATATCCACGCTTATCGTGAAGCCCTCGCGAGAAATCCCGGAAAATCAATTGACCTTTTGGTCTTGTTAATGTGCAATGCGCCGATGATTACAACTGAAACACTTTCCAAAGGTATCAATCAGCTTTTGATCAACCCTGAATATGATTCTGCGATAACAGTTTCCAGATATAATATGTGGAGTCCACTTCGGGCGAGAAAAATAGATTCAGATGGCCTTTTGCAGCCTTTTGTGCCTTTCGACTTCATGGGAGATCCCAAAAAACTTTCTTGTGATCGGGATTCTCAGGGTGATGTCTGGTTCGCAGATTTCGGTGTTTCCATCATTCGTCCGAGGAATCTGGAGCACATCGAAGAGGGACTTTTGCCGCAAAAATGGATGGGGAAAAAGATTTTCCCTTTGAACCAAGAGGCTGGTTGCGATGTTGATTATGAATGGCAGATCCCGACTGTTGAATGGTGGCTTAGAAAGAACGGATTTTCCCCGGTAGAATGAAACAATGAAAATTTCCATTTCCAATATTGCCTGGGGAAAACAGTTTGATTCCAAGATTCTTGGGGCTTTGAAAAAAGCTGGCTGTGAAGGGCTGGAACTCGCTCCCGGACTTCTCAACTTTGGTGAGCCCGGAGGGGCTGTTGCAATCCAGTCTTTATTGGATGAGGTGGGATTGCCTATCGTTGGCTTTCATTCTCTGTTATTTGAGCATCCGGAATTACGAATTTTTAAACGGGCTGATTGGGATGCCATTGTCGCTTGCCTAGACTCCAGGGCTTCACTTTGCCATTATTTGGGAGGAAAATTCCTGGTCTTTGGGTCTCCAACAGCTCGAAAAATTGACTTCCCTCTTTCAGGGAACCCATTCTCAATAGCTACAGAATTTTTTAAAGTGGTTGGAAAAATAGGAGAACGGCATCAGGTCGAATTTCTGATTGAACCCCTTTACCAGGCTGATTTTATCCAGAATTCAATTGAAGGTCTGGATCTTGTACAAGCTGTTGCGAATTCCTGTTTTGGACTTCAAGTTGATCTCAGAGTTCTTTCCACAAATAAGGAACCCTTAGCTCCAACATTCCGGAAAATTGGTTCTGCTCTTCGACATGTCCATACCGGTGGCTCAGATCTTTCTTTCATTGGACCCAACGACGGCATTGATCACCACCTTTTTGCTGAACACCTTCATCAGATTTCGTATAATCGATTCATTTCCCTGGAAATGTTACGGCCCGATGACCGTCCTGATATTCCTAAACTTGAGGAGGCAATTCGTTTTGGAAAACAATTTTATTGCTCCTGAAAGCCGTGTTTTGCTGGTCGGGGCTTCAAGTGATATTGGACTGGGGCTGATTCCTCGGTTGGCGTCGGCGCCAATTTCCCTGGGATTGCATTTTTTTTCTTCCGAAAACCTTTTCCCAAGCTATCAGGAAGAACATTTTCCTTCCAAAATTCAGTTGTTCCAAAAAAATTTGGATTCAGCGGAAGCCTCAATTCAATTAGTTGAGGAATTTTGTCAATGGGCAGGCGGAATTGACATCCTCATTCAATTAAGCGGAACGATAACCAAAATCACTTCCTGGCAGGAAATCACTCCCCAGGAATGGGATCGTGATTTGACAATAAACTGTTCCTCTCCTTTTTTCCTAGCCAGAACGGCTATTAATCAGATGACACGGGGAGGGAAAATCGTTCTCATGAGCACTGCTTCCGCAACGCACGGCGGCGGACCCACCTCGTTCGCTTATGGAGTTGCAAAAGCTGGTATTGAAGCTATTACCAGGGGATTGGCAAAATTTGCGGCTCCCAAAAATATTTTGGTAAACGCAATTCGCCCTGGTTTCATCAAAACCAGATTTCACTCAGAAAAAGCGGGAAAATCCTCTGAGGATCTCCAAAAACGTGTGAAATCCATACCATTGGGCCGAGAAGGCAAGCCTAAAGACGTTGATGAGCTGATTTTTTTTCTCATTTCTTCGGCAAACGAATTTATTACAGGAGAATGTATCGGAGTAACCGGGGGAGATTTTTTGTAGTATTTTTACATCAACCGACCTGCCGAAATATTGAAGTGGTTCGAATTTGAGAAATTATTACATTGTTTGAAAACGAAGAAAGGAACGATACATGTACGATTTTTATTTGGGAAGCAGGGCTGAAATTTTCCAGGATGAAGAAAAGTTTCTTTTATCAGTGAAACGAATGCTTCCAAGATGGCTGAATTCCATTCCGGACTCAGAGTATCTAGCTCTTCACCAGCTTCTGAATTCATTTGATCATTCCAAACCGCTTAATTTGGCTGAAACAGGAACGGGATCAAGTACCATTGTTCTTCTTTACCACGCTATGAAATCCAAAGGAATCCTCTTTTCATGGGATATTGCCAATCCGAAAGGGGCTGAACTTCGCTCTATAATTAATGATTCTCTTTGTACTCTTTTTGAAGAACCCTTATGGAAATTTTGGAAATTTGTTGCTTCCAGCAGCACTTCCCCATACCTAGGAATTCCAATTCTCAAAGAGCAAAACCTATCAATCGATTTATGTTTTTGTGATAGCGATCACACCTGGGAAACCTTGGGAACCGAGCTTGACCTTCTTTCCGGGGTTTTGAAAAATGGAGCAATAGTAACCATAGATGATGCTAATTACAGATTTAAACGCCATAACACTGCTTTCATCAACATGTTTCGGAAAAAATTAGGGCTGGATCCTATTTCTTCGATAGACGATAATCAATGTCGAACGTTTGGAGAAGAGGCCGAAAGCTTACTTTGCTCAAAGTTCAAAACAGTGGAATCCCTAAACACTTCTTACTCAACTTCCTGTAGAAAAGATCTATTTTTCTCTTATTATTCAAACGATCGTGAACAAATGGCAAAAGAGGGAATGGAACTCTTTTCTGAATTGGAAAACCGTTTTTTGGCCTGGAAGATTCACCGATGAGTCTTACAATTCTCATTACTACTTCTTCTTTCGGAAGTGAAACTCCTGAAGGTCTGAATTTACTCAAGGAGCATGGGTTCACTGTTGTAATGAATCCTTACGGTCGAAAAGTTTCTGAATTGGAGCTTCAAAAGCTTCTTTGTGACAATCAGCCAGTCGGAATTCTCGCTGGGTTAGAAACTTTCTCCAGGCAAACCCTTGAAATGGCAAAAGGATATCTGAAAACCATTTCCCGGGTTGGGGTCGGTTGGGAAGCTATTGATCATGAGGCCGCCAAGGATTTTGGAATCAAGGTTTTTCGGACTCCGGGAGTTCTTACTCAAGCGGTGGCAGAGCTTACTATCGGACTTATCTTGGCAGCCCTTCGAAAGATTCCCTATTCCGATCAGAAGATTCGGGAGGGAAAATGGGAAAAGACCATGGGGAGCCTCCTTTTCGGAAAAACAGTCGGCATTATTGGCTTTGGAGCAATAGGGCGAAAAGTTGGTGAACTTGTTAAAGGGTTCGGAACGCAGGTCATTTTCTGTGATCCGGCAGTGGACGCGGAAACCTGGGCGGAAAAGGTTACTCTGAATGAACTACTCGCTCGGGCCGATATAATTTCCCTTCATGCGAGCGGAAAAAATCAAATCCTTGGGGAAAAAGAATTCCGCCTTCTGAAAAAACAAGGAGTTATCATCGTAAATACTGCTCGTGGAGGATTGATAGACAAATCAGTCTTACAAGGATTTCTTTCTGAAGGAACTGTTGGATACGCTTGTTTTGATGTTTTTTCCAATGAACCCTATGAGGGCCCCTTACGAAAGTGTTCAAATGTAATTCTTACTCCTCATATTGGGTCCTACGCCAGAGAAGCCAGGATCATGATGGAGGAATGTGCAGTAAACAATCTTCTTCAGGGTTTGTCCCAGGAAAAAAACATATGAAAGAAAAGGTCGTTGTAATTGGAGGTTCCGGATTTCTTGGAAGTCACCTGGCTGATGTCCTTTCTGAAAGCGGATTTTTCGTAACTATCTATGATATCAGACCTTCTCCATGGTTGAGACCTGATCAGGAAATGGTAACGGGTGATATCAGAGACGAAATGCTACTGGAGAAAGCTCTCCAGAAGGCTTCGTATGTGTACCACCTTGCAGGAATTGCTGATATTGGCTATGCTTCTCGAAACCCCAGGGAAACTGTTGAAACAAACATTTTGGGAAGTACCATAATTATTGAACAATGTATTAAAGCGAAGATTAAGCGCTTTCTCATGGCGAGTACAATGTATGTTTTCAGCCAAAAAGGCTCCTTTTATCGTGTCAGCAAGCAAGCTGTAGAGCTTCTGCTCGAAGCTTATTCCGAAAAATCAGCGCTGGAATACACCATTCTTCGGTATGGCTCTCTTTATGGCCCTCGTGCGCAGGAATGGAATAGTTTGAAAAATTTTGTGAATCAAGCGGTCAAGGAAGGCCGAATTTCCTACCCAGGATTTGGAGATGAGCGAAGAGAATACATCCACGTTCTTGATGCCGCGCAAATGAGCGTGAAGGCTCTTTCCCCAGAATATGCAAATCAGCGATTAATTTTAACGGGTGCTCAGATTCTCAATTCCAAAGAACTTACCTCGATGATAAATGAAATTCTCGGAGGAGGCGTCAAGGTGGAATTCTATCCCGAAAACCGCGATCCAGCGCATTATGAACTTACTCCTTATCGTATGACTCACCGAGTGGCTTACAAAATGGTTCCTGAGAAATTCATTGATATTGGCCAGGGAATTTTGGAACTAATCGAAGAGCTCTATGATGAAAAGAAGTAGAGCTTCTAAAATACTGAAAATCGGATGAAAATGTGAGATTTGTACAATGAAAGTTCTTCTGATATATCCCAACTTTCATGGAATGAATATGGTTCCACCAGCTATTGGACTATTCACCGCCATTTTGAGAAATGATGGACATGTCGTGGCTTTGTTCGATACGTCAAATTACAAGATTCCCTGCCAGGAAGATTTTGACAGCGATAAGGAAAAAGAGAAGAACCTTTATTCACGACCTTTCGATGGTTCGATTTTAGATATAAATCTTAATCAAGGAGATGTCTTCCAGGATTTTTTATTAAAAATTTCCACGTTTCAGCCAGCTCTTTTGGCAATTTCTTGTACTGAAGACACATTTCCATTGGCTGTTTCTCTCTTGCGGAAGCTTCCGAAAGAACGGCCCAAGGTTATTATAGGTGGCGTTTTTGCAACGTTTGCTCCGGAGAAATGTCTCAATATCCCACAAATTGATATGGTTTGTGTCGGGGAAGGGGAAGGTCCTCTGAAGGAAGTTTGCCGCCTTTTAGATGAAGGGAAGTCTCTTGATGCGGTTCTTAACCTCTGGCTAAAAAAAGCTGACGGGATCATTATTCGAAATCGTTTGAGGCCACCTACGAAGCTTGAGGAAAATCCACTTGTAGACATGAGTCTGATTGATGACTCCAGGTTTTATAGACCCATGCAGGGAAAAGTCTGGAGAATGCTTCCTGTTGAAACCCACAGAGGTTGTCCTGGGACTTGTACTTATTGTAATTCTCCTTCCCAAACGGATTTATATCGTTCCCAAACCGGTTGCGAATTTTTCCGGAAGAAATCAGCTGCTGCTATTTACATGGAACTGGTTTATTATCGGGATATATTAAAAGCTGATTCATTCTATTTCTGGGCCGATAATTTTTTTGCTTACGGAGAGGATGATTTTCGAAGTTTTTGTGAAATATACAATAAAATTCGGCTTCCATTCTGGTGCCAAGCTCGCCCTGAGTTCATTACGGAGGAACGGGTTCGTAAGCTAATGGACCTGGGTTTGTTTCGAATGGGCTTCGGTATCGAACATGGAAATGAAGAATTTCGACAGAAGATCCTGAAAAGGCGAATCTCTAATAAACGCATGATTGAAGTTTTTTCTCTGCTCAATGACTTGAATCTTCCCTTTAGTGTAAACAACATCATTGGTTTCCCCACTGAAACCAGAGAACTTGCTTTTGACACTATCGAATTTAATCGGCTGGTAAAAGCGGATAGCCACAACTGCTATTCTTTCAGCCCCTTTCATGGCACCACCTTACGAAAACTGGCGGAGAATATGGGCTTTTGCTCGCCGGATACCATTGCCAGATCGTTAACTCGTCCAACGGTTTTGAACATGCCTCAGTTTCCTCCGAATGAAATCGAAGGAATTCGTCGATGCTTTGTACTTTATGTTAAACTTCCTAAAGAAGATTGGAGCGATATAAGAAGAGCTGAAGACCTCTCAATGGAAGGAACCGCCTTCTGGACAAAACTGAGAGAAAAATGCTCGAAAATGCTCTTTCAGAATCAGGAAAGTAAATCGTGAAAAGCGTATACTGAACAGCTGCGCAAACCAGGGTGGGGATTTATAGTGCCTGCAGAGGACAAATTTAATGACTCAAACAAAAAAAAACAGTAATCATTCTGAATTATTGAGAAATAATAAAAATGCTTTATTTTTCGATTTTGACGGTGTTTTGGTTGACTCAGTCGAAGTAAAAACCCGGGCTTTTGCTAGACTTTTCAGCCAATATGGCCCTGCGGTTGAAGAAAAAGTAATTGATCATCACCGAAAGAATGGCGGAATGACTCGAATTGAAAAGTTTCGATGGTACTATAAGGAATTTCTGGGAAAACCGATTTCCCAACATGAAATGGATGACTTATGTAAAAAATTCGCTCAATTGGTGATTGACGAGGTGGTTGTCGCTCCCGAAATCCTTGGGGCAACCGATTTTCTAGAAAAATGTGTCCCCAAAATTCCATGTTTTCTCATTTCCGCAACACCAGAAGAGGAAATACATCTTATTGTTTCCCGTCGGGGAATTCATTCTTTTTTTGAAGAAATCCGCGGAGCTCCAACAAAAAAATCCGAGAATCTGTCCCAGTTACTTCAAAAATTTTCTCTTGATCCTGACCGGTGCATATTTTTTGGCGATGCGGAAACCGATTTCCTCGCGGCGCAACGTTGCCATGTTCGATTTATAGGAGTTCTTCCAAATTCAGAAGCCCCCCTATTGAAAGTTGCCCCGGGAATTGAGTGGTTCAAAAACTTTCTTGAAATTCAGCATTCCCTTTCCTCTCCGATTTTTGAGGGATAACTTTCTTCTAATGTTTAAGTTCGAACATTGTTTTGTTCGGCTAAGTTGCCTGGGCAAAAGTCATGATTTTCCTGATGGTTCTTTTGACTCGGCTCAGCAGCCCTACTAGCGTGAGTTTATTGAGATGCCCCGATACATCCGCTGTGATGCTATTCTGCAGAAAAAGAAAAAAACATGTTTCTCAAAAAATCGCTTCAAATCGGGATTGAAATTATTTTTCCAGAATTTACAATCTTTTATGACTTTTTCTATCTTTTTTCTCTATCTTTCAATAAAATGGAACAGAGTCATTCTCGACTGCTAAAGCCTATAATGTTCCAGTAAGGTAGTTTTTTGCTTCTTATATCTAATAAAGGAAAAAACCGTTTTTGTTCTTTTTCATCTTTTGGAAATACCTCAAATACAAAGCTTTTTGAAAAAAATCACCCTCCGTTTTTCTCTAATATCAATTATTATTAATCCGTAGGTATGATTAAATCCTCCAAAAAAAGATTTTCCATAAAATCATTGGAAAGCGTTGGACGTTTTTCTGAATATTCAATTTTTTTCGAATAAGCTTGCTTCATCGCCTTTGGCTCCCAACGTTGTCGGAAAATTTCTTCAGCAGCCAAGAAGATTGAGACCCACGAACTAATTATGAATGGTATAATTTCTCGCTTTCCTCAGCCTCTTGCCTTTTGTAGAAAGATTGTCCTATCTTTCTTTTTTTCATTTCCTTGGTCACCAAAATCAGGTTAAGCTTAGGGGTTGCATATGATAATAAAGTGATGATTTTGCCATTTTCTGGTTTCGAAAAAAAAGTATTGTACCATTTCTTGAAAAGAGCTCGCCAAAGAAAAATGTTTACCTTTGAAATGATCATGTTATTTCTGGACGACACCTTGCATCCGCATAAATTGCCAATAATTTTTCCTTCCAGGCTTTTTTCCAATTTGGATCTGACTGGGCAAAATGTGAGCAAAATTCTTTTACGGTGGTTTGAACAGCAGGACTTTGCCACCATACTAAAGGGTCCTGGAAAATTGAAGTCACTTTCTTAGCAGCCGATTCAGGTGTACGATGAAAAATTTCGGCTTCTTCCAGTTGTTGAAAATACTTTTCCGCCTCCTCTTTTAATTCCCAATGATCGGGGTTCCAAAAAATTATCGTTGGAAAATTGGCAGCGAATGTTTCCAGAAAAGTGGTGGCATTATAGGTACCAATAAATAACCGACATTCTTTTAATTGTTCGAGAAAATTAGGCTTGTTTCCGCGAAAAATTTCAATCTGAGGAAATTTTTCTTTAATCCGTTCTGCTTCGCTCCAACCATGGTTTGAGGGGTTTAGTCTTAAAAGAACGCTCTCTTGAATTTCCTTTGGAAGATACAGAAAAAATGACTCCTGATCGGCAAGATACTTTGAAAATTGAGAGGCTATTGGTACACAATAAAGAAAGTATGAATATCTTGGAAGGCTTGCAAGTGCGCAAAGAATTTTTCCTTGTGGTTTTGGGAAAATCTTTTGAGATCTTAGCTTCCCGGATGGAAGTGGTTGTACTTTAGGCTCGTTCTTTTTTTCCCAACCCCAGGAAAAATAGACATCCGAAATTTTTGTCTCCACTTCTTCGTGGGTTGACCACTTGCCGATTCCGTAATATCCTCCGTGTTGAGAGATTATTACTTTTGCTCCAAAATTTTCTCTACAATAGCTGGCCCATATTTTGAAGCAATCATCCTGTGAAAATGAATTTTCGGTAATAATTATTTTGGGTCTTTTTGGAAAACAATTCATCGCAATTTGCTTGTACTTTAAAAAGTTCTCCAGGAAAACTTTGGGAAGATTTTCGGCAATCAGCAAGCTCAATATCTTTTCGAATTGGGTTTCTTCCTTGCCAAAGCAAAGTGATTTGCGGAGCTCAACATCGGTTTTTGTATCGGCAATTTGAATTTGATCCGGTGGAAAGCTGGGAACCTGCCCAAGAGAAGCTTGCAATGCAAAAAGATCCAACATTTTTATGTAACTTGTAACAAAAACGTAATCCTTTTTTCGACTTTTTCCCCATTTAAAAAATAATGGGAGTAATTCAACATGCTGGCCGAGAAATAATAGTTTCTTATAAATTTCTTTCCATTTTCCATAATGGTTAATTGTACAATGTGCGCTTAAAGGCTTTTGAGTTGGTTTCAAGCTTTTCTTTTCAAATTGAAATAGCCCAGAGTACTCAATTATTCTACTATATAATTTTTCATTAAGCTCATCGGTATGGAGATTCCCGGACAAATAGCGTGAATCTTTCGGAGTGAACGAACCAAAAGGGAAATCACTAATCCAACAGTTTGAAATTTCTCCATATGTTGATGCCTGTTTTATGCATGTGTAACGGTCGAAAACAATATCAATAAAAAGTGGCAACCAATATGCGAATGCAAGTCGCCAAAAATCAGTTGAGAACTTTACTTTATGAATATTATTAAGATTTTTAGTAAGCGCAAAAAGATATTTTTCCTTGATTTGATTTAAAAACAGAAAATCTTTGCGAAGTTTTTCCCGATCATCCCAATGGTAAGGTAAAACTTCGTAGCACAAGGATTTCCGCTTTATATTTTGGTCAAATAAAAGACACCATTGGCCTAGAAAAAGGATTTTCCCGTCGGTTTTCCAAAATTTTTCATCGGCTGTAGTTACTAAAAATAATTTTTCTATACCATTTCTCATTAGAATGTTCTTCCAATTGTGTTTTATTCTTGGATGAATGCATAAACAATGATTTGCTGTTTTTCAATGATTCGTATTAATGTTAAAATCGTTCAATCCCAACTCGCAAACCAGCATCAAGTCGTTGCCGATCTTTGCAATTTGTGCCATTCTTAGCAATTATGCGTATCATTGTTTATTTTGTTGGAATTTGCTGATGATAACACCTGAAGCAATTATCATTGCATTTGGAGTTTCGAAAAAATCATTAGGTAAAATTTTTTATTTGCGATCCTGTTTTTCAATGTTTTCCAACATTCAGTCAATATTTCCTTTTATCGGACCAACCGTATCCAATCATCTTGTCGAATTTCCCAAAAGTAACGTTACCAGCAGGTTCGCCCACCTTCAATGACCAGGGAAGCGCCGGTCATATACGAAGAAGCATCGGACACTAAAAATATGATTGCAGCTTTATACTCATCAGGATTGGCCATTCGTCCCAACGGAATTAGCGAAGACAATTTTTCCACGAAAACCGGAGGTTGATTGTTATACACTCCGCCGGGGATTAGTGCGTTTGTCCGGACTCCTTTATCTGCCCAATAAGTGGCCAGGTAGCGTGTCAAACCTAAAAGCCCGGCTTTAACAACTGAATAGGTAACCGGTTTAACCGGTTGTTCATTTTCTGGTAGTCCTGATTTTCGATATAACCTCTGATCTGGGGCAATAATAGCAAGATCTGAGGCAATATTTAAGATGACTCCCTTTTTTTGTTTGGCCATTTCTGTTCCGAAAACCTGGGAGCAAAGAAAAGCTCCGGTAAGGCCTACGGCAAGGTCTTTTTCCCAGATATTCAATGGAAAATTTTCCAATCGCGACCAGGGTTCTTTTTCGTTTGCCTTTCCCTCCATTTTAGGGTTATTGGCGGCGTTGTTGATAAGGATGTCAACTCTTCCAAATTTTCTCAGAATGGTTTTTAGGGAATCTTTAACGTTTTTTATTACGGTAATATCGCAACCTATCCCAAGGCTTTCCACCTTAAATTCTTTTTTGAGTTTTCCTGCACATTCAATTGCTTTTTCACCGTCGATATCCAGAAGAACGGGATAGCCTCCCATTTCGGCAATGGCCTCGGCATGCTTTACTCCAAGAAATCCACTTCCTCCTGTGATAATGACTATTTTCTTCGAAAGGTCAAAAGAATTTTTTACGGAATTTGCAGGTTGTACTTTTGATTGTTTTTGTTTTAGCGTGGAAGGCATAGGGATTTACTCCTTTTGAGCAAAAGCCAATAAAGTGTCGGTATAATCAAGTTTTGCGAGCATAGAAGAATACGCTTCATCTAAATCCTCGGCTCTGAGAAACTGCCAATGCTCGTGCCCTCCTGGTTTTTGTTGGGTGAGCCAATGAAGATGATTTGCCAAAGGAAATCGCTGGAATCCTTCAATGACAATGTTTTTCAATCCTGCTTCCTGAAGAAATCTTTCCAAGCTTTGCCTTGTATGAAGAATCAGATGCTCGCTCCAAAAAGAAAACTTTTTAAAAGCATCACATTTCAGGAAAGAAATAAGAAAGTCTCTGGCATGTGGGATTTCAATAATGATTTTACCGCCTTGTGCCATTTTCTTTTGAAGCCTTTTTAGTTCTTGAATCGGATCTGAAAGGTGTTCGAAAACGTGAAAGAGGGTGATTACATTGAAATGATCATCCGGTAACTCTTCAATCTCTTTTACCATTTTAAAGCCCAAATCAATCAAATCCTGTCTTGCCTTGTTTTGGGGCTCCAATCCCCATGTTTCAACAGCTATGGGCGAAAGAAGGGGAAGGATTCCGCCTACTCCGGTTCCAAAATCAAGCCAGCGTTTTCGGGAAATTACAGGTGCTAGTTGTTTTGCTCGCCTCTGATTGTCAACCATTGTTTCATGAAGGATTTCCTGGCGGCTCGAAAATTTCCAGTAGGAGTAATCAGATCTTTCAGTATAATACTCTTTGGAAAGACTGTTGGTACTTGTGAGGAATATTACTCCTGATTTTTTACATCGAAGAACTTTGAAGTCATCACGGTCTCGTACTGTGGGAAAAAAATCTTCAATTGAATCAGCGGAAATAATATTCAGGTCGAGTAGTAGTGCTTTGATAGGATTCTCAGTCATTCTTAAATGTCGCCTTTCAGTTCGTCCTTTTCCAAACGTTTGTCGAAGGAAATATTGCCATATTTATTGACCCTTTAGATGGCCGCCCTTTTGGCTGACCATCGCCAGGATAAGCTGCGTTTCATACCGTAACTTGCGCCAGTTCCGGCATCGGCCATCAAACGGATGAAGCTGACACCCCAGGGGGCGGTTTATCCTGGCGTTAGCTGGCTGGCAATTTTAGCTCAAATTTAAGGCTAAATGCAGAAAACCTTGGTAGAACAAAAAAGCATATTCCTCCTAGTTTTGTATTTCTCTGGTCATGCGTCTTTCAAGGTGATTTATTCAGTAATTTTGCTACACTGTCTTTTTTTATCGCTGCTTTTCATTTTATAGACTAGCTCCGAACGGTTAAGATTGCTGTTTGAGTGTTGCGGTTAAAAAAAAGCTCGAGTTTGCCCCCCATCGACTACAATGCAAGTACCAGTAATAAATGAAGCCCTGGAAGAAGCCAAAAAGACAACTACATTCGCGATTTCCTCCGGAGTCCCAAATCTTTTCATTGGGACTTCAGTCTGGATATATTTTTCGAAAAATTCTTTTTTCTCGCCTAGTTTTTTTTCCCAAGTACCACCTGGAAAAAAAATATTGCCGGGTGCCACTGTATTTACCCGAATTCCTTTTTCCGCGACCAAGCGGGCTAAACTTTTTCCAGCACTAATTATTCCGGCTTTTGCGATCCCATAGGGCAGTGGGGCATCCAGGGCTTCTAAGCCGGCTATTGATGAAATAAAAGTCAGACTTCCTGAATCGTTTTTGGTTAAGTGCGAGAGAGCTACTTTCGCAAGAGTCATACTTCCCATGAGGTTTTGTTCAAAAGCTGCATCCCATTCTTCCCGAGTAATTTCCCAACCGCTTCGAGCAGTTCCACTACCAATATTGGCAACTACAGAGTCGATCTTCCCAAAAATCTTGAGAGTTTTTTCAAATGCTTCAGAAATATCCTCTTGATTTCGAAGATCTCCTTGGAAAGCTGCAATATTTTTTTTGCCAAACTGTTTGGAAAGAGTTGAAACGGCTGTATCGAGATCGGTAAGCGTTCGTCCCGACAACATTACTTTTGCATCCTCTTGAAGAAATGATTTTGCAATGGAAAACCCGATTCCCCTGGAAGATCCCGAAATAAAAGCAACCGAATCTTTTAGTCCTAAGTCCATTTTACTTCTCCGTATCCGATGCGGCTTTTTCAACCAATTGTTCCACAAACAATTTATTTCGTTTTGCAAGCTCAAGCTCCGACAATTCCGGTTCTCGTGCTACTTGCAGAATAAAGGGGCCTGAAAAACCGGTTTTTCTAATCAGACCAAAACAGGTTGGAAAGTCGGCATTTCCTGTTCCGAGTGGAACAGTGCCACCACCTTTTTTTCTATCTTTGACATGAACACTCCCAAGCCATGAACTAAGGCATGTCAATTCTTCCTTTGGATCATAGCCAAGCGCGGCGCTGTTTCCAATGTCATAATTTGCCTTCAGAAAAGGATGAGAAAATTCGGAGTAAATTGAATGAAGTTTCTGGTGAGGAAGGTCAGTTTCAAGATGAATTTCAATTTTTTCTTTTTCGGCATGAACGAGAATTTGCATCAAAGCATTCCTTAAACCGGAAATCTCCGCATCAGACTTCAATGAGGAAGAATCAACAAATGGAAGAACAATATATTGAATTTTCAGTTTTCCTGCTTGTTTAATAAGCCAGAAAAAATGCTCCAATGTTTCTTTTTCAGGAAGCCCGGATTGGCCGATCAAACGCTTATTCATATAGTAATCAGCGCATATGGAACGAACTTTTACGCCTGTTGTCTGAATAGCTTTTTTTATTTCTTCTATTCCTTCGTTTGTTCTTAAGGGATTATAGATGTCGGTACCAGTTTCGTAAATCCATTCAATGCAGTCCAGTTTAGCCTGAGAAGCTAAAATAAACTCATTAGCCCATGTCTTTTGGGGAAAGGATTGAATTCGATTGCCTTCCGGAAGCGACAATCTCCCTTGCATAATTCCGACCGAAATTTTTCGGGAGGATTCCCCTATCTCAGAGGGCATCATTTCAACTAATTCAATATAATTTCCATCAGGGTCAATACAAAAAGTGACTTTGACATTTTTGTCCTCTGAAATTTGAGGAGAAGTTGTACATTCAACTCCATTTTTTAGGAGGTTAAAATATAAATTGTTCAGATCCTGGACTGTCAATGAAAAATGGGAAATTCCTCCGGAAAAGATTGTTCTGGAAATATGAGAACTTTCAGGGGAAATAAATTGCAAAAGTTCCACTTGGCATCCACCTTTTGAGGGAGCCAGTTTAATGGTTTTTACCCGAACGTTCTTTTCTTTAAGGATGTTATCGAGAAAGAGACCTGATTCGTCCATTTCCCTTACAATCGAAAAGCCTAAAAGATCCCTGTAAAAAGTCAGAGAGCGGGAAAGGTCGGAAACTACGATTCCCACATGACGCAGAGAGACGACTGAATTAATCATATTTTTCACAAGAGACCTCTATTGAACATTGTACCAAAGTTAACTTCAGTGCAATCTTGAAAACTCAATTTTGAAGAACGCTTCATGTTCATGAATTCCTTTCGAAACCCTTGGGGAATTCCCAAAAATTAATTGAAATTTATTTCCTCGCATGTTCCCCTTTTTTATGCACTGTGGAGTTTGGATTGATAAATTATTGTTAGCCCATTGTTTCCTCCGGGCCTATTCATTTCCAGCATTTGGACTTACTTGCAGAGTATCTTTTTCCTTTTTATCAAATCCTTCTACTAGCCTCTACAGCTGTCTTTCGAATCGTCCTTTCAGCAAATTTAATACAGCACCTTTTTTTTCAGCTTTTACAAATGAAATTGATGGAATCTCGTAAGACATCAATGCTTTCGTGAATAGCTTCCTCACTTATTACTAGCGGTGGAGCAAGCTTAATGGAACTTCTGTTTGTACAAACGGGCAGAACTCCACGATTTATGCACTCAAAAGCAATTTCTGTAGCAAGATTTGCATCATCAAAAATCAACCCTGCAATCATTCCCCGGGCATTAACCTTTTTTACCGAAGGAAGGCTTTCAAGTTCACATACTCTTTGTTCGAAAACACGAACCCGTTGACGGAAATCATGAAGGAATTTCGGAGTGCTCAAAAACTCCAGATTAGCCAGAGCTGCTGCGCAACATAAGGGATTCCCAGAATGAGTACCATGTAAATCTGCCTGGGTATCAATATTCACCAGCTCATTTCGGCTTAAAACTGCTGCAATAGGTAGTGAAGAGGAAATTCCCTTCCCCAGGCAAAGCAAATCAGGTTGAATTGCTTCATCGTAGGTCATATACCCGTAAACTTCCCCTAACCGATAAAATCCAGCTTGCATTTCGTCAAAGCAAATCAAGGCGCCTTCTTTTCGAGCAAATTGGCAGAGTTTGGAAATAAAGGGTTTTGGATAAAACCATGCTCCCCATCCCTGAAATGTTTCAATAAAAAACGCCGCAATTTGATTGGCAGGGGGGAGCAGTGTTTCATCGAATAGTTCATTTCCTGTGTATGGGAAATCCAGAAAGACAATATTTTCGTCATTTATTCCAGACCAGGAGGCTTTTTGGGGGTATCCGGAAACGAGATCATTACTCAACCCGCGTCCATGATAACTTCCTTTAAATGTAATGATATACTTTCGCTGATTCTTCTTTCCCCATAATTTGATAAGTTTAAAAGCCGCATCACAAGCTTCGGAACCAGTCATAAGCAGCAAAACTTTGTCAAAGTGCTTGGGTGAAATTGCCAGTAGCTTTTCCAAAAATTGCTGTTTTATTTGTGTTGGATAATTATAGGAAAATATTAAATTCGAATTGATTTGATCAATTAATGCTTTTTTTATTTCAGGATTTGAATGTCCTGCATTTGCGACAAAAATTCCGGATGTCATATCAATCCATTGATTTCCATGATCATCATTAACAATAAACCCTTCTGCTCGGGTCCATGTTAACGGAATTGTATTTTTAACGGAAATTGGTTCCATCATACAAATTTGCTTGTACAACTGGTTATCAAATGTCAGAGGTGTATTTATTTTTCGAAATTTTGTCAAGATGTTCATTTATAATAAAGACCTTTTGGTTCCTTGCAATATCGTATAAAATTTGTTTATCAAGCGATAAAGAATTAGGTGTTTATCGCAATTATGAAATTTTAGCCAATTGAAGTTTTGGTGATTTTGCAAGAGCCTCCTTTAATCATGGTTTTTTTAATGGGAACTTCCCTCTTAGGTGATCTAGTAGCGGAGATCCATGGCGCCTCATCTGGAATTCAAGATATTCAAAATCTTCCAAAGAATCTATTTCGGTACAAGTTGGCGAGACAAAACCAAGCATTCGATCTCCATACATGATTTTGTTTTTAACAATAAAGTCGGATTTCAGGACATCAACATATCCATCAGGGATATAAACGTCAGGAAAAATTTGTCTGGGCTGGTTAATAAAATCATTTGAAAAGTCATCTCGAAGACTTTTGAAAAAACCAGTTTCATTTATCAAAAACCACTTAAATGGTGATTCGGAAGCTGGATGTGCTGATCTGAGAGAAGTTGCATCGGAATTTGATACTATTGAATCAATAGCTTTGTCAACAATTTGAGGGTCACGTAGAGGTGTTGTCGGTCTTAAATGTACGATATAGTCGGGAATTTTCCCTTCATTTTGTTCAAACCAATTTAGAGCGTGAGTAACAAATTCAATATCCGGTGAATTGTCTTTTGCAAGTTCAGCAGGTCTTAAAAAGGGGATTTCAGCGCCGAACGAGCGTCCAGTTTCAGCTATTTCAGGGGAATCTGTGGAAATGACAATACGATTGATTTTGGCAGATAAAGATGCGGCAGCAATAGAATAGGCAATAATTGGATATTCAAAAAGCATCTGAATGCTCTTTTTGGGAATGGATTTTGAGCCACCTCTTGCCGGTATTAATGCAACAATGTTCATTTTGTTGCGACGGCCAGAAGCATCACCTCTTTTGAAAACCTGATCAATTTATTGATTGGTTCCGGCCAATAAGCCTCTTGAAGAGGTCGATATGGAAGTGGCAAAATTTCCAAAACCTTGGCAAAAAATTTCAAATATGGATACTTCCAAAGGAAGGGCAATTGACGAAAATATTCGGAGCGTATGTTTTGGAAGTTGGCCAGTTGGAGAGTTTCTTTCAAAGAATTTCGTGTAAAAGGGGTTACATGAGTGTGGTCAATGTAAAATGGTCCCCAATAATTGTATTCCCAGCTTGGGGTCATAAAAACAGCTATTCCGCCAGGTCGGAGAAGGGAAAAAATTTTAGAAAAAAGGGCTATGGGATTTTTTAAATGCTCAATAACCGATTTGGAAAAAACGTAGTCGAAACTTTCTGATGGGAAAGGAATTTCGTTGTTTTCAAAATCAACCACTTTCACGCAGTGGGGTTTAGCGTATTCCGGCGCTTGAGGGGAGATATCGATTCCGCAGACTTGCAGGCCTAATCTATGGAAAGAGTCAAGATATTCGCCTAAACCACAGCCTACGTCGAGTAAACGACCTTCCTTTCTAAAGTAGTCCTTATAAAGTTTTTTAGCAAGGAGATCTGGATAACCGCCCTGTTTGGCTTTGCCTTGTGGATAAGTAACTTTCAGATAGGTTTCTTTATTAAGGACGGATTGAAAATCCCCGAAAACATTGCCTAGAGGGTTAAATGACTTATCATCAATATATATGTCCGCGTTAGGTTTTCCGAAGTGCAGTTCGTGGTATTTTACTTTCCAGGAAAGGAGTTGCTGCTCAGTTGTTGCCCTCCAATCAATGTGGGTGAGTGATCCACGGGCAGTGAAAAGGATAATCTTGTGTCCTTGATCAAACCTTGAATTTAATTGGTTTATTATTTCCGGAAAAGGAACGGCTTTTTCGTATTCTCCGTTAGTGTTTGTACAGATTGTACCATCTATATCATAACAGAATATCATTTTCCACCAAAAGAAATTGAGAAATAACCAAACTGTTCAGGGAAAATCATGTTTTGCTACCTTGCCACCATGTACTATTTCGCAAAAATCTTGAGTGGTGCTTGTTGACTGGAATTTTCACAACTTTGGGGGGCCTGATGGAATGGAAGAATGAAAAGGTTTCCAATACCGCAGTTTGGCGGCATTTTTTTCTTCGGCGGAAGAGATTTTCTTTTTGCCATCCCCGAGGACCTGAGGAATATTTCTTATATAGCTCACCATCATTTCCAGACCTCGTTTTTCCAGTGAAGCCGCCTGATCGCTTCCATACATAGCCCGATCCAGAGTAATATGTCTTTCGACAGCTACCGCGCCCATTGTTGCAACTGCAATAACACTTGGAAACATCGTAACCTCATGCCCTGAATACCCGATGGGACATTTGTACCTGTCTCGCAATTCATGGATCAAACTAAGATTTAGGGAAAATTCGTGAGCTGGATATTCTGATACCGTATGCATAAGAACAAACGGGCACTTTTTTCCTCGGAAAATTTCAACTGCATAATCAATTTGCTCGTATGTGCTCATTCCTGTGGAAATGAAAGTGGGAAGCCCCTCTTCGGCAACTGTTTGCAAAAGTTCATCGTGAGTGATGGTTGCTGAGGCAATTTTGTTATACTTCAGCTTGTACTGTCGTAGAAATATTTGGCTTCCTACGTCCCAGGCGGAGGCAAACCACTCTATGCCGATTTTTTTACAATAATTATCAATCTCATCATATTCTTTTTTTCCGAACTCCAAAGCCATTTTTTGATCTCGTTGGGTTTTTCCCCAGGGGCTTTCCCTTGGCGAATCGAGCAATTCTTTGGAATAAACGACTTCAACTGTTCTTTTCTGAAATTTCACTGCGTCACAACCAGCTTTTTTTGCTAAATCGATTAGTTGCTTAGCTATTTCCAGATCCCCGTTGTGGTTGATCCCGATTTCGGCGATAATAAAAACATGCCTGGAAATTGGGATAGGTTCTTTTTGAACCAGGTCAGTGGTAAATTCCAATCCTTTTATCATCGTTGTTTCCTGCACAAAATTGAATTTTGTGAAGAATAACAGAAGATGCTTGTGAATGTCAAAAATTAGTTCCAAAGTTTTAGTTCTAAAGTTGCAATTTTCAATTTTTCTGTAGTCGGAAAAATTAAGAATGTACAAGATCGAATGAGGTTGGTTCTTGTTGTCTTGTTAACGACAAAAGAAGTGAGGAGGGTGTTTATAATTAAGGGAAAAACTTCCCAACTGGTTCGAGTTAACTTAATCAAAAAAATTATTTCACAGATATTCTTTCACTCTTAAAGTGGATTTAATGAATTTCTGAACTGGTTGGGGAAATACCTTTGTTGCCAACCTAAGCAGGGAATTTGCAAATCGAATTTTGTGGTACATCGTAATCTGTCGTTGCAGAACATTTAATCCGGTTTGGGAAAAAATTTCCGGAAATTCTCTCGAAATTTTCTCGATTTGCTTTAAGATAATTTTTCTTTCATAATTTGAAAATGTAAGATATTCCTTGAGAAAAGTAATTCCGTCTGGGTTGGCTACCAGATTGATTTTTGGAATTGCACCATAACTTAGAGCTAAAACGACAAAATCCCAAATTTCGTGATAGTTTTTGCTATTCACTGTCATTGAGAGGGTAAAATTAAAACCTTTTTGCTTCTTTATCTCCGCCAATGCTTCCAAGTTCATGTTCACTCTGTGCCACAATAAAGACCCTCTTAATCTTTCGTAAGTTTCTTTTGAAGCCGCATCCAATGAAACCGCAATAAATGCCCAATTTACTTTGGCGATTTCTTCAAAGAAATTGTGAATAAGGCTTGCATTTGTTGTTGTTGCAAACTTTAAACCAGGAAAATTTTCTCCAAATTTCAGCATTTCCCTGAACTCAGGAAACAAAGTGGGTTCCCCGCCAAAAATCAAGAAAAACTGAAAAAACTGCGATAGAGTTTTCACTTCGTTTATAAATTTGGCTGGAAGTTTCAAACTCTGTTTTCGGGGGGCTTTCTGATAGCAATGATAACATTTATAGTTGCATCCGAAAGAAATCGCCAACCGCATGAATCTTGGTTTACTTTTTAAAATGATTTGTCCTTGATCAATCTCAGCTTCATTTATAAGTGCATTTTCATAACAGGCACTAGTTTTTGATAAATTATTGTACCAGGAAAAACTCTGGTAATCCTTCATTCCATTGATCAAAAGACAATTTTTGCTGCACATTTCTTCAGCCCCAATGGTGAGCATTCTTTTCCTGATAGCCTGGAATTTTTCACCATTCCAAATTTCTTCGACCGATTGGTGATTTACGTTTCCCATGACCCATCCAAAATCACAGCAAATCGTAACATCTCCGTTTGGATTATTGACCTCAAAATGTGTCCAAGGGTTATAACAAATTTTTTTTCCATTTTTGTTTATCCATAACCCATTGGAAGGTACAGTAACGGGCATCCTGTTTTTTCTCCATCCACAAAAAAATGTTCGATCATGCTGATTTTATATCATTTTGCTAACATAATACCAGAGTAAACACAATAATTTCATTGCTTGAAATTCAGACTTCCTGATTTGGAAGAAACTCGTTGGCACAATATTCTAAGAATTTTCATCATAAATAAACATTATTTCAAACTTCCTAAATTTTGGAAAAAATGTTATTTTCATGTGGCGGACGAGCTTTTTACTGCGTTTCGAAAGTATCATTCCTGCTTGAGGGAAAATTTGCCCAAAAATAAAGTAAGTGTTGTTATTCCGGTTTTTAATCGGGCTGATCTGGTTTCAGATGCGATTAAAAGCGCCATTAACCAGTCCTATGAAAACATTGAAATTATTGTTGTTGATGATGGTTCAACTGACCTGACTGGAATGGTGGTTCAGCAATTTTCGGCAGTTAGATATTTTTGGCAGGAAAACCGTGGTCAGGGTGCAGCCAGAAACAAAGGCATTTTAAAATCGACTGGTGATTTCATTGCTTTTTTAGATTCCGATGATTTGTGGCTACCCGAGAAAATTAGTCGACAGGTCGAATTCCTTCATAAGAATAAACAATTTGGAATGGTTTATTCTGATTGCGAATATTTTGAAATTTCTGAATCGGGAAATCCGATAAAAAAGAAAGTGCGAGTCAATCCACACCAGGGGTGGATTTCCAAAGAATTGTTTTTGGAAAATTTTATTGCATCTTGTACTCCTTTGGTCCGGCGTGAGGTTTTTGAGGAATGTGGAGTTTTTAATGAATCTGCTTTATTACGCTGCCGGGAAGATTGGGAGATGTGGTTAAGGATTGCATCAAGATTCCAAATTGGATATATGCCTGAAACTTTAGCAAAATATCGTTTTCATTCTGAAAATTCCACCCGATCAGAGGATTTAAAACTTGTTTTCAAGAGCTATGGGGAAGTAATAAAAAGTGCAATTAACTTTGCTCCGGAATGCTTTTCCTTATACACCAATTTGGCTCAAGCTTCACGGTATTTTAAAATTGGTAAAGGTTTTGCGACTTTGGATGAAATCCATAGTACAAGAAGATTCTTCCGCAAAGCCATTTTGTATAATCCCTTTGAACCGGATTATTTTCTTTCTTTCCTCGCAACTATTACAAGAACTATCCGAGATTCTTTGGAAAAGCTAATTCCTTTAATAAAAAACGCTAAGGCAAAACCTTCACTTAAAAGCAGCTATTTCTTCAAATTCAAACCCATTGTACAAAGACTAATGAGACTTTTCTCTTAGTCTCAGACTTTTTGATTTGGAAGAAATTAATTCGGCACAGTTTTGAAGAATTTTCAGAATAAATTAACATCTTTTTCTGTGAAAAGTGCGAGGTGGATTTCTGATTTGGGACTCTGAATTTCTGATCAACCCAAATGCGCATCAGGAAATTTTATAGCTAGTGGGACGTTCTCCAATTAGCCTTACAATGCAACTCAAAAAGAATGCCTTGTACAATTATTATCTTTCCGAAAACAACTTGTTTTTTCGTGTCGCCGAGCTTTACGGTACAGCTCTCTATTTCAAAGTTGTTTGACGAACAAACTACCAGTATTTCTATGAGATTTTCTAATTGCAAGATCTCTTTTTCATTCTCAATCGTTTCTTGATTGGCATTTCGAAGTATGTCCTCTCATATAGACCGTTTCGAGAAGACTCGAAGCCCAATCCTCTTTCTTGCCTGGAAAAGCTGAATCTTCGACTTCGTCACTTGCTTTCGTGCCATGACAGCTTTCGACAACAGTTAAGTACTAACTTTTTTTGCAGACGGCTTCAAAAAAGGATGGATACGTGCTTCTTCTTGCTCTATCAAAGTTGGTCTCGAAAATTTCCTTGTTGTACATCGCTCTTCTAGCCCTGAATTCCGGATTTTCAATTAAAAAGGTTGTTTTGGAAATATAATCAGAACTGCTGAACGCCGATGTTTTCAAAAGATCAGATAGAGAAAGCCCATTTTTTTGCAAAACTTGTTGATAAGCCGGGCCTTGAGCAAAATAATTCTTTTCGAATGTTTCCAGATAAAGTTTTTCTTCAATTTTCACAAAATTAATATAAACCTTTCCCTTGGCTGCGTATTCAGATAAAGCTTCGCCACTTCCAAATGGAAATGAATCAAGAAAAAGGTCAATTACATGTGCATAAACATGTGGATCAACATATCCAGGAAACAAAAAGCGATCTTGAAGACCATTCTCAATTACTTTTTGTTTTATTTTTTCCGGTCCTCCGCCGCCGCAAGCAAGGAAAATACATTCTTTTTTCCGTTTTAAAATTTCAAAAACGGCATTAAGATATTCTTCTGATTCAATTTTAATTAACCGTCCAATGAACCCTAGAATTAAAGCATCCTTGGGATATTGTGACCGAATTGTGTTTACTTCTTCCTGGTTTACGGGTGGGGAATAAAACTTCTTTGAATTTATCAGGACTAAAGTTGAAAAATCGAATCCTCCTCGTTTGTCCCCTGCAAAGGAATTCCAGGAATGAATAATTCTTCCGTCGATATTGGGAATATTGTAGCTGAACATTCCATGGTTCCAGAATATTTGTTTGGGAGCTGTACGAGTTGAAAAAAGGAAATTAAATTGCTCTCGTCCGTTGCACATAACCAATATATCTATTTCATCGGCGATTATTTTTTCCCGGAGTAGCAGACACTTCTGAAGGCGATTGTAAGCGTAACCATAGTTCTTGTCAGATATCAAATCGTGGTTGCTTACATATTTAATGCCCAGATCGGTGATCATTTCCACTGCAAGAGCTTGTGATGGCGATTTATCTACATATTCGAGGTCATATACAGCATACTCAAAAACCTCTTTCTCTCCATTTTCAATTAAAGATTCCAATAGTGAATAAAGAACCTTAAATGGTGAATTCATGACAATTCTATCGTAAACAAAACCAACTTTCAAAGGTCTCTTGTCCGGGCAAAACGCTTCTTCATTTGGTTTTATTCCAAGGCCAGGAATCAATTTTTCTTGGATATATTTTGAAAAAGGAAGTTCAATTTCGTCGTTAAACTTTTTCCATTCCTCTTGGGTTTGGGTAAGATTGAGGTAAAGATGGGAAATTGGAAAGTGCATGCAAAATGCAGCTTCATGCCAACCGATTTTCATGAACCGGTAGAGCATTCGTTTGAGAGGTTCGTAAAGAACCAGAAAATTTTTTTCAGAACCATAAATGTTCCAAAATTGAATTATCCATGCCAGGTGGATTTTCAAAAATAAATCGGCCTGAGGATTTTCGCGGTTATAAGAAAGGCTGTCGAGCCATTTTGAGAAGGTGCTGAGAAAGTCATCAATATCAGTGAAAAAGGATTTTACAGTTGGAGTTATTACGTCAATAGCTTTTACATTTTGGGGCAACGCCAACTGTAAAGCTAAATTTTCAATATTACAAAGACGCTCTATGAAAACAAGTTTCAGGTTTTCTCTATCCACGTTAAATATTGTACCAAAAAGTGCCATCAGATTTATATCAACCAAACGTTGAAGTGCGTTGTGAGATAAATATGCTTTTTGGGCCTCTAACAATCTTTCTTGAAGCCTCTCGTCCGGGAAAAGCTCTAACCAGCAGGGTGCAAAAGAAGTCCTGGAAATCAGGATCATTCTTGCAACGTCAAAAGAATTAATTCCTGAAGGGGTACAAACTAAAACAAACGTCCTGAAGCAGAGTCCGCAAAACAGGAATAAAGGGGAATTTGTTTTTAATTCTGTCGCATTTTGAAAAACTTCAAAGAAAATGTTAATATTAGGGCTTTTTCGGTAAAGTAAAAATTCCAAGAGGCATTCGAATTCAATTTTCAGGGAAGACAATTTGTTAATTTCTGACAAAAGATGCTCTTGTTCGATAAGCTTTTTTTCCATTTTTACCAAGTCAGCGAAGTTTTGTTTAATATCTTCATCAAGCGGGTTTATTCGAAACGCTTGTTCGAAGTGATTCAATGCTGTTGAAAAACGTCTCTCCTGATGAGAAATAACGCCAAGACAGTTTTTTATTCTTGCATTACCCACGGTGATGTTTGTTGTTGTAGCCAACGCTAGTGCCTGAGTAATCTCCCCTTTTTTAAAATGGTTTTCAATCGCTGATTCAATTTTCTCCCAAGTTCTAATTCTTTCAGTTAAGATTTCAAAGTCAGGAACTTCCGGATGGTTTTCTGCAAATGTTTTTGCTTGGGAATATTTTCCCATTAGGGCGAGGAATTCAATGATTCTCAAAATTTTTTCGCGATTTGGTTCAAGAATAGCCGATCGCATCAACATCAAACAAGCTTTAAAGGAATCACCTGACCTAAGAAAAAAATCGGTTGCTTTCTCAAAAAAAAGTGCAGTAAGAGAAATAAGATCGGAAGAATCTTTAAACAGTCCTGACAATTTTGTTACAAAATCTGTATCATTTAAATAATCAGGGGAAAGCGGTACCAGGTATTTTCTGTGAAACTCAACCAGACTGATATTCATATTTCAAATCGCCTCTATTTTCTTGGCAAGAGAACATTTGCAAATTAGGCATTCCATGAATAAAAGAACTTTCCTCAAAAATTCATGAAAACCTTTCTCGTCTTTATCTGCAGAGAATTTTACCTTTTTGTGAAAATTCGTGCAAGATTTAAACAAAAATTTTTCGCTGAATTTCAGAGTTTTTTTTCGAAAACTGCTTAGAAATCATGATAAAATCTTTAGATCGTAAAATAATTTTAACCGGCATTTCCCATGGAAAATGCAAAAAAAAAAGAGAAGCAGTGAGAATGCGGAAAATTGAAAAGTGGATTTCTGATGAAGAGCTTGAATCTATCTATTCATCATCCTATTGGAATAATGTTGAAGAAGAAAAGAAAAAAGGATGGTGGATTGCTGATGGGAATTTTAAAAAATGCCTTGAACTCTTAAAGCAATCAAGACTCCTTGAAGCATATAAAAAGTCGGAAAAATTCTTGCTCAGTTTTCCTGCAAAATCGATAATAGTTGTTGATTTGGCAGCAGGCATCGGTTGGACTACAGCTTTATTGTCGAAATTGCCTGGTGTTATGGAAGTCCGTGCCGTCGAAATTTCAAAGCATCGATTGGAATCTTTATTTGAACATAGCATAAAAATGCTATCAGGAGAAGGTAACAAGATATTCCGATACCTAGGAAGTTTTTACGATTTGAAATTCGAAAACAATAGTGTTGATGTTATTTATATGTCTCAAGCATTTCATCATGCTGCTCAACCGCTCAAATTGCTTTCTGAGTGCGATCGGGTTCTAAAAGCAAACGGAATAATTATTTTGATCGGGGAGCAGTATTTCGGAATTAAAACAATTTTCAAAAAAATTTTATCGAATCTTTTTAGAAAAGGGAAATTAACAATCAATTTCTATAAAATGTTCCCGCCTGATCCAATTTTAGGGGATCACTATTATAGATGCAGAGATTATTACTCCATGTTTGGCACCATGGGATACAGTGTAAAACGTGAATATGTTGGAAATGAAAAAGTAATCTACGTCGCGGGCAAAACCGGGAGATAAAGTCTCATTTTCTCCCCAAACGGCATTTTTTAGGTTTAAAGCGTAAACTTACTTCCTTCTCCATTTCAATGGATTCGTAAATGGCAGTTATTAATTCCAGAGACTTTCTACCCTCCAAGCCATCTACTAAAGCTGGTTTATCACTTAAAATAGATTTGACAACATGGTTTAAATAGGCAATGTGTCCAAAACCATAGACATTTGGAGGATTCTGGAAGAACTTTTTCAAAACGTCTTCATCCTCCGGCTTTTTTTCTTTAAAGTTCCAGACGCGCATTTCGTTGAGAGCGAAACCCCCAATTTCGACTGAACCTTGTTCGCCCAGAATGGAAATCGATCCCTCGAGATCAATGGGTCGAGCGGCTGTGGTTGCTTCGATTGTTCCAAGTGCGCCATTCCGAAATTTAACAATTGCAACACCTGTATCTTCAGTTTCAATTTTTGCCAGAGCAGAAATAGATTTTGCAAAAACCGATTCTGGTTCGCCCAGCATCCATTCAAGCAAGTCGATATGGTGACTTGCCTGATTTGTGAAAACTCCACCATCCATGTTCCAGGTACCGCGCCAGGAATCCTGATCGTAGTATTCCTGAGTTCGGCACCATCTTACGCGAACTCCTCCCAGGAAAATTTTCCCGAATCTTCCATCTTCAAGTGCTTGCCTTAGCTTGACTACAGGGAGGTTGTATCGATTTTGTTTAACAATAAAAAGCTTGATCTTGTGCTGGTCGCATGATTGAATCATAGCGTCAGCGTCTTCAAGAGTGAGTGCCATGGGTTTTTCCACGACAAGATGTTTGTTGTAGGGAGCCATTGAAAGGGTGTGAGCAGCGTGGTTACCGCTTTCAGTGAGAATATTGATTACATCGATTTCTCGGCCCTTTTTTTCCATCATTTCATGCATATCTGTAAACCATGGAACGTTATATTTTTCCCCGTAGAACCTGGCTTTTGGTTCTATTATGTCGCAAACTGCCGTTAAAATTGCATTTTTAATCTCCCCTCCGCCTAAAATTTCGGCGTGTTTTTTTGCAATTCTTCCGCAACCAACTAGAGCAAAACGTAGCATTTATGTGCCTCTTTTTAGAAAGTTTAGTGTCTGAGTAAGTTTTGTGTTTGTCTGAAAATAAGCTTTCAAATAGCGCTTCACTTCCTCGAATTAATTTTCGAATTTCTTCACTTTAGTCTTTCAGCTAATCTCCCAAAGTAGTTCAGTAAAAAAATGCGAAAATCAACTTTTTTATTCTACTTCAAATAATTGGGCCTGTGCAAATTTGCTATCGGACTTGCAACAACAAAGAGTAAATTCACATTGTCATTGGTAATTAACCATTCAATTCAAAAAAAAATCGCGAAAAATTATTTTTATTCCAAATTTTCTGCACTTGCGTTGATGCAGCTTTATAAGACAAGTTTTTTTACTCTTTTCCGCTGTCGGACTTGGCGAGAAAAGCTGGTCGTATTCAGGGCAGACGCACTTAATTTTCAGACTGGAAGAGTAGTTTCTGCAAATAGTTTTCATCCCAACCCGCTTTCAATTGTTTTGCTTTAATTCCAGAATTTGCTGAACTCTCTTTCTTCAGAATATTTA
>JADFXM010000043.1 GCA_015233565.1 Candidatus Rifleibacteriota bacterium
AAATTTAAAAAGCTAGATTTTAAGACTATTTTGACAAAATAAGAAAGGGTAGAAGAAAATTTTTGGAAATTTTTTAAGATTGAAATTGATAGGACCTAATCATTTTGGTAATATTGCAAGAACCTCACGTGTTAAAATTGAAAACGCACATAAATTGTTGAGGTGAAAAATGTTTAACAAATGGATTAAGGTCTCAAAATTTGCCTATTCTCCGAAAATGTCAATCCTTAGTTGGTTTAACCCAAGCAAAAAGCTCTTTTCCGGTTTGTTTTTATTCCTTTTTTCCTTGACCGGTTTAGCTTATTCCGCCGATTCACTCAACATCCTGACATTCAATATCAGATTTTACATGGCTTCAGACGGCGAAAACGCGTGGCCCAATCGAAAGCAGATGGTCTTTGACCTGGTTCGATTTCACAAAGCTGATATTATCGGTTTTCAGGAAGTATTACCTGATCAATGGACAGATTTGGAAGCTGAGTTTTCCGAATTCGACTTGTTCGGTTCAGGCCGTGATGATGGTCTTAGAAAGGGTGAAGCAACTGTTTTGGCGATTAAAAAGGAAAGGTTTTCCATTGTAAAGTCCGGACATTTCTTTCTTTCAGAAACACCTGAAAAAGTTTCCCCTGGATGGGACGCAGCTTTTGCTCGTCCAACTTGTTGGGCTGTAGTACAAGACAAACTGACACAGAAAACCATTCTTTTAATTAATACTCATTTTGATCATGTGGGAACAACTGCAAGAAAAAACAGTGGCAAGCAAATAGCTGATTTTATCAACCATGCAGACAAAAATGTGCAAGTAATTCTTACCGGTGATTTTAATACTACTTTACCTTCCGGAGAGCTGGATGGATTAAAAAAATCAGCTGTAAAACCTGCTCAAGAATTGTTTACTGGAAGGAAATATGGTACAAAATGGTCATTTCAAGGTTTTGGATTAGTGCAGGAAAAAGATCGTCAGTTGATTGATTATGTTTTTTTGTCACCTGATTGGAAAGTTGATCGTATGGGTGTGTTACCTGATAGCTGGAACGGAAAGTGGCCAAGTGATCATTGTCCGGTTTTAGTTGAAGTAAAATAATTTATTTTAGGGAATATAATTTTTTATATACTTTAACATTGGGAATTTCTAATTTCACCGGGAAGGGCTTCTACGGCTGTGTTTAAATTATAAAGCCGGTTTAAGAGGACAGAAATCCGAAATTCAGACATCCCCAATCTCGGGGATTAAAATTTGGTACCATTTTTTCGATTGATGAATTGCCAACTTGCTTTGGAAGAAATCTTCTGATTTATTTTCATGTAAGTTGGTCTCAGGATAAAATCCAACCGAAAAGAATTCCAAAATCAGAAAACTACCTTTTAAAGCCCTTTTCCGAGAAAATGCAAACTATCGATACCAGGAATTCCGAAATTAAAAAAGAAAACAGCGAAAAAGAGTAAAAATACTTGACTTATAAACCTGCACCAACGGAAGTGCAGAAAATTTGGAAAAAATAATTTTTCGCGAATTTTTCTTGAATTGTATGGTTAATTGCCAATGTCAATATGGATTTACTCTTTATTGCTGAAAAGAAAATATCCCACTTGAATAAATTTATTTTAGGGTTTAGAATTTTACTAAGAAAAAAATTCGTTTAGAGGACAAGATTTTTTGAGGAGAATTTACCCTATCGCTCCTCCAATCCTGATTTTTTTTGGGATTCTTTCGGCAATTTAGAATTTCAGAATTTCTCGTCTTGCAAAGCGCGGTGGAGTGATGGGTTTTATTAAAGAATATGGAAAAAAAAATAGCATCATCATGATAGTTGACGATAATCCGGCTCATGTTCAATTATTGTCAGCTATTTTACAAGAGGAAGGGTATGAAATTTACCCTGTCCTCAACGGCAAAATAGCCTTAGAAACCGGACAACTTCATCCCCCTGACCTCATATTACTGGACATAAACATGTCCGAAATGAATGGTTTTGAAGTTTGCAAGGCATTTAAATCCGATTTGCGTCTGGTTGAGATTCCCATAATTTTTATTTCTGCTGCAGTTGAAACTGCTGATAAATTAAAAGCTTTTCAAGAGGGTGGCGTGGATTATATAACAGAACCTTTTCAACCGCTGGAAGTCTTAGCCCGTGTAAAAACGCATCTTTCTTTGGCTAACGCAAAAACAGAATTGCGAGCAAATAACGAAGCGCTTGAAACAATCATGGAAAAACTGAATTTGGCGCAATCGCATCTTATTCAATCAGAGAAAATGTCCACATTAGGATTATTGACAGCTGGAATAGCACATGAACTAAACAATCCGCTAAACTTCATCAGCGGCAGTGTTCAGGGACTTCGAAAAACGGTTTCCCCTATAGAAAAATTAATTAAATTATGTGAATTTTTATTACATTCTCCGAATTTGGAAGGAAAAGAAAAACTTCAGGAATGGATTGAGAAAAATCAACCTGCTGATTTGCTTGAAACGATTAATGAGCTCGTAAAAAACGCTTGTTTTGGCGCCGAACGGGTGTCGGAAATCGTACAAGGGTTACGAATCTTTTCCAGACTTGATGAAGCTGAAATAAAAAGAATCGACTTGCATGAAAATATCGATTCTGCTTTACTCCTATTGCGAAATCGGTACAAAGAAATAATAAAAATAATTAAGAATTACGGACCTTTTACAACCTGGTTTTGCCAGCCAGGGAAGTTAAACCAAGTTTTCATGAACCTTTTTTCCAATTCCATAGATGCAATTTTTAGTAAAAAAGAATTGACGCAGAATGAGAACATTACCATCACTACCAGGATTGAGGAACGAGATAGCTCTCCCTGGGCTATCATTGAAATTTCTGACACCGGGATTGGTATGTCAGATAACGTAATAAAGCATCTTTTCCAGCCTTTTTTTACCACCAAAGATGTTGGAAAAGGCGTCGGATTGGGATTAGCAATCGCCCATGGAATTATTCTGGATCACCGTGGGACCATAGAAGTAAAAAGCTCTTTAAATAAAGGAAGCTTTTTTCGAATTTTACTTCCCCATAGAGAGTTTAAGGGTGAGGGAGAATAATCAATGAATATAGATCTTTCGGATAAGCCCAAAATCCTGTATATAGATGATGAACGTCCGAATTTGATTGCTTTTAGGGCCATGTTAGGCGACACCTACGAAGTTCTCATCGCAACAAACACTGAAGAAGCATATAAAATGCTAAAAGCGCAAAAAATCCCGATCGTATTTTCTGACCAACGCATGCCAAGCGAAACAGGGGTACAATTCCTTGAGAAAGTCGCAAAGGAATTCCCAGATACAGTAAGGATGCTTTTAACCGGTTATTCCGACATTGATGCAGTAATTGAAGCGGTCAACCGGGCGCAGATTTTTTTTTACTTTAAAAAACCATGGAAGGAAACTGAAATTCGATTAGTACTTTCACACGCTTTGGATGCCATTGAAATACGCCAAAAACTGCATGAAAGCGAAGAACGTTTTCGTCGCATTTTTCAAAACGCCGGGTTTGGGATCGCACATTTAAATCTCGAAGGAATCGTTTTACTGGCTAATTCTCAATTCCAAAATTTTTTGGGAGTAACAGAATCTGACCTTGTACAAAAACCCATCAGTATTTGGTTTGAACAAATTACTTCCCATGAAATGAAGAAACTATTAAACCGAGAAAAAATTCTCCTTTCTTTCGAATCGAAAATCCAGACTTTTTGCTGTACTCGCTGGGGACGACTCACAGTGACAGTTTCTTTTAACGCAAATGGACATCCTGATTATTTAATAGCTTTGATCGATGATCTCACCGAAAAAAAGCTATATGAAGAAGCATTGTTTGCAGAAAAAGAGCGTCTACTGGTAACTCTACAAAGTATTGCAGACGGGGTAATAACTGCAGATGAGGGTGGAAATGTAATTCTTATTAACAAAGTCGCTCAGGAGATTACCGGTTGGATAGGTGAAGAATCAATGGGCCAACCGTTTAGAAAAGTATTTGCGGTTCAGGATGAGATCACGCATCAATCAATTGAAACGCTGGTTGAAGCCGTTTGGAAGACGGGAAAAGTAGTGGATCTTCCGGATAATTCAATTTTGATCAGACGAACAGATAATGTCCGATTTTATCTTACCGGAAACGGTGCTCCGATTCTTACCAAATCGGGGGAAATTATCGGTTTTGTTTTTGCATTTATGGATGTTACAGAAAAACGAAAAATTGAACGGGCATTGCACAATGTTCAGAAAATTGAGTCCCTTGGAGTACTTGCCGGAGGGATTGCTCACGATTTTAATAATCTGCTTGGTACTATATATGGCAGCATAGAATTGGCGGAATTAAATTGCAAATCCAATGACCTCCAGAAAACTGCTGTATATTTATCCCAATCCCTGTCAGTATTTTCACGCGCAAAAGATCTTGTACAACAACTGTTAACTTTTACCAAATTGGTAGAACCTTCCAAAAAAACTCTATCGCTTATTCCGATTATCAGACAATTTTCGCACCTTGTATTGGTTGGCTCCAATGTCAAGCTGCAATACCGTCTTCAAGAAGACCTTTGGCCGTGCGAAATTGATGAAAACCAGGTGTGTCAGGTTATTGACAACATCATTCTGAATTCCCGACAAGCGATGGGAAACACTGGCACTATAACCATTTCCGCAGAAAATCTATCCGATACTCCATTGGTACCTTTATCGCTTCTCAAGGATAATTACATTCGAGTAACAATTAGTGACACAGGACCCGGAATACCAAGAGAGAATTTACCCAGGATTTTCGATCCTTTCTTTACTACCAAGAGAGCAGGTTCCGGACTAGGATTGGCGACATCCTTTTCAATTATGCGAAAACACAAGGGTTTAATAACAGCCGAATCCAAAGAAGGACAGGGCGCAAAATTTCAACTATATTTTCCCGCCTCACAGAGAGAATCTATAATTATTGACGATTCTCATTACGAAAAAATTTCTTGCAGCGCAAAAGTCTTGGTTATGGATGATGACGAAAATATTAAAAATGTTTTAAGCGACTTGCTGAAAAATATCGGTTGTACCGTTGAAGTTGCCTCAGAGGGAACTACAGCCATTACAAAGTTTAAGGAAAAACTGAACTCTCCTGACCGCTTTAATCTGGTTATTCTTGATCTTGCGGTTTTGAACGGAACAGGAGGCAAAGAAACACTCCGGGAATTACGAAAATTAGATTCGTCTATTTTGGCAATAATCTCAAGCGGATATTCAGGTGAACCTGCAGTTTTGAATCCTTCGAATTTTGGTTTCTCCGCAAGTTTGATTAAGCCATTTCGAAAGCACGAACTTTATAGACTGATCGATTCTCTTTTAAACAAGAATTCCTCAAAATAAACACTATTGATGCTCAATCAACAATCGATTTAAGCTGAATGTCAATGTTCACAATGTTTTGGTACTACTGTTTGAGCTCTTATCAAATTGAAGCGCCGACATTTTCGGTGGGGTTAACGAGTTTGTCGAAAAATCCTCTGAAATTCACTTTTTTGTGTACCCATCCATTTTTTCGCTCCCCCTTCTGGCATCAACAACGAGCCGTTTTGTACCGAATAAAATGTACCGAGATTTTTCGGCTGTTTGACGACAACTATTTTTTACCATTGACGACAATTATTTTTACCGATTTTCCGTGTTTTTGATTTTTCCTAAAAATTTCATACATTTTTCCTCCAAAAATTGATCATTCAGAAAGTCCATAAAAGTTTCTACAGCTGTAAAAGAATTCCGGGCAGGGTTCCGAATCATGATTATCGACATTTGAAAATCATGAAAAGTCTGAAGAACTCGCAAATTGGGGCCTAGCACAAACTTTGGAAGGACAGCAAGAGCTAACCCTTTCTCTACTAGAATCTTAAGTAACGCCACCTGATTTACCGGATTCAAAATTTTTATTTTAGGAAATTTTATAAATAGATCCGTTTTGGCCTTAAGGGAATCCAATTGCCAGTCTCCAAGAACAAAAAGAGGGAGTTCTTCCATTAGCGATTCAATTTTTTCTTTTCTTTTAACAGGACATACTAGGACATTTGGATAAGAAGCTAAAAATTTCTCCTCAAGCTTCTTTGATACCGGACTTCTGGAAACCAATCCAAAATGAGTTTCATTTTCCAATACGGAAGTCTCAATATCTTTGGTTTCTTTTAGTGAAAACCGAAATTGCACATTGGGAAATTCTCTTGCAAACTTCGAAATCATCTCCGGAAGCAAAAAAAGAAGGATGCTTTCCAGAATTGCCGGTCGGATTATTCCTTTTAAGCCGGATGAAATCTTAGAAAGGTCATCTCTTGCATCCTCAATAAGGTGAAAAATTCTTTCACAATGTATTCGTAGTCTCTCTCCCTCATGAGTCAGAGATATCTTTCTCCCACGTGCGAATAAACAACATTTTAACGAAAATTCAAGATTTTTGATTGCCTGGCTAAGCGCCGACTGAGTAATGAAAAGGTCTTCCGCAGCCTTGGAAAAGGTACCGGCTTTTGTAATTGCGTAAAAATAATGAAGAAGACGAATTTCCATAAGTAATACTTATATTTACCATAATTATTATCAATTTTACAACTACATCTTTTCGCTTTATTATTGAAATAACGAACTGGAAATTCCAAAAAATGAGGAAAGTTATGAAAATAATGAATCGAAGTTTGCTTAGATCTTTTTTCACCGCCATCGCTTGTGTTATTATCTCCGCCTCTTTATCAACTCCACTTTTTGCCTGGGGAGGTTTGGGACATAAATTGGTCGCTCGCCTTGCCTTTGAACAAATGACCCCAAAAGCACGGTCCGAAGCCACCAAAATACTCAAAGGTGCCTCTTTAGAATCTGTTTCGACATGGGCAGACCTGATTAAACGCGATAGGCCTGAAACCGCTTCATTTCATTTCGTCAACTTCATTTCCCAAAACCCTTCTCTTTCGGACAACCAAGATGTCACAAATTCTAAAAATGTTGTCAGTGGGATTTACCTGAACAAATCAATTCTTCAAAATGAATCTGCTTCACTGGATGAAAAAAAGGAAGCCTTGTGTTTCCTGATTCATTTTGTGGGTGATATACATCAACCGCTTCATTGCGCTCCCGACGGCAACTCTGGAGGGAATGACATAAAAGTAAAGTTTTTTAACGACGAAACCAATCTTCATAAAGTATGGGATTCTGAGCTAATCAAAGCAACCAACGTTTCAGAGGATGATTATTTTCAGGCGTTGAAAAATGACACTAAAAATTTTGATCAAAGCAAACTTTCCGGTGAAAATTGCATGGGCTGGGCCATTGAATCGAACAAAATTGCGGTGATGAATGCTTACTCAATTCCATCCGACAATGTTCTCGAAGAAAGATATTACGAACAAAATATCAAAATCGTTAATCGTCAACTTGTAATAGCCGGAATCCGCCTGGCACAAATGTTGAATCAAATCTTCGAAATTTATAAAGACCATGGTACAGATTGCGTAAGTTTACCAGTCATGAATCAGTGCCTCAGTTCTGTTGAATAATAAACACATTCAGAATTCCAATTCCCGAGGGTATAGTCTTGAGACCATTTTCCCAAAACCTAAAAACGTGAACTCGTATGGATGAGATTTCTGCCTTAACTTTTGGATTATTTGGTCTCAAAACAAAATTCGGGTTGAAAACTTTTTAATCTCTACGGAATCGGCTTTTGAAGCTGAGCAATCGAAGAAAATGAAGTTTACGACAACAGGAATTCTGACATTACGGAAACACGACTCGATTTAACCGTTTTATCGACAATATTGCACATGAGATCTGAAATTATTACAAACTAACTGTGTGAGGAGGAGCCTTGCCGATACCTCTCAATAAAAGTGGGTGGCTGATGCATAACCTTTCCAAGTCGCCATTTTCTTCTCTCTAAATGGGCCGCAAAAAGAACAATTATTGATAACCATGACTCAAGAAGTGTTGGGCTTCCAAAATTTTTTCGGAATCTCTCCTCAACACTTCGGGCTTTTTTCTTGATCTCGTCATTCGGTGAAAATTTGATAAAAGCACGTAGTAGTGGCCTCATTTCCTTGGTCAGTCTGATCAAATCCAAGTGTCTATTGTACAAGAATTGATCGTTAACATTCAATGGTCCCGTTTCGACTCCTGAAATTCGTGATTCAGCGATTCGTAAAAAACTTGGGCCGAGCGTGAGATACTCTTTTTCGAAAGCCGAATCCAGAATTTGCTTGGTTTCATTTCTCGAAAAAACATTATGCTTAAACCAAATTTTGTCTTGCCCATGCCAATCCATTAAGGTAATTTCATACAATATTTTTTCTTCATTGTGTAATTTTTTAAAAAGTGTGGTTCCAGGTAGAGGACATAATTCCATGAATTGGATCAAATCTGGTTTCAGTCCTATGACATGGTCGATATCTTCCTGCAGGGATTTCCGATCATGCTTCTCGAGAAAAAGAATGGCTGAAGCGAGAACTGAGATTCCGTGGCTTTGTAAATTGCCAATTAATTTTTTTAAATCAATTCCCTTGGTTTTCGAATAGATTGGAATTTTGCTCTCTACTCCAATCCAGATGAAATAAATTCCCAAACCAATCAGAACTTCCAATGGATATCGAGCAACCGCATCCGGAGATGAAAATATGTCCAGCTTGAAATGCCTGTTATGGCTTCGCATCAGCTCCAAAAGGCGAGATGTCTTTTTTTCATCGGAAAGAAAATTTTCGTCAAAGACAAAAAACTCATCTGTTTTAAGTTTATCGGAAATATTACACATGGTCTGGAAAATTTCATCAGCACTTTGGAAATAAGAGGAATATCCTTCGAAAAAATGACTTGTACAACAGAAGTCGCAGCGATTTGAACATCCAACTCCTATTACTAATAAAGCTTTCGGGTTTGGAGAAGGGACACCCAAAATTCTTCTGTAACAGTCAACGGTCATCACTGGATGAACGATAGGAGAAAATTCCGGCTCGCCAAAATATCTTCTAAGCCATCTGATACCTTCGCCACGGCAAACTGCATCGCAGGGAATAAGTTCCTCAATATTTGAAATAGCTACTCCGTGACCACCCAATATGATTTTTGTACCGGGTGATTCTTTTCTGACAAGCATAGCCATGTATTTAGCTTTTTCGAAATTAGGAACGATGAAAGAAATTCCAACATGGGAATATTTACCGTTTTTCAATTCCTTCAGGAAGTCTTCGAGTCTGGGAAAATCAAGCACTGTCGCAGGTATTTTCAAATTCTCAGCCAAAAACTTCAATGCAAAGCTTCTTTGATTTGAGCGAAGTGAAAAAATTCCCTGACCGCGCGTAACCTGGTTCTGCATAAGTTCACAGACGTTTTCTTTTCGGCCAAACTCGTCATCAACCCCAAATGGTTTAAAAACCGATGTCAATAATAATTTATTGTCCATTATTTTCCCTTACCAATTCCATTTTGGAAATACTGCAGAGTCTCACACATTTTTGGCAATTCACTTTCGGGGGACATTTCACATCCTCAAGCAAATTTTCCTAAAACCCACACGCCTAAATCTAACGAAAGAAGAACAGATCATCGCAAAAGCCAACTCAAACTCAGGGTCATTGCCGGTATCGATCAATGAAGGTTGGAGGTTGCCTGGCTGGAAGACCTCGTCGCACACGACCTTCTTCGATCCGGGCAAAACCCTGAACGGCAATTGTAGCCAACACATCTGAAAATTTCATTGGTCCGAATTCCTTTCGATAATCTTCGCGAAGTGCCCGAGCTTTTGCGGCAATAGATGGGTTCGGTGCAAATTTTTCAAAAGCGTATAACATTGGACGCATTTCTTCGGCATAAAATCGACATTGCTTCATTCTAGTAGCCAGGGAAGGATCGTTCAGCGCCTTTAAGGTCTTATACCCTTCCAGTTTTGTCCTGGAATAACGAAAAAGACTGGGACCGAGAGTTTGGTAATCTTTCTGGAAGGCGGACAGAGTAATTTGCTTTGATTCATCAGGAGAAAAAACGGGATGACGGAACCAAATCCGATTCTGCCCGTGCCATTCCAGCATGGGAATCTCATTTAAGATTCGACCCTGTTTTGTCAGCTGGTGAAAAAGTATAGTCCCAGGTGCCGGACAAAGCGCTGTAAACTGCGTAAAATCCGGTTCCAGAGAAATTGTATAATCGATGTCCTCCGGGAGATTTTGGCGATTGTGATGATCGAAGAAAAGGATACTCGAAGCTAATATTGATATTCCATGCCGCCTGACTTCTGCAAACAATTGCTTGGCATCAACTCCTTCATTCTTCTTGAAAATCGGAGCCTTTGTCTCAATCCCAACCCAGATAAAATTGGTCCCAAGCCTGACCAGGTCTGTAGCTGAAAACCGACTTAAAGCCCGAAGCGACGAAAACATATCAAAACAAAAAAATCGACCGCTTTTCTCCATCAACTCAATCAATTCTCTCGCCCTGGATTCATCTTCAAGGAAATTTTCATCAAGAAGCCAGAAATCGTTAACACCAAGGGTGTCGGAAACCCTAACCAATGTGTCAAAAAGCTCTTTTGCGCCTTTCAAATAGCTTTTGTATCCCTGGAAATACTGACTTGTACTACAAAAATTGCAGTGGCTTGCACAACCCACGCCCGGGACTACAACTGCTTTTTTTGTAAACATCTCGATTCCCATAATTTTTCGCCATACTTCTATTGGAATTGCCGGATGATAAATTGGAGCAGCTGCATCCTCGCCCATTTTCATTCGAAGCCAGGAGATACCCTCCATTCGGCAGGCCTCATCACAAGGGACAATTTTTTCGATTTCTGAAATCTGAGCACCATGCCCACCAATAAAAATTTTTATCTCTGGATGCTTATTTCGAATGAACTTGGCCATTACTTCAGCCTTTGAAATAGCCGGAACAATAAAAGAAATTCCGACATGAGTATAGCCCTTCGAAACCTCATTTTTGAATTCATCGAAAGTAGGGAAATCCAATACAGTAGTTGGGACTTTGAGATTCTCCGCAAGTAAAGTCAGGCCATAGCTGCGATTATGAGTATGGATTGAAAAGATTCCCTGTGAACGTGTAATTGAACTATGCATTTGTTCAAAAGGATTATCTTTTCTATTAAATTCATCATCTACCCCAAATGGCCTGAAAACAGAGGTCAAAAGAAGTTTCATATTTTGACTTCCTTAATTGAAGCTACCTTTAATTTTTTTTAACTAATCGGACGCACCACGCAAGTCCAAATGCTTTGAACAAAAGCATGGTACACTGATTTCAAATAATGAATCAAATCTAAAAATCGGATAACCGATTTCTTGGTCGCTTCGACTCTGCACAGCGACCGGATTCTATTTCCTGAGGGACCCGACATTTAACGATTCTTTAACTCCCAAAATAGATTTGCCATGCTTAGGAGCTTGTTACATAATTCCGAATTTACTCAAAGTACAAAGTATGAGATTGCCTTTCGAAGCTGCTTTCATAATTTGTTTTTTTGTCGTAAATCATCATTTCTGTTAATTATGCAACAAGCTCTTAGTAATCATTATTGAGGCTGAGAAGGTGGTGTTACCTCCGGATCTTTCTTATCCTGATCTTCTTTTGCCCTTTCAGTCATCGTCTCTCCGTCCTTTTTGCCTTGAAATAATTCAATTCCAAAAGACTCTCCGGAAAGAATCAACCAGGCAATTAAAAACAGGAACCCAAGAATTATTCCTTCTGTGGATGAGGCAAGTAATCTTCCAAGGAAAGTGAGATATCTCCCGAAAACATCCTGTGTCAAATGTAATGCAAAAATCAACAGCAAAAACGGAAAAACTATCAGAAATCCTGAAAAATATTTCCTGTTAAACAATTTCATAAAAGCTCTCACAAATAGAAAGCCGATAAACATAGAAAGTCCAAGTAAAACCGGATAAAGCAAATTTTCCCTTGCATAATAGAATTGGATACTTGGAGCCGCAGAACTACTTGAAATCAATCGCCTTCCGAAAATCATGCGATTAAAAGTCTCAGGAATGATTAAAGTCACCGGGAAAAGCCCTGCTGATTGCCCCTCGGAATAAGATAAGCTTGAGGTAGAAAGGGGCGAACTTGACGCTTTAGTCGACATCACCTGGCTCATTACATTACTTTGTCTTGCATTTGCCACAGCGCCTGAATCAACTTTTCCGTATGGGACATTGACTTGTGGAATTTCATCTGCGGAAAATGGGCCGGGACGCTTGATAAAATAGAATTTTTCGGGAGCATGAATTTCCCACCTCATTTGACTTATATCAAACGAAAAATTCGGCAGTTGAAGAGTCAAATTTCCAAAACGTTTGAGTGCTTCAAGGGTGGTTTCAAAATTAAGGCTGACGCAAAATGGAGCAAACTCTTTACTTTGTCGGGGAGATCGAATCAACGGAACATTAATTTCACCGGATTTTCCCAATCCTGGCTTCACAGGCTCACAATTTACTTCAGCAGAGATAATCTTAAGGTTGGATGGCATATTTTGAATCAAAAGGAACTGATTATTGTTGTTGCGGACTGTAAGATCAACTCGGGTAATTACTTTCCCGTCATCCGTGATCAAAGTTCTTGCATTGGCTCCGTCAATTTGAGCTGTACTAACCGCAACATCCTGATGTTTGGTTATCTTGATCTGAAATTTCGGTTCTTTTATGTATTTAAAGGCGTGCAGAATGAACCCGGAATTTTTCTGCTTCAAAGAAACCGGAAGTTCTTCAGGGTCAATTCGGGTTGCCTGATCAGCTGCTTCGACACTAATTTCAAAACCCTCGCGACCTTCAAGCGACAAGAAACCTTTTTCCCTCTCTATCGAACCTTCTGGTACAATATTTTTTAGCGCTGGCAAAGAAATTGGATATTGACCATTTGCCTCAGGAGTGGGAATTTCCATTTCAATCGCCACCGGCAAGACTTGCAACTTCCTGGTCGTCAACATTATTTTGAGTTCCTGACCTGTGGAAGTGGGACGCACTTTCCATGAGGATAGATCGGGACAGGTTACTTCAATGACCTCATAGGCGGCCGGCAATTTGAATACAAATTCTCCTACAGGTTCAGATTCAATCTGTAGGTTTATGGAATCTGAGATGCCGATAAATCCATCTCCTGTTGTCAAAGAAACTTCATGATCCGCAAAAACCTTGGGAATTTGAGGAATTACAGGTTTCACCGGAGCAGCCTGAGTGGCATTTACAAAAATAGGTTGTGGTGCAACAGTCTCAACTTCCTCGACAGCATCACGCCATTCCACTTTTAAATTACTGCCGGGTTGTAATGTTGCTGTTACTTTTGTACCATTTGAAATAGAAATGGTCTCAATTCCAATCCCGGAATTGATATCCACTTTCTGGTTTTCTTTATTAATTTGCAAATTCAATTTGATCAACGAAAAAGCTGGAATCGGAATTTCAAAACCTTCCGCCTTGACATTTGGATCGATCTTTGAAAATAGATCCTTAGTATAAAGAGCCTCAATTCTGATTTTTCCTTCTTTTTCGGTCCATATTTCGGAATAGTCGCGCATCAGATCATTTGAAAAATTCTGGCTTTGTGAATTGTCGTAAGCTGCAAGTTGTTGATTGCCGCTATGTCGAACTTGAGCCTGTTGACTAAAGTTATTTTGCAAATTGACCGCAGAATTTGAATAACTATTTGATGGACCCTGTTGATCTGTTTGGAAATTCTGTCCATGAATGGATTGAAGCAGATCTTGGTTCAGAACAAAAGATGCTTCTTTGCCATCAATTAATAGGGATTTCAAACCACTTCCCAAAGCTGGAAATGGAATTTTTTTGAATCCCTTTCCATAAAGTTCTAATTCAAAAACTCCTTTTAATTCGACCTGTTCACCTTTGATTGTTCCGTCAATACTTCCTGAAACGGCGCCATAGCTAAATGGAGGAATCAAACGTCGCGGGTCGGGTTCAGGAATTCCAAGGTCTTTAAGGAAATTGAACTGATCGTTACTTAGAAAAACAAGCCCAGACTCGGTTGAAACGCGGTCATTCATTTCTTTGTACAAGAAAAACACATCGGTAATCGGCTCCGTTGCAAGACCCAAAGTATTTGAAAAATTGGCACTTTGTGAAACAGAGTTCTGAGAATTTAATCCCTGGGCATTAAGACTTTGGGAACTGGAATTTTGAGCAAATGCACTAGGGACATTGTCTGAAATTGGCAGGAAAAGAAGCAAAATCACTGTTACAACAGTTACTCCAGTCTTTTTGGAAGTTTTCTGAATAAAGTAGGAAAGAATTCTGTACAACATTGTCAGCATGATTCCAAAACCAATTCCACTCATAATCGGTTCCTGAATTCCAGGCGCTCTTTCTTCCAAAATAATGGATACAATGGCAGTTAAGAAGAAAATCGCGGAACAAATCCATGATCTTTTGTAAATTGCGCAAACTAAAAGAAGTCCGAAAGTAATCAAGCCAATGACAAAAAATCCGAAAGGAATAATCGTTCTGATTGGTGACCAAAAGGCAATTCCAAGGAATTTTGCAGTTTCATTAGGTTGCAATATTCTTTTGTATACTGTTGCTGGATAGCCACCTATGGGGAGTTTCATTTCAACAGGAAATGCTCCACGATCTTTCGGAGCAGCGGGCATTTTTGCTGATTTTGCCTTGCCGGCCAGAATATTTCCTGAGTTTCCTCCGAATGAACTCATTTCCTTTTTCATTTCCATTTCCCTTGCTTTTCTCACCGGAGTTGAATTACTTTCCATTGCCGCAGCGGCTGGAGCACACGGAGCATCGGCTTGAAGAGAGATTTCATTTTGTGCCATTCCTTCATCTAGGCACTTTCCATCAGAAACCTCGCTCCTTGGCACAGAATCATGGTAAACATATGGCTGTGGAGCAGAAAGTTTTGCTCTGGATGTATCAAAGACTCTGTTGATTGATCCTCCCGATGACGTAAATGCCGCCATCACAACAAAGACCAAAATAAATGCTAGAAATACCAACCCTAGGGCGTTTTCTCTAATCCAAGAGGGGGAAGCTTCAGGCGCTGGTTTCTCGGAAGTTTTTTTCCCGAAATAATTTACAAAGTAATAAATACATAATGAAAATAGCAATATTCCAAAGCCAAAAGCGGAAAAAACAAATTCAAATACTACATTTCCAATTATTATCGGAATAAATCTGGGAAGGGGCCTGCGAGGATCCATGCTTGATTTTAATGGAAGAATCGAATATCCTTCAGGGCCATACACACTCCAGCAAACTTCAGAAATGTTCAAATTAACTTGCGGCAGGAGGAGCGAGAGGGTTTGTATTTTTCCAAGTCTTTTAGAAGGTGTTCGAAAAACTAAACGAAGGTTGAATGATCCCCCGGAAACATTTTGTCCGTTCTGAGTGTTCAATGGTATAAGATATTTATCTCCACCAGGGCTGACTGCCTTGATTGGAGCTCCATCCCGGGAAACTGAAATTATCTGGGACCCAGAAGCTAAATTGATTTCAAGATACTGGCTCCCATTGTTTTTGACAGCAAAGTCTGCGCAATAATAGGCCATTTCGTCCTGTGCAAGAACAGTGACTAAATTCATGGAATCAGCAGTGGAAGTGATAACCGGAATATCTGAATGCCTTATGATTTCAAGCAGGAGTTTGAATTGAGTCGGTTCTTGAAATCGATATGCCTGCAAAATTGGCCTTGTCGCAAGAGTCTTTACTTCTTCAGGGGCTTCACTAACATCTATTGGGGTGATAAGGGTCTCAGATTTTTCGGAATCACCGATTATTTCTTTCTTCTGGATTTCAATTGAGGTTCGTGCCTCAATTCCCAAAAAACCACGTGATCTTTCGGCCCCCAGACACGAGATTACAGGAGCCTCAACAACACCGCTTACATCCTGCATTTTTGTTTCGCTTACCAAAATAATTTCAATTCGTCCTGAAATTTTGGAATTCAAACGAACTTGAAGATGTGTGGTTTCCGAAGAAACTTCTGCTGAGAAGCTGTCAAGGCGATCAGATCGGCAGTCAAGAAGAACAGACCCGGATGGAAGTAAAAAATTAAGTGTTCCAACCGGAGCACGGGTAATGTTCAAACGAAAAAGAGTGTGATTCCTTATAAATCCTTCCCCGAAAGATACAAGTGAAAATGACTCGGAAAGGATTCTCGGAGGTTCTGCCGGTTTAGGTGGAGTTAGTATTTGTACATTCTGTTGGGCTTGATTTTGTTGAGCCTGGTTTTGTTTTATCTGTTGGCTCGCAGAAGCGGGGTTTTCAAGATGTGAAGACTTTGGTTCTTCGGCCACCAGCACTGATGAAATATTTCTAGGAGCCCACCTTAGGGTAAAGCGGTCAGTGGGACCAAGAATACCTGTTACACGGCTTATCGAAGCTGAAAAATCCTCTGAAGTACAACCTTCGCTGCGGTCAATTTCTCCGATCAGGCCTGATTTGTCTAAGTCTATTCGGAAATTATTAATCGGTACTCTCGGAATTTTGAAAGTCAGCTCAGCCTTTTCAATATCGTCTGGCAAAGCAACCTGAAACTGCACTTTCAACAAATGGCTGCCCTTTTCTTTGACGATCACAAGAAAATCATTCTGCACACCGTTTCTCTTTCGAGATTTCTTTGAATCGGTCCCCTTTTTTTCTACATATTGTCTTTGAAGGGAAATAATCTTTTTCCTGGGAGCCTCGTTGTCTTGGATGCCAACAAATGACTCTTGAATGACTCCAATTGGCTTACCATCGAGGATTACTTCGGAAAGGGCCAAATCACCGCCAGGAAGTGGAATCGAAACCCATCGTTCGTTTGGAACTTCAAACCTGAATTCGGAGTCGAAAGAAGCTGTCCGATTTTTGATTTTACCGTTGTATTCAGCCTTTCCCCAGGTCAAATCGTTAGGGTTGAATGCCAATGGGCTTTGAGGGGCTTTTGCAAGAAAAGAATCCTTTTCTTCCTTCATTTTCTCATATATCTCTTTGGGAATTAAAAACCCGGCATTTTTCCCGGATAGTAGAGCATCCAAACTTGAAAAGGGCACATATCGTATCTTTTCATGAATTTTTTGATTTGAGGTAACTTCACGGTCCTGGCAAAAAATAGCAGGAATTAGTCCGATGGTGAAAAGAAGTACAACAAAGAGAAAAGATTTCCGGTGTGTCATTTTATTCCCCCTGTAAAAATTTCTGATCCACTGTCAAATTTTTTTTCTGCACCCAAAATAATTATTTGCTATGAAAAACTAGAGAAAATTTACGTTTGAACACATTTTCAAAAGCATCTTTTAAGAAATTGCTCAAATTAATAAGAATTTAAATGGATAGTTTCAAAATTTTTTTTAATATGATGCGATCTTAATCTGAGTCATTGAAAATGTTCTGCTTCAAACACAAAAAATGGCATCCCTCCTGCGCATAATCACTTTATATTGAAAAGCTCCACTTATTCAATAAAAAAGATTATAGAGCTATTTGAAACTTAAAACAACCCTCAAATAATACGGAGGTTACTGGTGAGCTATCTTCCTAAAATCCCTGGAAGGATGCTCAATGTTTTTGCGTTTTTGTTCAATGTTTATACAATCTTACATTTTGAAAATAACTGATTAGAAACTTTTCTACTGTTGATGCCCTTTTTTATAGATTGGCACTTTTTATGCGAAGCAAAGAAACAAAAAATAAATGGAGGTTCTAATGAAAAAAGAACTTGGTGTTATTCTGTTTCTTTTCCCTGTTACTCGTTGGAAATGGCCTGATGGCTTCCAACTATCGGCCTGATTATACTCAGCAGCACTCTTTTGCGCAGTAGACGGGCCTGTTGTTCTTGCTCTTATTGAACGACTCAGTCTCTTTTACATTTTCAAATTACTCAATATGCTGTTTTAAACCCGTAATTTGGAATGTTTATCAAAAGTCTAGCCATCATTTTAATCTATGATGAGAAAAAAAAACAATGATACGTAACAAATGCCAAGATGACAAAAACCAGAATCGAAAACCAGCATCAAATCAACATCGAATTTGGCAGGATTAGCAAATCTTAGCAATTATGCGTACCGTTGAAAAAAAAAAGGAAATATTTATGAAAAACTTACTACTATCCGTTTTAATCATGACCAATCTCTTTCTGACTGAAGGTTACTTGTTTGCTGAAGGTAAGTGGCAAGAGCTTAATTTAAAGAGCAGTAACATAACCATTAACTTAGATTATCAACTAGAAAACAAACGAACCGACTCCCTTGGCGACCAGGGCGCAGTCCCCGCATACGACACCTTTGCAAAGCCTCTTGGGATCAATATCACCGGCAGTGACTTGAGTGCAAAAGATAATGTTTCGGTCGTAATTGTAAACTATGAGCATTCAAGTGGGTATAGGCAGGATAAACAACCCGAATATTCTTATTACAAAGTGTTAGACGTTAAAACCATAAATTTGAAGCATGACGAAGTAAGAGCAGGCGGAGGTTTTTGGGGGCAGATAGATGAATTGCTCGTCAATAGAACCACCAACGATGGCTATGCTATGGGTTACAAGCACTTTGCACAGGAAATAGCAGTAAACGTTAACGGAAAATGGTACAAAAACGAACAGACAGGTAATAATATAAAATTTAATCTGTTTAAAAACTAATTCTAATACCAAGCTGGACGGTTGATTCATGTTAAAAGCGTTACAAAACTTGAGTCAACCGTCTTTTTTGTTTCGTTCAAATTCCAGACTTCCTGATTCCGAATGACTTTAAATGGCACTTTTTTACCTAGAAAACATTGAAATGAAGACAAATTCTTCAACAAAAAGTCAGACATCCCAATCTCGAGGATTTAAATTGGATACCATTTTTTCGATTGATGAATTGCCAACTTGCTTTGGAAGAAATCTTCTGATTTATTTTCATGTAAGTTGGTCTCAGGATAAAATCCAACCGAAAAGTATTCCAAAATCAGAAAACTACCTCTTGAAGCCCTTTTCCGAGAAAATGCAAACTATCGATACCAGGAATTCTGAAAGTGCTATTTCATTTTCCGGCAGTAAGTCGTCAAACACTGATCTATTCAAATACGGATCAGGAGATCTGAATTTTGTGAACAGGTACAATTTTCAGGTTCTAAGTAAACTAGCAGAAACTCCCAATTTTGAAAAAGTGAAAGTCCTTTTGAAAAAACTCCGCCAAACCCAGTGGAAAAACCTTTGTTAGGATTTTGGAATTATGCAATAAGCTCAGATAAGCTTTTTTTAGGAAAGTCATTTTCGTCACCGGTTCCTCTTACAGCTTCACGATTTCTTCCTAAAATTGTGCGCTGTTTACGAAACATATTGGGGGAATTTCTGTTCGACAGCCCGGGGCAACCAACCGAAGATCGATCAGGATTTTTTCCCTCGTTGCCGTTCAGCAGGACGCCTGGGGAAACCTGTGTCATTGAATATCTCGTTGGATTGCTCTGTATCAATTACGGAATTGCGGTTGTCGCAATAAAGAATTAATTTGTGGGAGAAATATGAACATGAAAGAACCATACCAGCAGCAGAATTTTCCTTTATACGAACCTCGAAACGAACACGACGCGTGCGGAATAGGGTTTATTGTTAACATCAATGGAAAACGTTCTCACGATATAGTCACAAAGGGAATCGAGATTCTCATTAATCTCACCCATCGCGGGGCATCTGGTTGTGATCCTGAAACAGGTGATGGGGCGGGAATAACAATTCAGATTCCCCATAAATTTTTTGCCAAAGAATGCAAAAAAACAGGGATCATTCTTCCTGATGAAGGCGAGTATGGTATTGGGATGGTATTCCTTCCAGTGACTCAATCTTCAAGGTTGGTCTGTGAAGGAATTATAGAGCGGATCGTGCGAGAAGAAGGATTGAGCGTTCTTGGATGGAGAGACACGCCTGTTGGAGCAGACGCCATCGGTCGAATTGCACGCGCATCGCAACCTTATATCGAACAGATTTTTATCCGCAGGGCTGAAGGAATGACGCGAGAAGAATTTGACCGCAAATTGTACGTTGTCCGAAAATGCGTTGAAGTTGAGCTGTACTCGTCGAATATCAAAGAGAAAGATTTTTTTTACATTCCCTCGCTTTCATCAAGAGTCATTGTTTATAAAGGTTTGCTGCTTGCTCCCCAGATTGCACAATTCTATGTCGATCTTCTAGATCCCGATACAGAAAGCCAGCTCTGCCTTGTTCATCAGCGATTTTCCACCAACACTTTGCCGAATTGGCAATTGGCACATCCATTCAGATTCGTAAGCCACAACGGGGAAATCAACACGATGCGCGGCAATGTAAGCTGGATGTGTGCACGTCAATCCGTTTTAAAGTCAGATCTGTTCGGTGATGATTTCAAAAAATTGATTCCCATTATTTCACCGAATGGAAGTGACTCGGCAGCACTCGATAACGCCGTTGAAATGCTGTATCACGCGGGAAGAAGTCTGCCCCACGTTATGGCGATGTTGATCCCGGAAGCGTGGAACCATGATGTAACAATGTCTCCCGAGAAAAAAGCCTTCTTCGAATATCACGCATCTTTGATGGAACCGTGGGATGGTCCCGCGGCGGTTGCCTTTACAGACGGAAAAATAATTGGCGCAACATTGGATCGAAACGGACTTCGTCCTGTTCGATACATTGAAACCCACGATGGATTATTGATTATGGCATCCGAAGTTGGCGTGTTGCCAATCGAACCAGAACGGGTGAAAGTGAAAGGAAGACTTGAACCTGGAAAAATTCTTTTTGTTGATCTCGAGCAGAAACGGGTTCTTTTCGATGATGAGATTAAATCACAATTAAGTGCGCTTCAGCCATATGGAGCTTGGATAAAAGAGAATCAGCTAACTTTGGAACAACTTGCAGAACCCCCGCGCGCGCACATGTTGAGCGAAAAAGATATAGTGCAGCGACAAAGAATGTTCGGCTATAGCGATGAAGATCTGCGAATGATTATTACACCTATGGTGGTAAACGGAGAAGAAGCGATCGGTTCCATGGGAGCAGATACCCCGTTAGCTTGTTTGTCCGACAAGCCGCAATCCCTGTTCAGCTATTTCAAACAACTGTTCGCACAGGTAACTAATCCCCCCATCGACCCGATCCGCGAGGAATTTATTATGTCATTGACGAGTTACATCGGCACGGAAAGAAATATCCTCGCGGAAACACCGCTGCATTGCCACACATTGAAATTACAGCATCCGATTCTTTATAATACTGAATTAGAGAAATTGCGTCGCGTTTCACAGGGAGATTTTCTTACTACAACTCTTCCGATGTTATTCCGTGTGAATGGCGGGGAGCCAGAGTTGGAACGAGCGCTTGCCGGGCTTTGCCGTCGTTCTTCGCTAGCAATCGAATCGGGCTACTCAATTATCATTCTTTCTGATCGTGGTTCAGATGAAGAATACGCGCCAATCCCAAGTTTGCTTGCTTTGACAGCTGTGCACAATCATTTAGTGAGAGAAAAGACACGAACACAAGTTGCGCTCGTTGTGGAATCTGGTGAACCACGTGAAGTGATGCATTATTGTTTATTGATCGGCTACGGCGCAAGCGCAGTGAATCCCTATCTCGCAATTGAAACGATTGAATATCTTGCTAATAAAGGTCGCTTGCCAAAAGATATAGCGACGAAAGATGCGTTGAGGAATTACAAGAAAGCGGTTGGAAAAGGTTTGCTAAAAGTTTTTTCCAAAATGGGAATTTCTACCCTCCAAAGTTATCGGGGTGCTCAGATCTTTGAGGTGATCGGACTGAATAAAAAGGTGGTGGAAAAATATTTCCATGGAACCGCCTCCCGAATCGAAGGAATCGGATTGGATGTGCTGGTGGAAGAAGCGAGAAGAAAACACCAATTTGCCTTTCAACCGCTGCTAGAGGTAGATACTGAACTTGAACTTGGAGGAAATTATCATTTTCGCATCTCGGGTGAAAGGCATCTTATAAATCCCGAGACAGTGATAAAGTTGCAACAATCCGTTCGCAAGAAAGATTTCAAGACATTCAAAGAATATACTAGTCTTCTTAATGATCAGAACAAAGAGTTTTTCACCCTGCGGGGGCTGATGGAATTTAAGGAAGGAACAAGAAGTGTTCCTTTGGATGAGGTTGAACCCGTAGAACAGATCGTAAAACGTTTCGTTACAGGCGCGATGTCCTTCGGGTCGATAAGTAAAGAAGCCCACGAAACGATCGCCATCGCTATGAATCGCATAGGTGGAAAATCGAACACCGGCGAAGGGGGTGAGGACGAAGCGCGTTTCAGTGCCGATGCGAACGGTGACTTACGTCGAAGTGCAATCAAACAAGTCGCTTCCGGGAGATTTGGCGTAACAACCAACTTTCTTGTGAATGCAGATGAGATTCAAATTAAAATGGCTCAAGGCGCTAAACCTGGTGAGGGGGGACAGCTTCCCGGGTTTAAAGTCGACGAAGTGATTGCAAAAACTCGCCACTCCATCGCTGGGGTAGGCCTTATTTCTCCTCCGCCACATCATGACATCTATTCCATCGAAGATCTGGGGCAGTTGATTTACGATTTGAAGAATGTGAATCCGACTGCGAGAATCTCAGTAAAACTGGTTTCAGAAGTTGGTGTCGGAACAGTGGCAGCGGGAGTTGCAAAAGCACACGCGGATATAATTCTCATCAGCGGTGACTGCGGTGGGACAGGCGCTTCCCCGCTAACATCGATCAAACACGCCGGAATTCCGTGGGAACTCGGTCTTGCAGAAACCCAGCAAACGTTAGTAATGAACGACTTGCGTAGTCGTGTTAGATTGCAAACAGACGGGAAAATTCAGACAGGTCGCGATGTTGTTGTCGCTGCTTTACTGGGTGCGGAAGAATTTGGTTTTTCAACAGCACCGCTAATTTCGATGGGATGTTTAATGATGCGCAAATGTCATCTCAATACATGTCCTGTAGGAATTGCAACGCAGAATCCTGAACTGAGAAAAAAATTCACTGGCACTCCGGAACACGTCATCAATTTCTTTTTCTTTATCGCGAACGAAGTGCGTGAAATCATGGCTAAACTCGGTTTTCGTACAGTCGATGAAATGATTGGGCGCGTTGACATTCTGCAACAACGCAAGGATATCGACCATTGGAAGGCTAAAGGGATCGATCTTTCTTCTATTCTTCATCGGCCTACCGTGCCCTTAAGGATCGGACAACGTTGGATGATTCCTCAAGATCATGGTATTCATGAGGCTCTCGACAATCAAATTATTGAGAAGACAAAAGAGGCTCTTGAGGAGAAAAAATCGATTGAACTATCGCTTCCAATCAGAAGTGTGCATCGAACTGCCGGTGCATTACTGAGCGGACGCATTGCAAAATCTTATGGTGCAGAAGGATTACCGGACAACACAATCAAAATTTATTTCACCGGTTCGGCAGGACAAAGTTTCGGAGCATTTCTTTCAAAGGGCGTTACGTTGACCCTGGAAGGAGATGCAAACGATTATGTCGGAAAAGGCCTGTCAGGAGGGAGAATAATCATTTATCCTCCAAAAAATTCCAGCTTTGTTCCGGAGGATAATTCTATAGTTGGTAATGTTGTTTTATATGGCGCTACAAGCGGTGAAGCGTATTTTTCCGGGAAAGCGGGAGAGCGATTTGCAGTCAGAAATTCAGGAGCAACTGTTGTGGTAGAGTCTGTCGGCGCAAACGGATGCGAGTATATGACCAACGGGATTGTCGTTGTACTCGGTAAAGCGGGAAAGAATTTTGCGGCTGGAATGTCTGGTGGACATGCTTTTGTTTTGGATGAAAACGGAGAATTTGATTTAAAAATGTGCAATAAAACCATGGTTGATCTCGAAAGATTAAAGGATGAAGATGAACGCCTAGTTCAAAATCTTATAAAGAAACACATAGAACTGACCGGAAGCAAACGCGGACAAAAAATTCTTGATGACTGGAAAGTCTTTGGCGAAAAATTTGTGAAAGTGTTTCCACACGATTACAAACGTGTTTTGAATTCTACAAAACAAAAATCAAAAGAGCAAGCAGAAGTCGTGAAAATCAGCGACTCGGTTAAGGAGGTGGCAAATGGGTAAACCGACCGGATTTTTAGAATATTCACGTGAAGTTCCGCAACGTCGTCCTGTTTTAGAGCGCTTGGAAGATTGGAATGAGGTTTATATTCCTTTCTCTGAAGAAAAAGCAAAAACGCAAAGCGCGCGCTGTATGGATTGCGGGATACCCTTCTGTCATACAGGCTGTCCACTTAACAATGTTATTCCACATTGGAATGATCTAATTTACAAAGATCGGTGGAAAGAAGCGATTCGGGTTCTGCATTCGACAAATAATTTTCCCGAGTTCACCGGAACTGTTTGCCCTGCACTATGCGAATCATCTTGTGTATTGGGAATCAACGAATCGCCGGTGTCCGTTAAAGCCATTGAACGTTCAATCATTGAATATGCTTTTCAGCACGGATGGATAACGCCCGAATCCCCAAAAAAGCGGACTGAAAAAACTGTTGCAGTGGTCGGTTCAGGACCTTCAGGATTGGCAGCTGCACAACAGTTGAATCGAGCAGGACATCGCGTAACTGTTTATGAAAAGAATGCTCATATCGGTGGATTGCTCCGATACGGTGTTCCTGATTTCAAATTTGAAAAAAATGTTCTCAATCGCCGTATCGAGCAATTGCAGGAAGAAGGAATTGTCTTTATAACCAAGAAAAATGTCGGAGTGGATATTTCCGCACAAGAATTACGTCGTTCCTATGATGCGATCTTGTTATGTGGTGGTACCGAAGCTTCGCGCGACTTAAAAGTGCCTGGACGAGGATTGAAAGGTATCAATTTCGCTATGGAGTTTCTTCCTCAACAAAATCGCCGTATTGCCGGGGAAAAAACAGATCCAGAAAAAGATCTTTTTGCCACGGGAAAACGGGTCATAGTAATCGGAGGGGGCGATACGGGGGCGGATTGTCTTGGAACAAGTCTGCGTCAAAAAGCAGCATCTGTTCATCAATTTGAAATAATGCCGAAGCCGCCTCTTGAGAGAGCACTTTCAACACCGTGGCCGCTCTGGCCGCTTAAATTGCGGACCGAGAGTTCACACGAAGAAGGTGGAATTCGTGAGTGGGGGCTTGCGACGACAAAATTTGAAGGCAATGCAAATGGAATTGTTACTAAGCTTCACGCAATTCGTGTGGGACCACCGCCGGATTTTCATCCTGTGGCAGGAACGGAATTCTCGCTGGATGCCGATCTGGTAATACTTGCTATGGGCTTCAGTGGCCCTGCACAAAACGGGTTGCTAGATGAACTTGGTGTTGCTCTTGATACCCCCAGTACGGTTTCAACCGATAAAGAATTTATGAGCACGGTTCCTGGAATTTTCTCAGCGGGGGATATGCGGCGCGGGCAATCGCTTGTCGTGTGGGCAATCAGCGAAGGCCGCAACGCGGCCCGCTGTATTGATAAGTATTTGATGGGAGCGTCTAGTTTGCCTTCTTGACAGGGATTTGCTTTTTTCACTTCATAGTAGCATGTTCGACTTTGGCTATGTAAAACCTTAATCCGGAAGGAATAATGATTAAACTGAGAAACAAACTTTTCCAGGAAGATTTTGCGATTCATTGAACCAACTATAAAGATGAAAAATCCTGTCGGGAGACATTCCTGATTGACAAGTTCAAAACAGAAACATTCTTTGAAACCCAACTAAGTGGAGATCGATGGCATATAATTTGCTTATTATTGTTTTATTCGCATTTATGGGCTGAAATTATTATTTTCTGCGCAAAATTTGCGCAAAATTTTGCCGGTTTCGTAAGTGCGAAAAGCAAAGAATGGGCAAAAAAGTTACTTTTTTCCATTTACAAGCTTGCCAAAATGGGTCAAAAACGTTGTCAGTTGAGGAACAATTATGCAATCCAGCTGTTCATTCAGATTTGTGAACAAAAAATTAATCATGAACTTACGGGATCGGGTTTGTGAGACATCCGAGGAATTGATTTCAAGTGAATTGTTTGTTGAAGTTCTTGAACGTTACGTCAACAAGCTCAGGAGCAAACGGGTTTCACTTCTGAAAATATTCGGAAAACCTGTTGAAGAAATAGGGAAAGATGACATAAATGAGCTTGTGAAAGTTTTTTGTGTGTTGGTGAAAATGCCAATCAATGCAGTCACAAAACTGATTGAAAATTCTGAATGCTTTGCCCGAAATCCCTCGCTTCTACTATCTTTTGTCGACGGTCTGTACAATTTCTGGAGACAATTCGAACGTTTTATAATATGTGATTCAACTGGTGACCATCTTCATAAACGTCCATATAGAACATTCAATTCCACGATTGAGTCGCTTACCCACCTTGTACTGCAAACTTATCGAAGTGCAGGCGAGAATATCAGCGGACAGCACCCGAACATTTATCGCCAGGTTACAGCTGGAGCAGAAGTGGCTGTTATCGCGCTTCCAAGGGAAGTGAAAATTTCCGGTGGAAGTTATCAACAGCTGAATGCCGTTCCGATGATAAGGCAATTGCTGCTTTATCCGCCCCTACTTTTAAATCCACCGATGAATAAACGCACCGGAAAATTTGAAAAGGTAGAAAAGAATCCTCTGGAATTGCTTAAAATAAATCCTTCCGAATGGTTGTGCTATCCGGCCAAAGTTGGTATCCAACTGATTCTGGTATATATACACCAGAATTTCTTTGAACTCGGATTCTCTTTGTGCAATTTATTCGAACTCGCTGACGACGATTTTTTAAATCGCCCAGTTGACGCCGTATTTCTTTTCGGGGTTCCGGGAAATGAGCTCGACTCAATGGCTTCGATTCCCACTGTGTTTTTTGATGACCATGAAAAAGGATTGATTTCAGCTGCATGTCCGAGTAAAGACGAGTTTGGTTATTTTGGTTATTTGAAAAAAATGGTACTGACGCTTCATAATATTAAAGTGATGAAAAACAAAAAAATGCCATATCATGGAGCAATGATAAATATTACAACCAAAGGAAACAGGTCAAAAACAATTCTTATCATCGGTGATACAGGCGCGGGAAAATCCGAGACCATCGAAGCGCTACGGATATTTGGGGATTCACAGATAGAAGAAATCACCATAATTGCTGATGACATGGGATCACTCGACATTACATCTGAGGGAGATGTAGTTGGCTATGGCACAGAAGTGGGAGCATTTGTGAGACTCGATGATCTTCAGGCAGGTTATGCTTTTGGGCAGCTTGATCGTTCAATAATAATGAATCCCAATCAAACTAACGCCAGAATAATCCTTCCGGTAACTACATATGACAAAATCGTAGCAGGATTCAAAGTGGATACCGTTTTATACGCGAACAATTACGAGCAGGTAGATGGGGAGCATCCCATAATAGAGCGCCTCCGCACTCCTCAGAACGCTCTTAATGTTTTTCGCAAAGGAACAGCGATGAGCAAAGGGACCACAACTTCAACGGGACTTGTACATACTTACTTCGTAAATGTCTTTGGCCCTGTTCAGTATTGTGATTTGCACGATGAAATTGCAAAAACTTACTTTGAAAAATTTTTTGAAAACAACATCTTCGTCGGACAGTTGCGAACCAGGCTCGGTATCAGTAATTGGGAAAGAAGAGGGCCTGAAGAGGCTGCCAAAGCCCTCCTACTTCAGCTAGCAGAAGCTTAAGAAATACAACCAAAATGCTACTGTGTCTAATTTCCTGACTTCCCGCTAAAAGTTTAACCTACATTTAATGATGGCTTTGTAGAGAATGAGGAATTCCCAAATTTTGCTAAAGATCGAATAAAAAGGAAAACGCGGTGAACGGTTCTCAAACATTGATAAAAGCTCTTGAAAAAAATGGTGTCGAATACATTTTTGGTCTCCCTGGTGGAGCCATTATCTCTATCTTTGATGCTTTGGTCGAAACGACAATCAAGTTGATTATGGTAAGGCATGAACAAGGGGCAACCCATATGGCTGATGGTTATGCACGGGCCTCAGGAAAACCTGGGGTTGTTTTGGTGACCAGCGGCCCAGGGGCTACGAATGCAGTGACCGGTATCATGACGGCCCAGATAGACTCTGTTCCGATGGTGGTGATTTGTGGACAGACGTCCACTTCGAACTTAGGATTGGATGCCTTTCAGGAGACGGATATTTTCGGCATCACTATGCCGGTTGTGAAGCACAACTACCTTGTCAATGACCCCGATGATATCCCTCGCATTGTTTCGGAAGCCTTCTATATCGCCAGCACAGGGCGACCCGGGGTAGTTCTCATTGAAATTCCTAAGGATGTAAGTTGTTGTGAGTGTCATATCAACGAGAATGCAAAGTTGGATGTAGAAATCCCAGGCTATCGCCTTCCTCCTCCACCCGACGAAAAAAAAGTGAAAAATTTGGCCAAACTGATTCTGGAAAGCAAAAAGCCCCTTCTGCTCATTGGCCATGGGGCTATTATTTCCGGAGCCCAGGATGAGATCAAAACCTTGGCGGAAACGTTGCAGTCTCCCGTTGTCAATACTCTTTTGGGGAAAGGTGGTTTTCCGGAGACTCATCCCTTGTCTTTGGGTATGGCGGGAATGCATGGTTCTTATTACGCTAATTATGCCTTGATGAATTGCGACATGATACTTTCCATCGGCTCACGGTGGAACGACAGAGTAAACGGTGATTCTAAGAATTTCTGCCCTAACGCTAAAAAACTCCATATTGATATTGATCCCGCTGAGATAAATAAAATTGTTTTTCCCGATGGTTTTTGCATTGCTGATGCTAAGGCAGTCGTGAGAGACCTCATTCCTCAATTAAAGACACTGGATACAAACGATTGGCTCAATGATCTGAGGGTTCAAAGGGAAAATCACCCCCTGATGCCTGCTGAAGGTGGACTTAATGCGGCTTGCGTTATCCAAGAGTTTTTCAAGCTTTCGAAGGGGAAAGCCATAGTCGCCACTGACGTAGGTCAGCACCAAATGTGGGCGGCTCAATTTTTTCTCATTGATGAAAAAAACACCTGGTTGTCTTCGGGTGGCGCGGGAACGATGGGTTATGGTTTTCCTGCAGCCATCGGTGCGCAGCTTGCTTGCCCGGAAAAGACCGTCATTGCCTTTGTGGGAGATGGTGGATTTCAAATGACTTTTGCCGAGCTAGCCACGGCAGCCAACAATAAATTGCCGATAAAGATAGTCATCCTCGATAATAAATACTTGGGAATGGTCAGGCAGTGGCAGCAAATTTTCTTTGACAACCGCCTGAGCGGAGTGGAATTGGACGGAAATCCGGATTTTGTAAAAATCGGTGAGGCTTACGGCATAAAAGGCTTTCATCTCAAGGAAAGGAAAGACGTTGAGAGTATTTTAAGCCAAGCTCTTCAGTATAAAGAAGGCCCATGTCTTATACATGCGGAGGTGCTTAGGCAGGAAAATGTCTTTCCGATGATTCCCGCAGGACGCTCAGCCCATCATATAATGATGGAAGAACCTTGATTTTTTGCCTTCTTCAATGGGAGTTTGCAGTTTAATGTGGTTTTTCTAAGTGATGATAGGAGAAAAAAGATGTCTACACCAACACAATATCAAAATTCCGAAAATTTACACAATTTCAGCCTGATCGTGGCCAATAATCCGGGGGTATTGGTGAGAGTGGCTCTGATCTTTTCTCGAAGGGGGTATAATATCGAATCTCTTGTGGTATCACCGACCAAGTTACAGAAATTTTCTCGAATGATGATCACAGCCCGTGGAGAGCCTTCTCGTTTTGAACAGATAACGAAACAAATTTCCAAACTTGTGGATGTCATTGAGGTCGAAGAGCACAACAAAGAAGACATTCTCAAAAAAGAACTCATGTTCGTGAAAGTGGGTACCCAAGAGGATAAAAGAAAGGAACTTTTTCAGATCGTCAGCGAAAATCACGGAGAGATACTGGACTTTAATTTTCAGTTTACGGTTTTGCAGTTTATCAACAATAAAGACCGCCTTGATGGGATTATGAGCAGGCTTGAGGGATTTGAAATCTTTGAAGCAGCACGCAGCGGATGTCTTGCCATGTCGCTCAATCATTCATGCCTTTAGTTCAGAATCACAAAAAACAAGGAGAACAAAATGGGAAGAAGTGATACGATAAAAAAAGGTTTTGAAAGAGCGCCACATCGCTCGCTCCTAAAGGCATGCGGTGTTAAGGACGAAGATTTTTCCAAACCTTTCATCGCTATAGCAAACTCCTATATTGATATCATCCCCGGGCACGTGCATCTTAACAAGGTCGGAGAGTTCATTAAAGATAAGGTGAGAGAAGCTGGAGGCATTCCTTTCGTTTTCAACACAATAGGCGTTGATGATGGGATAGCCATGGGGCATTCCGGAATGCTTTACAGTCTGCCCTCCCGAGAACTCATCGCAGACGCTCTTGAGACTGTTGTTATGGCTCATTGTTTTGATGGCCTGATCTGTCTGCCTAATTGTGACAAAATCGTTCCAGGAATGGTTATGGGGGCCATTCGTTGTAATATACCCACAGTCTTCGTTTCCGGAGGTCCCATGGCCACAGGGCGCAGTAAGGACGGAAAACCACTGAATCTTGTATCAGTCTTCGAAGGAGCTTCTGCATATAAAGCCGGACGTATCTCAGAGGAAGAGCTCAAAGAGCGCGAAGACAACGCCTGTCCAACCTGCGGCTCCTGTTCCGGACTTTTTACCGCTAATTCCATGAACTGTCTTCTGGAAGCCTTTGGACTTGCCTTGCCGGGAAACGGAACCATATTGGCCACCGCAAAAGAAAGAGAAGTTCTTTATTCCCAGGCCGCACAGACCGTGATGAACTTGGTCCGAAGAGATATTAAACCATTGGATGTGATAACCAGGAAAAGTTTTGATAATGCATTCGCCCTGGATGTTGCGATGGGGGGATCTACTAATACGATTCTTCATATGTTGGCTATTGCCTACGAGGCGAACATTCCCTACAATCTGGAAGACATCAAACGTATCGCTGATAGAATCCCCACACTTTGCAAGGTTGCACCCTCATCAAGTTACCACATGGATGATGTTTACAAGGCCGGAGGCGTGTCTGCCATCCTTGGGGAACTAAGTCAAGTGAAGGGTGCCCTGGACCTGGATCAAAGAACTGTCACCCTCGGAAGTCTTGGGGAAAATATTGCATCATCCCAAAACTTCGACAAGGATTGCATCCGCAGCGCTTCCCGTCCATACAGTTCGAGGGGTGGGTTATCTATTCTTTACGGAAGCTTAGCTCCTGATGGGGCCGTGGTCAAAACCGCAGGGGTTTCGGAAAAAATGCTCTGCCACCAAGGACCTGCCAAGGTTTTCTCATCCCAAAAAGAGGCTTGCAAGGGAATACTCGACGGAGGGGTCAAACCCGGAAGTGTGGTGGTAATAAGATATGAGGGGCCTAAGGGGGGACCCGGCATGCAGGAGATGCTCAATCCCACCTCTTACATCGCAGGCCTGGGTTTGGACGAAAATGTGGCTTTGGTGACCGATGGCCGCTTTTCAGGGGGAACCAGGGGAGCGTGCGTCGGACATGTCAGTCCAGAGGCTGCGGCGGGTGGGCCGATTGCTTTTGTTGAAGACGGGGACCTTATTCGGCTAGACATTCCCGCGAATCGGATTGATTTGCTTGTTGATGAGTCGGTTTTGACTTTGAGACGAAAAGCCTGGAAACCTGTATCCAGAGATATTGGTGTAACGAGCTGGCTGCGCCGCTACGCTCATTTTGCTACGTCGGCTTCCACGGGAGCAGTGTTGAAAATTCCTGACAATGAAACACGAAACATTTAGAAAAAAGGGAGAAAAAAATGGACCTCAAAATTTATTACGAAAAAGATGCAGATTTGAAACACATCGAGAACCAGAAAGTGGCTATCATAGGTTATGGCAGCCAAGGGCACGCACATGCTCTAAATCTAAAGGATAGCGGTGTTAAGGTGGCGGTGGGGTTATTTTCGGAAAGCAAGTCGCGCATAAAGGCGCAAAACGCTGGACTTACCGTGATGACTCCGAGCGAGGCGGTGACCTGGGCTGATATGACTATGGTGTTGGTTCCAGATGAGTGTCAGAAAGAGCTTTACCTCAAAGACATCGGCCCCAATCTTACCCCTGGCAAAAGTCTTCTCTTTGCGCACGGTTTCAATATCAATTTTAAAAAGATCGTTCCTTCGAAAGATGTGGATGTATTCATGATTGCTCCGAAAGGACCCGGGCATACTGTGAGAAGGGAATACACTTTGGGCGGTGGGGTTCCTTGTCTAATCGCAATTCAGCAAGATGTCAGCGGGAACGCCAAAAATAAGGCTCTGGCATATGCGAAGGCTTTGGGTGGAACCAGAGCTGGTGTCATAGAAACGACATTTAAGGAAGAAGCGGAAACAGATCTTTTTGGGGAACAGACAGTTCTATGCGGTGGATTAACCTCATTGATCAAAGCGGGTTTTGAAACACTGGTGGAAGCCGGATATAACCCAGCCATGGCCTATTTTGAGTGCCTACATGAAGTAAAACTTATTGTAGACCTGATCTATGAGGGTGGAATTGCAAATATGCGGTATTCTATTTCCAACACCGCTGAATATGGGGATTATATCACAGGACCCAAGATCGTAGATTCTTCGGTTAAAGCTCGTATGAAAGAAGCTTTAAAACGAGTTCAATCAGGTGAGTTCGCCGACGAGTGGATCAAAGAACATGAAACCGGGTTTAAGAAATTTCATAAACTCCGGGAGGAAGAGAATAAGCATCCGATCGAAGTAATTGGAGCGGAACTGCGATCTAAAATGACTTTTCCAAATAAAGGGCAGTTGGTTGATAAAAATAAGAATTAGGAGTTTTTGTGAGCGAAAAAAAATGTAATCATCTTTGACACCTCCCTGCGCGGTGGTGAACAGGCACTGGAATTTTGGGCACACCAAAGGATCTATTTCGTAAATCTTTTGGATCAATCGGGCCCAGAAGCTGTGAAAAAATACCAAAAATCGGAAGAAAATCCAAGTGCTAAATGTCACAAACGACTGTTGGCGGGGTTATTCTGTAGTAATGGGTTGACAGCAATTAAGAGTTAAAAATCCCCATAATCCCAATGAAGGATTGCGGGGATTTTTTCTTTTTCTGTTCGCGGTGGGCTAAGTACATACAAGAAAAAATATGCTTTAATTCGAAGTTCCAAACGTGGTACATTGATAGAGCTCTGATGGAGCAGTGCAAGAAGGTGAAATTCGCGTTAATCAAAAAAGGACCCTGTCCATGTGAACCTTTGGATGTTCTCTTGAGATCATGATCTTCAAGGCATTACATGGACAGTTTTTTTTGGTGAAAAATAGGCTCAAACAATCATCCTACTTGTGCTTTATGCCATTTTAGACTTGGAACTTCGGTTTAATGGAAAGCTTGTTTTCTGCATCATTTTTTTGAAAGCATACAAGCAAAAAAAAGATTGAGCACAAATTAACTACGCTCAATCCCTCAAATTGTGGGGAAATTATACCAATCCCAAAAAATATGTGCATCACCCCAAGAACATTGATTTGATCAAAATGAAGTTGGATCGGTATATTTTCTGTATTTTCCAAGAAAACACGAAACTTTCATGAAAATAAGAGGCCCTTAGTGGATGGTTGAAGCATTCATTTCCGTCAGACCCAACTTCAATTTCCTCAGACCTGAAGCACGAATTAGGTCGGATGAGCGAACTAATTTAAATTGGTATTATATATGAAAAACCGCAGTAAATCAATATCTGAATATGTAAAATTGATTTTTATTACTTTGAAAACAACAAGAAAAAATTTTTTTTGGCTCGGTCAAAGCTATCTGAATTGGCGATGAACACGTTTTCGACAATCCGGTACAATTTCTGTCCAGTTAGAAAGAATCCGTGTCCCGAAGCTCCTTTTTTCTCCTTCCTAGTTCAACCCTCAGAAACAGTTTTTGGCTTCTTATTATAGAACCGGTTAAATTTCTGGATGTAAAATGTAAATATATATAATTTACATATTTTTCTTCATTTTTACTCCACAAAATCGATAATTTTTGTGATTTGTTAATTTAATTTTTTATATTTTCATGCAAGAGCCGAAAATTTACTCTTGACATATTTTTACTGAATAGGTTAAATTCGCTTGCACTAAATTTTCTATTACAGTTTTGATTTTTTTGTAAGTTTTCAATTTTTTTTTCGGGAGAAAGATATGGCAACAAGCTTTAATTCAGGGGACGCCGCCTGGGTTCTCACGTCTTCAGCTTTAGTTTTATTAATGACACCAGGGTTATCGTTTTTCTATGGAGGGATGGTTTCCAAGAAAAATGTAATTTCCACCATGTTTCAAAGTTTTATTTCAATGGGAATCACAAGTTTATTGTGGGTGATATTCGGTTTTAGTCTGGCTTTTGGTGACAGTATCGGTGGATTCATTGGAAATCCCACAACTTTTTTCATGTTTAAAGGTGTAGAAGGCATTCCCAATGGTGCTTTTGCGACAACTATTCCTTTTGCTCTTTTTGCATTGTTTCAATTAAAATTTGCAATCATTACTCCCGCCCTTGTTACAGGTGCGTTCGCAGAAAGAGTAAAATTCAAAGCTTACATGATATTCATTGTTCTTTTCAGTACCCTGATTTATGCTCCAATCGCTCATTGGACTTGGCACCCTGATGGTTTTTTAAGAAAATGGGGTGTCCTTGATTTTGCTGGTGGAACTGTGGTCCACATGTCAGCCGGTATTGCGGCTTTGGTGGCCGCCTGGATTTTTGGTCAAAGAAGTGCTGTTATAGAAGATCCCAGCCATAGCCACGAACCGGCAAATATCCCCTATATACTTCTAGGGACCGGTATGCTTTGGTTTGGTTGGTTTGGATTTAATGGCGGTTCTTCCCTGGCAGCTACCGATGTGGCCGTGACCGCATTTTTAACAACCAATACAGCTTCAGCAGCTGCGATGCTAATGTGGCTTCTGATTGAAGTCCTGAGGGGAAATCAACCCTCAGCCATGGGGGCTTGCATCGGCGCCGTTGTGGGATTAGTAGCAATTACCCCAGCAGCTGGTTATGTAACTATTGGACACTCAATGATCATTGGTGCCATTGCATCTTTTGCAAGTTACTATGCCGTAAAAATAAGCTCTAGAACTAACCTGGATGACACGTTGGATGTTTTTTCATGTCATGGTATAGGCGGAATAACAGGAATGATATTAACTGGAATATTTGCAAAAAATGTTGGATTAATTTATGGGGAGTCAAGAACTTTCCTGTATCATCTACTAGCTGTTATTATTGTGGGAGTTTACACCTCCGTAATGAGTTATATTTGTTTTAAAATCGTGGATGCTCTTATCCCGCTCCGAGTTAGTAAGGAGGAAGAAGACCAAGGACTGGATTTATCTCAACATGGTGAAGTTTACGCATAACTTTTTATTTTTCTGAATTAATAGTATTTGAGAAGTGGGAAATAGACCGGTGTTCAGGTCCGGAATCGGAAGGAAAAGTGTGCCGGGGAGCATCTAAGAAAGAATAACCTTCCCGAGTTCAACTGCCCTTCTCCGGGCAATCAGAATCAGAAAACCGTTAAAATGCAGATGGAGTCGAAGAGCACAGTCTCGACTCCATCTGCATTTTGGCAAGGGCTCTCCGAAATAACCTCTTAGCATGCTATGAGGCAAATTTCAACAAAAAAGGACAATACTCATGAAACCCGAGCATCAAGAATGGCTCGGTAAAATGTGGAGAATACTTGATCAAGCAACAGATGTGTCTTTAAAAAACAATAACACGTTTGGTTACTAAGACTCACCAACAAAGTTGAAACGCTAGTTCCAACGCCTGGCTGGCGTTCAACCGCGGGTCGCAAAGCGTAACATAATTGCCGGCTGCAAGGTTCTCCTCGGTGATCTCCTGATCACCCCCCGTGCATTCAACGACATCACGGCCAGTCAGTTCGAAATGCACACCACCGGCGTATGTTCCTTCGCTCTTGTGAATGTCAAAGAACTTCCGGACTTCGGCGAGTATATTCTTGAACGGCCGGGTCTTGAAGCCATTAGGCGCCACGACCGTATTTCCGTGCATCGGATCGCAGCACCAGACGACATTCCGACCTTCACGACGTATGTGTCGAATTAACGTGGGCAAAGCCTTTTCAATCGTTTGATATCCCATTCTGGTTATGATAGTCAAGCGACCGGGATCGTTATCGGGGTTCAGGATATCGATCAGCTGCAGTAGCTCTTCCGAGGTGATACTGGGGCCGCATTTCAAGCCGATCGGGTTCCCCACTCCCCTCAGAAACTCCACGTGGGCGCCATCCGGTTGCCGGGTGCGTTCACCGATCCATAACATATGGGCTGAGCAGTCATACCAGTCACCTTCGTAACCATGCGCCGGTCGTGCGGTGGTGCTGTCCCTTCGGGTCAATGCCTGTTCGTAATTTAGCAACAACGCTTCGTGCGAGGTATAGTATTCCACGACGCGGATTTGGGGACTTGTTTCGGCCGTGATTCCGACCGCAGACATGAAGCCCAAGATCTCGTCCAAGCGGTTCGCGATGCTTTCGTATTGCGTCGACTGCGTGCTGCGTTTGACGAAATCCAGATTCCAATGATGAACCTTATGAAGATCGGCGTAACCACCATAAGCAAAAGCGCGAAGCAGATTGAGCGTCGAGGCCGCCTGGGAGTAAGCCCGTAGCATGCGCCCTGGCTCCGCCACGCGGGCGTCGCCATCGAATTCATAACCGTTTATTATATCGCCACGGTAGCTGGGCAAAGTAACGCCATCGCGGCTCTCGGTATCACCGGACCGTGGTTTCGCGAATTGCCCCGCCATCCGCCCGACTTTCACGACCGGCACCTTCTGCCGGAACATCAGAATTACCGCCATCTGTAATAGGACACGAAACGTGTCACGGATGGTATTAGCGTTGAAGTCATCAAAACTTTCCGCACAGTCCCCTCCTTGAAGCAAAAACGCACGACCCTGGCAGACCTTCGCCAGTCGCTCCTTAAGCTGTCGTGCTTCTCCGGCGAAAACCAACGGCGGGTACTGCGACAACTTCCGTTCCACGCAAGCTAAATCCTTACTATCCGGATAAACGGGCACTTGTTGAATTCTTTTCTTCCGCCAGCTTTCGGGCGTCCAGATGATATTATTCATGAAACTTGCTTTCCTTTTTTCCGGGATTGGCGTTGAATTCTCAAAGACTCAGAATGGATCAGCCGCAGCAATGCACTAACGAAACGCTGGTCGAGCCCTAGGCTCATGGCCCAGTCAGAACGGGTCGCAACCACTTCCTCCCATCGCGCCTTTTGAAAAGACCCCAGACTAATGGCTTCTTTCTCAACAATTATCTCATGCACTGCCGAGAAACGATCGGCCAACGCCCGTAGCAGACGTCGGTCGGCAGCATCCACACGTCTACGAAGCTTGCCAAGTCGAGCCTCTGGTGAAGTAGTCAAAGATCTCATCGACGGTTTCCTCCATCGGGAGTTTGAATACGCGTCAGTATTCTACCTATTTCGTTGGCCTGTTCCATCAGACCGCGTGTCCGCCGCCCTTCCACCAGGCTTTCACGAAAATCCTGGAGGTGCTCAATGTATGAGTCCAAGGCGGCTGTCACATTACTTAAATTCTGGCGGAAGATAGGCGCCCACATATCCGGCGAACTTTTGGCCAGACGGACGGTAGACTCAAAACCGCCGCTAGCGAGGTCAAAAATAGTCGCGGTGTTTTTTTCCTGGTCCAGTACGGTGTTAGCCAGAACAAAGGAACTAATGTGCGACAGATGACTGACAAAAGCCACATGTAGATCGTGCGCCATCGAGGTCATGTAGACCAGACGCATTCCCAGCACGGAATACATTTTTTCTACACGCTGCAAATGCTGGAGGTCACTCGCATCCCGGTTGCAAATCACAGCAACGCGCTGGTCAAAAAGTCCCTGCAAAGCAGCACTGGGCCCGGAGTGTTCCGTTCCTGCCATTGGATGCGCCGGGACGAATTGGCGTCTTCTGAAATGTCCTTCCACGGACTTGCAGATCAGATCCTTGGTCGAACCCACGTCAGTGACCGTAGCGTTTCCGGAGGCCAGCTCAAGTACACGGGGGAGGGTTTCGAGAATAGCGTCGACCGGCAACCCCAGTATGATCAGATCCGCAGAAGGCACAGCCGCTTCGAGCGGCAGAACCTCGTCAACGAGCGAAAGCTCAAGCGCTTTATCGGCATGTTCCCGAGAAACGTCCGAACCCAAAATCCGTCGGGCAAACCCGCGTGCACGCAGGTCCAATCCAATGGAACCACCGATCAATCCCAAACCAATAATTGCTACTTTCATATCAACCTTTCAGGCCAACCTTCTCAGGGCTTCGGATAGTCGCTCGCGAGAAGCACATAACGACGCACGCGCATACCGGATGCCATTCGATCCAAAGACCATGCCAGGCGTGAAAAATATGTGCCGGGACTCCAGCAGCTCGTCAAAAAAAACTTCGACATCGGGAATCGCTTCTGGCGCACGGGCCCAAACGAAAAGACCCACCTGCTTCCGATCATAGCTGAACCCCAACCGGTCGAAAATCCGCCAGACCAACTCGCGGCGTTCCTGATAGATCTCATTTCGTGCGCGATGCCAATCATTGTCTGTCGCCAATGCGGCAACCGCACCATGCTGCACGGGGAGAAACATTCCGGAATCGACGTTGCTTTTCACCCGCAGAGTAGCATCGATCACTTCTTTCTCCGCCAAAAGAAGCCCGACCCGCCAACCGGCCATGTTGAAGGACTTACTAAGCGAGTTGAGTTCCGCACAAAACGGCGATCCGCCCGCGCATCGTAACAGACTAAGCGGCGAACTTTGGTTCAAAACCAAACCGTATGGATTGTCGTTGCAGAGCAAAATACGACGCTTCCAACAGAATTCCGCCAGAGCATGAAAAGCACCTTCCACACCGCTCGCTCCCGTGGGCATATGCGGATAGTTGATCCACATCAATTTGCACCCTCCGAGATCCTGGCGTTCAAGCTCCTTGATATCCGGCAACCAGGCATTCGCTTCGCTCAAATTGTACCGATGAACCCTCGCACCCAATAACCGCGCTGCTGAAGAGTAGGCAGGGTAGCCGGGATCGGGTATAAGTACACCATCTCCTGGATTCAGCAACCCCATCGAAAGATAGAAAATTCCTTCTTTCGATCCCAGCAGGGGAAGAAGCTGGCTTTCAGGATCGACGGAAACAGAATATGTGCGCTCATACCAATTCGCCATAGCGACACGAAGCTCCGGAGTCGATCTGTATGATGCATAACCGTGATTATTTCCGCACGCCAGTGACGATGAAGCAGCTTCGACAGCCCGAGGCGGCGGAGGTAAATCAGGACTTCCGATTCCGATATTTATGACGTCATGACCTTTGGCACGCAGTTGACGGATCAACTCAAGCTTGCGCGAAAAGTAATACTCGGTAACCTCGCTCAACCGATCGGCAAATTGGATGCTTACAACCATGGACGATCTCCACACCGATATTCTCCGAACTGGACTAAATTCAAAGCCATATCAGGCAACTCAGCCAAAGCCGCCAAGTATTGCGCACGGTCATTCCATTCAATATCCACATGAAAAGAATACTTATAAGGCTTGCCGAGGACTGGCACCGATTGAATTTTGGTCAGATTGATAGCGTGACGGCTGAAAATCCCTAGAATCGCGGACAAACTGCCAGGTTCATCAGGGGACTCGAAACACAGGGTAGCCTTGTTCGCGCCCTCGGGAACCAAATAATCCTCCCGTCGACAGATAGCCAGAAATCTGGTGTAATTCTGGCGATTTGACTCTATTCCCTCACGCAGAAGTTCAAGGCCATAGGTTTGCGCGGCCAACCGACTAGCGATGGCGGCATACCCCCGTAGGCCCTTGTCTCCGATATGTTTCGCGCTTTCTGCGGTGTCCGCGGCTTCCAGGATTTTCATTCCCGGAAAACCGGAAAGAAATTCATCGCACTGGGCGAGGGCCATGGGGTGTGATTGTACAAACTTAATCTCGGAAAGCTGTTGTCCGGGTAATGCTAACAGACACATTTCAATCCGCAAGTAGATCTCCCCGAGAATGCAGAAATCATGATTTTTCAATAAGGAGTAATTAGGAAGAATGCTGCTGGCGATCGAATTTTCGATGGCCATCATACAAACATCCACTTCCTTGCGATCCAGAGTAAGACAAAGCGACTTGAAAGACGCGCACTCAACCGGCTCAATTGACTCGGAAAAATAAGCACGTGCCGCTACATCATGAAAACAGGCTCGAACGCCCTGAATACCAACCTTACAAGACTTCATAAACGCGCACCCCGATTTCTGAGAAAATGATCAGCGATAGTGATGGCAGCCATCGCTTCAACGATCGGCACTGCCCGCGGCACCACGCACGAATCATGGCGTCCACGCCCAGGCAGCACCGTAGTTTGCCCTTGCCTATCCAACGTTGTCTGTGATTTGAGCAAGGTCGCGACAGGTTTGAAGGCGACCCGAAAATCAATATCCATACCATTGCTAATGCCACCTTGAATACCCCCCGAATGGTTAGTGCTCGTTTCGGTTCGCTCCCCAACGCGCACAAAAAGATCATTATGCTCGGAACCGCGCAACGACACGCCACTAAAACCCGAGCCATATTCAAACCCTTTGACGGCATTGATACTCAGCATCGCTTTTCCGAGATCCGCATGCAATTTATCGAAAACCGGATCCCCCAAGCCTACCGGACAACCCCGAATGATGCCGTTGACAACTCCACCGGTGGTATCACCGTCCTTTTTCAGTGCTTCGATGAATTCTATTATTTTTGCAGCCGTCCCGGGGTCAGGGCATCGCGTAATGTTAGTCTCTGAGAACGCATCCATAAATTGTTTGTCGGCGAATAACTTATCGGCCAACATCGCATCGTGGGGCATAGATATCCGGCCGACCTGTGAAACATAGGCTCTAATCGCGACATTGAATTCCCCTAGCAAGAGCTTTGCCACTGCACCTGCGGCAACTCTCGCGGCAGTCTCACGAGCAGAGGAACGCCCACCCCCGAAATGATCCCGCACCCCATATTTCTTTTCATAAGTGAAATCCGCGTGCGAAGGCCTATACGCATCGCCATTATGCGAGTAATCATCTGGCCGCTGGTCTTCATTAATGATCAGAGCGGTCAGAGGCGTCCCAGTCGTCCGACCTTCAAAAAGTCCGGAAACAAACCGAACCCTATCAAGTTCGTTGCGCGAAGTGGTCAACTTTGATTGTCCCGGCCGACGGCGATCAAGCTCCGATTGCACGAACCCCAGATCGACCGCCAATCCAGCCGGACAACCGTCGATAACAACTCCAATCAGTTCACCATGTGACTCTCCGAAAGTGGTTACTCGAAATAGCTGTCCGAAAGTATTTCCTGCCATTTTCTAGTCCTTCTTTTCGAGCAATAACTCAAGAGCGTTCGCATAGGAAAGCCAGCCCAAACCAGAAATCTGTGCAAGACAAACCGGTGCGATAACTGACACCTGACGGAAACTCTCGCGTTTTTTTATATCACTGAGGTGAACCTCGATCGTCGGCACCGCAATTGCCGCAACGGCGTCTCTCAGCGCGTAGGAATAATGTGTATACGCACCGGGATTGAATACCACGCCATCGGCCCACCGCCGGTTTTTGTGCAAAAGGTCAATCAGCGTGCCCTCGCTGTTAGATTGGTGAATTCTAAGGATGCAACCATGAGATCTGGCATTGGCACGCAGTTTTCTGTTTATTTCAGCGAGCGTCAAAGTACCATAGACATCGGGTTCACGTTCGCCCAAAAGATTCAAATTTGGACCGTGCAAAATCAAGATACGCCGATCACTTTCGTTCCTCATTTTAATCCTCCAATGAGCTTCAGGGCAGATCGAAGATGCCGCCTGTTGATATTACCATCCGTTTTCACGCGCCCTGCCCTTCCGTCCAAGAGCACAAAATGAAGCTTCCCACCGCGGTTCTTTTTGTCCTTGGACATTATAACATGAAGTTCTTCTAGCGTAATCCCTGCCGGCAGAGCGGGTATTTCCAACCGCGCGAGGGTCGAATCCAAGTCCATTCTTTTTTTGGAACTCAGCAATCCCCGGACTTCAGAAAGGGCCAAAGCAAAACGCATGCCCCAAATTATCGCTTCACCGTGCTGGAACATCTTATATTGCGTGATGCTCTCCAGGGCATGGCCGAAGGTGTGGCCAAAATTAAGCACCTCACGAATCCCCAAGCGATCAAGTTCGTCTTGCGCTACTACACTGCATTTCCATTCAAGCGACCGCTGTATGGCTGGACCGAGCAGCAAAGCATCGCGAGCCAAAAGCCGCTCGAGATTTTTATCAAGACTTCGATAAAACGCAGGATCGAATACCAATCCGTATTTCAGTATTTCACCTAAACCGGAGACAATTTCCCGACGCGACAGGGTCGAAAGGAAATTCAAATCACAAATCACCCCATCCGGTTGATGAAAGGCGCCAATCAAATTTTTGCCCGAAACATGATTTATTCCAGTTTTGCCACCCACGGCGCTGTCGACCTGCGCGAGGAGCGTCGTCGGAACACCGATCCAGGAAATACCGCGCAGATAAGTCGCCGCAACAAAACCGGCCGCGTCTCCGACGGTCCCTCCACCCAGAGCAAAAAGAACCGAGTGGCGGTCCGCCCCGTGTTTAAGCAGTTCACCATACAAACTATTGATCGAGGAAATTTCCTTGAGGGACTCTCCTGCCTGAACGGGAATCTCATGCACCTTCCAACCCGCACCCCGCAGCGCTTTTCGCAACGATGACATTGCGTCAATCAGGATCTCGTCATAGACCACAAAAGCCCGAGCCAGATTGCCAGATCGTCCGTCAACCTTTTTGAACAACTCTATCGCTCCAGCGCCAATAAGGATGTCATAAGATCGGCTCACCGCGGACGCTTTTCCGAAAAACTGTTTGACCCGACAGAACGGTGAATGAACAGATTTGAAAATCATGAAAATTCCCCCTCTTCGGTCAAACGAATTATCACAGCCGCTACCGCGTTAGGCTCAAGATTGTCGGTTTGGACACGATGGGATGCGCGCAGGTAAATCGCCTGCCGTGCTTTTACCAGATTTTCAAGCCTGGAGTCCACCGAAATCTGACCGTCGGATTTTGCTGGCGACAAAAGCGGCCGAACCTTCAGCTCATTTTCGCTGACCTGGAGCCGTCGGACCAGGGCCGATGTCTTGGCCTCCAGATACACAAGGATTCCAGACCTCTCGACAGCTGCCAAGGTTCCGTCAGTCATGAGCGCCCCTCCACCGAGAGCTACAACTGTCCTAGTCCGCGCGGCCGAGTTTAAGACAGCTTTCTTTTCAAGAACGCGAAAAGCCTGTTCGCCTTGCTGTTCAAAAATCTCGCTAACCGATAACCCACTCTCTGCTTCTACAAGGCAATCCGTGTCGACAAAATCCCAGCCAAGACGTTGGGCTAGAATAGAGCCAACGGTGCTCTTGCCGGCTCCCATGGGACCACAAAGAAAAATCGGGGGGGCGAGGGCTCGACGTAACTCCGGCATGATTGATGGAAGAATTTCTCCTAATGACTCTGAAGTCGAGTTCGTCCAGATTTTCCAACTCTCAATCGCTTGGTGCACCAGCATGTCAAGACCTGCCACGCAACGAAAGCCAAGATGGCTCGCCAGCGAAAGAAACGGCGTCCGCTCGGGATTGTAAATCAAGTCAAAAGCAAGCGCGTCGGGTTCCGGTGAAATCCGTGCCAATCCGGAAAAAAACTCTGAGGTTGCGTTAATGTCCCCCTCCATGGCATATCCTCGCATGCCAACAGGTGTGGTGTTAACAACCAAGCCCACTCGAGTCAAAACGGCGGGCACAACCCCATAAAAGCGCGTCTTGGGAAAAAGAGGGGTAAACGCCGATATCAAAGCCTTGGATCGAGCCTGATCACGGTTCAATACAGCCACGGATGCAACGTGACGCCAGCCAAGAGCGTGAAGCACCGCCTTGGCTGCTCCCCCAGCTCCCCAGACAACGACGTTACAATCGTGAAGCTTTATCTTACGATCATCGAGAACCCTAAGGAAACCGATGTAATCAGTATTATGCCCGATAAGCTTACCGTCCTTCAAATGTACCAAGTTGACGGCGCCAATCGCTCGGGCCTGAACAATGACTTCGTCCAACTCGGCCAGTATAGCTTCTTTATGGGGCACGGTCACGTTGATGCCGACAAACTCTGGGCAGCATCGCAGCTCATCGAGATAAGTGCGAAGATCACGGGGCAAAACCTCGACAGCGGAATAAGTGAAATCGCGCATGCCTAGACGTTCGGCCAGAATCAAATGGAGCACCGGCGAAAGGGAATGAGAAATCGGATTCCCTATTACCGCCCCTTTTAAACCCCCTTTTGTTCCACTCATGGCCGGCAAAGCCTTTCAAGTGTAGCGAAAAATTCCGGATAGGAAATTCCGACGCATTCTGCGTCATGAATCGTGGTATCCCCTTCTGCCACCAGTCCGGCGATGCTGAAGGCCATCGCGATCCGGTGATCATGAAAACTACGAATATCCGTGCCGCGAAGGGACTGCCTACCCGCGAGCGTGAAGCCATCTTTCCGAGTCTCGATGCTGGCACCCATGGCACGAAGATTGACAGCAACCGCTTCAATACGGTCACTTTCCTTCACACGCAGCTCTTCGGCACCTTCGACGACGGTCTCGCCGACCGCCTGACTTGCAAGCACCGCAAGCATAGGCAACTCGTCGATCAGCGCCGGTATCTCGGACACAGTTACGCGAATTCCTTTCAGATTACTAAAACGGGCCTCGATACAACCGACTGGCTCAGGAACTTCCGATTCAAGCTCGACAACAATATTAGCACCCATTCGCTGCAGGGCACGAATGAATCCGATGCGAGTGAAATTTAATGAGATGTTTTCAAGCCGCAAATGAGCACCTGGCACTAAACACGCGGCAGCCAGCCAAAACGCTGTGGCAGAGGGATCGCCAGGAACCAGGACTCGATTAGCGACAAGAGTTTGACCACCCGTAATGCTTAATTCGCTCGAACTTTCCTGTAGTTTTGCTCCGAAGTGTCGAAGCATTCTTTCCGTGTGATCGCGGCTGTCGATCTGGCCTGTGATACGAGTCACACCCTCGGCCAATAACCCGGCCAAAAGTACTGCGGTCTTAAGCTGCGCGCTGGCTACAGGAAGCGAATAGTTTATTCCATGCAACTTGGAGCCTTGAATCGTGAGTGGTGCATAATCATCGGCGGTCAATTCTATCCGCGCACCCATCAAAAGCAAGGGCGCGGCCACCCGACGCATTGGGCGCCTAACCAACGATGCGTCACCAGACAAAGTGGCGGTGATATCGCCACCGGCAAGCACGCCCATGAGCGTGCGAATTGTCGTACCTGAGTTCCCACAATCCAGCACACGCACGGGCGATGTGAACCCTTTCACACCCAAGCCTTCTACGGTTGTCAAGGTCGTTCCGTCAGATGCGCCGGAGCGAATTATGGAAACACCGAGATCGCCAAGACAACGAGCGGTAGATTGGACGTCTCCGCCAGTTAAGATATTAGTGATTTCGGTCCTGCCCTCGGAAAGAGCACCCAGGATGAGCGCCCGATGCGATATGGATTTGTCGCCCGGGATATTTGGTTTACCTCTAAAACAAGCAGCCCTGTGCACAATTTGATTGGCCATATTATCATATTTAAGCCTGTTTCATAAAATCCAAAAATGGCTTTTCCTCTTGTAAATTTTTTTCAGAAACGAAGTTCTGATCCAGGTTGAATTGTACCCGCTTATCAAAAACCGATTATGTAACTGTCTCTCAGACTGTTTTATTCTTCTTTGGATTACTCAAGATGCTTTTTGAAGTTTTGTATTTTCTTCCGAACTTCAACATCATGGCATGCATGATTTACCGTATCGACTTCCTCTGGACTTTTGACCTTTGAAGCGCCTGCAAGAAAAGTTTTATTACTGTTTTCGAATCAATCCGCCTTCTTACAAGTGCCAGAGCATCGATTGTGTCGTCGGCAAATTTGCCAACTCCAAGCCATATCTGGCCTTGTTTTGAAAGAGTTTGTGCCAATCTGGCACGACTCTGACAATTCAATACACTGATGTTACCGTTGTGAATCCTTTCGTGAGAATGGGTTTTTAATAAATCTTTCCTCAGCCTTTCTCGCATGGCATATAATTTGTTACTTTGCTGATGTTCCTCCAAAAAAGAATGTATGAATCCTCTCTGGAGGATTTACATTAGATCCAGCGACCGTGCCTGTTTTTGGGGCAATTCTCCCATCGAGGCTAACAGCAGCTTTTAGAGTGAGCCGAGGTCGTCCATCTTTGTGGAAAGCAGAGTTCCTAGCGGGTCTTTCCATCAGATTAATGCATCAACGCTCACAATCAGCAATAAATCATCGGCTCCAAATAAATTTTGGTGGATATTATACTTTACTGATGAATGAAATTCTATACTTTTTTAAATTTTTGTCCAGGAGATTTATGATTCCTAAACCGAAGTTCCAAGTCTAAAATGGCATAAAGCACAGGTAGGATGATTGTTTGAACCTATTTTTCCCAAAAAAACCTGTCCATGTAATGCCTTGAAGATCATGATCCAAAGAGAACATCCAAAGGTTCACATGGACAGGGTCCTTTTTTGATTAACGCGAATTTCTCCTTCTTGCACTGCTCCAATCACAACTCTATCAATGTACCGCGTTCGGAACTTCGGCTTAAATGCCGCGTTCCTTTTGTAGCTACCCAGAAGATATTGATTTAATAATTATCTGACTATGGAATCAATCTCATAGGTTGTGAAAGCTGTAATTTGGAAAAGACATTTGTTAGGAAACAGGGTTATTTTTTATTCTTTCACGGGCGGTTTCGATCATTGTGTCTAAAGGTGTTAATACTCTGATTCCAAATTTGTTTTTTACCTCATTATCAAGGACCTGCGCAAATTCAGACAACTCGGGTGATCCACACGCTATCAAGAGCGATTTAGCTCCTTTTTCTGCGCATTTTTCAACGATAGGCAAAGTATTTTCTGCAAGAAATTGATAATCGGGTTTTGTTTTTTTATTCAGCCATTCGTAAACATCTAAATCCAGGTGTTCTGAGGAAACCAGATTTCCCTGAAATCCGTACATTTCGACTTGCATTTTGTTGAAATCCATTAATTCGGGAAGATGGGTGTGTAAAATTGAAAATTTTCCGTACAACTCGCTTGCCTTTTTATAATTTGCCCAGGCGAGCCCAACTACGGGGAATTTCAGCTCTTTTACGGCTCTCCCAATCGCCGGGTCTCCCCAGCTAGCGACGACAGCGGCGCCATACCCTGATTTTTCGGCATCCAGCATTGCATTAAAAAATGGAGATTCATAAAGAGGGCCAAATTTTGCCATGTAGCTTAAATTTATTTCTTTTACACTCTTAGGAAAAGGGGCTAAATTTGAGTGTTCGAAAACACTTTTAATTTCAACATCGTGGAACCGTTTTAAATAATTTCTTGTATCTTCAAAAACATATTCGGTCGGATTACTGTGAGCCAGGAAAAGGATTTTGTTAAAATTCATTTTCATTTCCTCTCGATTTTTTGCGAATTCGCAGCCGAAAAAAAATATAGCAAACCCTTGAAAACTCATGATAGGAATTTGCTTTTTCGCGCATTTATCCTATCATATTCATTTAAATTTTTCAAAAAAAAAATCATTTTTTGAATTCGGAAAAAATAAAAAATGGGAATGATTTGGTATGCTGAATCGGATTGGGTGGGTACTTTAAAATTTAAAAATTTGGGTATTTTTAGACAGTCTCGTTAGAACGGCGGGTTCCCGTTCCCGACATGATGCTGGAGGAACTGCTGAGGCGCTATGGAACAGTTTATTTAGGAAAAGGGCAATTACCGACCGGGCAAGATCATAAGAACCAGATTCTTAGGACCATTTCGAGCATAGGCGTCTGCGGAAAAGGTTTTTGTTAGCAATATTTGTTGAATATTTGTTCCGGGTCTTGATAATAAGAAGCAATTTTGATAAAATTGCTTTCACTATTTCAAGTCAAAAGGGATCTTTCGCCCAAAAGATGATAAACCAAACAAGAGAGAAACTAAAAAGTAGTTTACTGGATATTGTCGCTCTCAAAGACCCTTCCGTTTTTAAAGACTCGGAAAAATTCGCAAAACTTATGTTGGAAAGAACCAATTTAGGTTTTACACTTGAATTTCTTGCGCTTAAATTAGGGTTGAGTGACCTTGTTCCATGGACTCTACGAAAATTCTCAGGGTCCACCCTCATTGCTCAAGGCATTAAAGATCTCGCTGAAAAACTTGCAAAAAATCACCAACTCCCCCTGGAAATAGCCGTCTGGTCAGTTGAGACGTGGGCCGAAAGCGTTGGGATTCCTTTCTCCCCTTCCCCAGTTACTCATCCAAAAACTGTCCCGACAAATAATACCGAAGTTTCATATACAGAACCAACTAGCCGATTAGGTGTGTTATATGGTCTGGACGTGCAAAATTCAATTCGCGTTTTTAAAGTCTGGTGGAAAAGCCCTTTACCGCAGGAGACCCAAGACCTTTGCGCCATTTCAGTAAAGAGAGAAACTTCACTCACCAAGCCAATTGTGTCATCCAACTCCAAATGCCACACAACTTCCGGCGTAAATTCCATTTCTTCACAGCCTCCTTCACTAGCTTCAAAGAATAATTCCAAACCACAATCGGAAAAAGAATCCCTTAGATCAATCGACAAAACCACTTATGAAGAAAAACCGAATCCCGCAGCCACCATTCCTGCCAAACAGGGAACCACCGGAGGGAAAAAAACCTTATTAAGGCCCATAGCAACCCCGAGTTTCAGTCAAGTAGCTGACCAACATTATAATCAGGCATTAGCTCTATTGGAAACTTCGCATGGCAAGTCAAACATTAAAGAAGTCGTCGCCGAATTTGTGAAAGCCGCAAACGCTGGGCATCTCCTAGCTGAATATCGGATCGGAGAAATTTACCTAAGGGGCTTTTTTGTACAAGAGAATTTTGATGTCGCCTTTAAATGGTTCGAATCAGCGGCAAAAAAAGGTTATGCCGAAGCCCAATTGGAATTAGGAAGCATGTATCAGTGCGGCATTGGAATCGAACTTAATCTCACCGAAGCGCACAAATGGTATGAGAAAGCTGCTAATCAGGGGAATCTGGAAGCGAAAAATCTGTTAAGCCAAATGGACAACCCCAACGGAGGTAGGTCATGAACCAGGAACAAAACAAAACGATAGTCAATCAATCATTAATATTCTGGTGCGGCATAGTTATAGTTGAGTTGTTTGTGATCGCCTACTTGATTCAGGCCCCATTGGTTATTCTCGGAAGCTTGCTTTTAATTTGGCCTATTCGCGCAGCCATGAATTGGCCAATGCCACAAACGGAGTAGATGATGGAGAAAATTGAATGCCTGGTAAACTCCGGAGTCTCCTTTTACACTCCGGAAAATGATTTGCAGTTTCCCGACGCATTATTGTTCAAAACCTGGACATTTCGTGTCTTACAATCCCCAAAAGGCGCCATTTCTCTTCAATTAGGCGCAACTCCAATCATTGATGCCCTTGCCGAAGGGAAAGACCCCCTGATCGACATCGGCCAACTTTCTCTTCGGTTTCAGGATGTTTTAAATATTTGTACAGGGAAATGGCTTCCGCTTCCCTTCTCACGTAAGGGAGCGGAAGAATCGGTTTCACGAAGCAAAGATTGGGTAAGACTTTTCTTGCACAAACCTCCGTTAAAAAACGATGCAAACATTTTTCGGTATGTACTTGCTTTTGACACGCTCGTCAATTCAACGGAAACTTCTGATAATCCCGGAAGAGATCTTTTGGGATTTTTCCCCGAAGACGTTGGTCTGCCTTTTGAGTTAAACCCAGGCTCAACCGGATTCTGGCAGACTCCAACTCTTCTAAACTGGATCAAAAACATTTTCAAGGAAATTCCGGCAGAAGGAGCCGATCCAATGCCTCCGCATATCGGAAGTCTGGCTGCCTTTATGACGCTGGTTGACGGGCTTAAACAGGCAGATATTATCCCAGAGATAACCTTTTTGAATCCTGAAGGCCAAAACATCGACGCTCATTTAATTCTTGATCTGGGAAACAGCCGCGCCTGCGGGATTATCGCCGAACAAGCCCCAGGGCAGGGAGTAAATCTCGATGAATGTTGCAAGCTTGAAATTCGAGATTTGAGCGAACCTACTCAAACATACACTGAGCCATTTGATACGTCTTTCAAATTCCGCCCTCCGCTCTTTTTTGATCCGAATCAAGGAGCTCCTCACGCTGGGGCTGGTTTTTTCTGGCCCAGCCTTCTTCGTCTGGGGCGCGAAGCTGCAAACCTGGAACCCTCGGACGTAGGCGACACTGGTATGTCAAGCCCCAAGCGATATTTATGGGATAACCAGCAACGACATTTTCCCTGGTATTTCAACCTTCCCGAGGCAAACCTCGGCAAAAAAATAAACGCTCCTTTCCTCAAATTCCTTGACGAAAATGCTGTTTTTCGCGGAGACAAAGCCCAACCCCCATTTGAACCATGTTATCCACCAAGTTCAATGATGGTTTTTTTGATTCTGGAAGTCCTGAATCACTGTTATTCTCAAATCAATTCGTTTTCATTTCGAAAATCCCGTGGACATCGTCTTTCAAAACGTGTTTTACGGAATATTGTAATCACCACGCCTTCAGGTATGTCCGGTCCCGAAAGAGATATTTATCGGGAGCGCGCTCAATCGGCCATTGATCTCTATTTCCATGTGTTTGGCTGGCCGGAGGAAATGAAACCCAAAATTCATCTTGAGTTTGATGAAGCCACCGCTGTGCAGCTTACATACCTGTATGGTGAAGTGAAACATCGCTTTTTAGGCAACGCCAAAGAAGTATTCGAAACACTCGGTCGCGAACGCGCCGCTGAACATGATCTTCGCAAACCCATTTTTCGGCTTGCAAGTATTGACATTGGCGGTGGAACGAGCGATTTGATGATTGCCGAGTATAATTCATTGCCAGCTGAACCTTCCGGAGCACGTCAGAAAAAACTATTCTCCGAAGGCTTTTCAATAGCGGGCGATGAGATAGCAAAACGCATAATCGAAAAGATAATTATTCGCCGCGTTTTTTCATGGGCGCAACAAAAAAATCAAAGAATTTCCTGGGAAGAATTTCAACTCTTCTTCGGCCCAGGGCGCGGGGGGCGGGACAAACATTTTATAGACATGAAAGCCGAACTCTGCCGCCAGGTCTGGATTCCAATGGCTCATCGCCACCTTGAATTCGCCGAACTGGAAACGGATGACACCGATTTGGAATTAGGATTCGATCAATTTTTTTTACGACGCTTGCCCGGCGCCAATGTGCTCGATTTCTTCGCGGAACACCTGAAAAAGGAATTTGACTGCGACATCACTCTCCCGGAAATTCCCTGGCAACTTTCGAAACGCCAAATCAATACAGTTATTGCCAATGTTATCGAAAATATTCTTCGAATTTTTTCCGAAGTAATCGCTCAATTTGATTGTGACGCGCTTATTTTGGGAGGAAAACCCTCGTCCTTACCAATCATTCGAGAGATTCTTGTGCGCCTGATGCCCGTATCGCCGGAAAAAATCATCAGTTTGAAAGGATACCCGGTTGGAAGCTGGTACCCATTTTCCCAAAAAGGCGGAGGAATCTCCGACCCCAAGACCACATGCGTCATGGGAGCCGCGGTCTGGTTGTTTTCAGAAAAACTGCGAAACCTCGACGGGTTGAACTTGATCACTGACCCCGACTCCATACAGGAACGGAAATGTTTCATTGGAACATTTTCTCCCGAAGATTTGAAAATTGACCAAATGGTCTTTCCCTCCGCTAACGGCGTTGTTGAAACGAATAAATCAGCTCTTTTGGGAATACGCCGTGTCGATTCAGAAGTTTGTCCAGTCAACCCAATTTGGGAGTTACTTCTTGATCGCGAAAACCTTAAAGGACAAGGTCCCTTCAAAGTCAAACTCGTACAGGATCCCAAACAGCGTGAGTGTTTGTCAATTGAAGGGCTCGAAGATGAGCGAGGAACGAAAGTTGACTCGCGTTTGGCGAAACTCAGGCTTCGCACCATGATAGCCGATCAATATTGGCTCGACACTGGTTCTTTCGATTTGTAATTTTCAGGAGGGCATCATGAACAAACCTGATGAACTGTTTCCATTTCCTCCGTTCCCACTGGAAAAAAAAGAAGGTCCCCCCACCCCCTTGAACCCAGATGAAATAAGGGATCTTCGAACTATTCTTGAATTATTCCGCAGTGGAAAATTGACAAGCCCCCCTGTCACAGCCCCCCAGGAAAAGGCTGATGTGGACCCTTTCGCCGAACTTCCCACCAATATGAGTCAACCCATCCCGACGACCCTGCCTCGTTCTGAGGAATTTGTAATGCGCAGCGCCTTCATGAAATTTCTCGATATCAGAACATCATCATCCCCATTAGAGGATGAAATTCGAAATTCATTAAAAGCAATTTGCCAAAACTTGGAAGATCAACACACTTTTGTACAAGCTTTTTGCGCCATAGTTGGAATCTTTCCAATATGTGATTTCTTACGTCACAGCACTCCGGAACAAAAAATGTTTTCCCTAAACTCTCTTGGAGACAGGTTTTTTCAAGTAATTAGCGGAATGAGGTTTCCACTGCGAAAGGAACTTGTCAAAATCATCGGAAAATATCTTTCTGATAGTTCAACGAACTATTCTTTCCTCTCAATGGAAGGAGAGCCTTTCAATAATCAATTTCACGAACGGGTTGATGGAAGCTCTTCTTCTGGCCGTTCGATCGTTGAAATGCGAGGGTTTGTCGTCACGCGGATAAATTCCGACCAAATTGTACGCCTGGGGCGCGTTCTAACTTGAAAGGCGGGTAACCATGGGAATGATTGCAAAAACCGTTACAAAGGGCTTCCGCCCTTGCATTTTCCGGAACCAGCCTGTTCATCAGTTTTTTGGACACTTGCAATCTGTAATGCAAGCGCTTTCTCCATCGGGAGAAATGGAACATCTTTTTGCCAAACCAAATGTCATGGGCGGAGACCAGGGTCCAAACTCTGAAATAGAGTGGACCACTGATTTAAAAGGCGACCCGGTAAGGCTTCATGATCTTCCCACTGCCAAACAACAGCATTTGGTGCAGATTGTGGCCTCCAGTCTTGAGAAGATAAGAGCATACGCTGAAGCCAGAAAAGGGAAAACCGGGATAGAAAAAGATTACGCCGAGTATCTTGAATCAATTGCCCTTGCGCCGGATTTGAATCAGATTTTTTCCATTCAAAACCGCCCAGTAATCATTCATTGGGGTTTTGTGGCAGAGGAATCAGGAAATTTTGGAAAAAAAATGTTTGCCGGCTGGGACGATTTCATCTCCCAAATCCAACGCAAAACATTGCCTCAAGACTCACCAACACCAGACACATCATTTCTACCACCGGAACCTCCAAAGGTTGAAGACAAAACCGCAACAGCACAGCTCACCTCTCCCCAAAAACCAGCGTCAGAAAAAGTTGCGCAAAAAAAAGAGCCCCCCTCGGAAAAACCCATCGTTGCTTGTGGTTTAGGCGATTATCAATGGGTCAAATGGCTAGCGATTGTTCTTGCAGTAGTTATACTTTTACTCTTGCTTTTGCGGCTCCTTCCTCCAATGTCGCCGCGTTCTCAATCGCAGCTTCCAGCCCTAAGCAGCAGAAATGACGCCAGCGGTGGATTTTTTGGAAGCGGGGGCGGCGGGGCAAATTTAGGCAGTCCCGGCAATGGTTCTTCTAAATCGGTTGGCATGCCAGCTCCAGGACAAATTTGTCCGACTTGTGGTGAAACGAAACCCACGTCAAGCCACGGATCAACCCAAGCTAATGCTAACAATCCTTCCATCGAAGCGCAATCTTCAATCGCTTCCAGCGAAAGCAAAACCGCAAGTGAATCAGCACAAACAAGTAAAGAGTCACTTGAAACCGAATTCTCAGTTTCCATCCAAACCATCAGCAATCAGCAGCATGAGCTCCTTTCCGAACCGAAAGACCCCAAAACGTTGTGGGAAATTGTCGATACAAAGGGCAACCCTGTTATTTCAACAGAAGCCTATTTTAACAATATCCCCAAAAACCATTCCGCCAAGGGCACCTCAGTCACGCTTCACTTACCGCCTCCGGGAAAAGCTTTTGATTGCGTGGTTATTGCGAAAAACTCTCGTGGCGATAAAACAAAATACCATTTTGTTTCCAAGGAATAAAATATGCAACAACTCCGGCCAGAAGAAGAACAGGTGGCGAAAACCGCAGAGCGAATGAGTCAGATTGTGTCCCAAAGCTGTGAATGGGCAACCGCATACCTCAAAGATAATCAAATCCGCAAATTCATGGAGAAAGTCCTTCAGGAAAAACAGATCACCATTCGAAGAATCGGCGAATCAGCTCGCCGCCCGCTCGCTCTTGGGGTTTTCGGAGCAAGTCAATGTGGAAAATCATATTTGGTTTCTGAACTAGTGCGCGGAAACGAGCCATCTTTGAGCGTATTTCTAAATCGTTCGGGCCAAAATCCTTGTGCACACGATTACCTTGAAGAGATTAACCCCGCCGGAGGCCGTGAAAGTACGGCTGTTGTCACCAGATTTTCTCTTCGTCCTTACCGGGAAATTCCGGGTTGTTCAGCATTATTGCGACTTTTTTTTACCGTTGATTTGATAAAGATTTTTTTGAATGGTTTTTTCTTCGAGTGCCAGTCTGACTTTTTGCCTACTGCGGAAGATTTGCAAAAAATACGCTTTTCCTTCAAAGGAGTAGGCCGATGTCGGCCAGGGGAAGGCCTTCTATCTGAAAGCGATGTCTGGGACTTACAAGATTACGCCCGCCGCCATTTCCGCAATCAGTTTTTGAAAGCTCTTGAAGACATCAATTACTGGGGAATTCTGAACGATGAAATCCGGTTTCTTCCATTCGATCACCAGATATTGTACATCGAATGGTTATGGGGAAAATTTCCCGCAATCACAACCCTTTTCCGCAACCTTCAAAAAGCTCTCTCGGGGCTAGGCGGCCAGATTGTCGGAATTTATGAAGAAGCATTAATACCCCGTGAAAACAGTATCGTCGATGTTCAACGCCTAAGTCAGCTCGCTTCCCCAGGGAATCGCAAAATGAGCGTTATTTCCGAAAATGGATCGATAGTTGCCATTGACGCCGCTTTTCTTTGCGCATTGACTAGTGAACTAATACTCAAAGTCCAATCGACCCAGTCGGGCGCCCTTCTTGAAAACATGGACGTTCTTGATTTTCCCGGCGCGCGAGCACGCGCGCAAGTTTTTGATCAGCGTCATCTTGCAAATGATCATTCAGCTCTGGTCGAAGTCTTTTTGCGGGGAAAAGTAGCCTATTTGTTCGATCGCTATTCCGATGACCGCGATGTTACCGGTCTGGTTCTCTGCCAGGAAGGCGGCCCACAGGAAGCTAAATCGCTTCCATACATGATCAACAAATGGGTCGAGTGGAGCCAGGGCGCTGACACCAAGACCAGGGAGGCAAAAAAACCCTTGCTTTTCCAAGTGTTCACCAAATTTGACATGGACTTGACCCGAAAAAAGGGAGAAGACCCTCGCGTTCGCTGGGAAAGTCGCTTGAAAACAAATTTTGCGGAGTTCTTTGGTCGCGCCGGAGATTGGGTCGAAAATTGGGATGGTTCAAGAGCCTTCCAGAATTGTTTTTGGGTGCGAAATCCAAATGTACAACAAGCCGTTTTCGGCAAAGACCAGACTGGGAAAGAGTTTATTCGAGATGAATTGCCGCTGGCTGAGTTCAAAGGACAATATCTTGCGAACGAGTTCGTTCGAAGGCATTTTCAAAACCCCGAAGAATCATGGAATATGGCTGCCACTCCCGGAAATCCAGGAATTCCTTTTCTGGTGGAGAATTTGCGGAAGGCCATAGAGCCACTGACTAAGGTCAGGCAATTAGAAAGCAATCTGAAAAACATTTTGATGGAAGTGAAAACAAACCTTCAGCCCTACCATGTCGGAGAGGACGTTACCCGCGCCAGAACTCTTGCCGAAGAACGCGCCAAAAAACGCCTTGCCACCCTTGGAAAGGAAATGCCCGTCCGATACTCACTTCCACAAATCATTGACAGAGACCGATTTTCCATTTCCGAAAAAACAAATGGAACGATTTACGACTCAGTCATTAACCCAATGATCGAAGAAGATAATCAAAATGTGACTGTCGGCCTAATTCAAAGCCAAACTCCGGTTTTTTCGGATGATATATTTCAAATCCCCGGAATTTCTTCAGCACCACCTGAGACCGTGAAAAAAAACCAGGCGCCACCTCGTAAAGGTGAATTATTCGCACGCGCAGTGTTAAACCGCTGGCAGGAACAACTGGTCAATCTCAGCAAAAATGAAAAGTTTCAACAAAAAACCGGCCTCAACGGCGAATGGTTCGCCGAAGTGATTCAAGAGATCATGAAAGGAGCTTCTCGCCTCCAGCTTGAAACCAGAATCGCCGAGGAAAGCGAGGCTGCTTTAAATTCCCCTAATTCAATGAAATTTCTGCGCAAAACCTCCGCCCGCGTCGCAGCACTTTTGAATCGCTTTATTTTAGATTTGGGCCTTCCCCGCAAAGAATTTCAACTTCCCACAGGCGCACCCAAAGCCACACTAGCCGCAAACGCCTATCCCGGCTTACAAATTTACATACACTGGACAACTTCGATGATCCAGCTTTTCAAAGACAACGTAGCAGTCGCATCAGCAGACGATGAAACCAGCAACCGGGTCTTATCGCAGATACTGCAAATGGCAATATGATTACTTATGACTTTCCCAAAATTCGTCTGGAAAACTAACTTCAGAAATAATCTTCAAGATAAAAGATAGTAAGAAATGGAAAGTGGGTAAGCTGAAGTCGTTTGAGAAAGACTGAAAAGAGAAGTTTCAGCAAAGGGATTGGCTCTTCACGCTAAATAGCTCGATTATGGGAATTCGATCCCCCATGCCAGTGGCTGGCCGATATGACTTCCGTAAACCATCTTCTTCGCCTGATTTTCGAGTTAGTCACAAAGAAACTTTGGACGATCTTCTGATCGAGGTTTTGCCTCATTGAGCACCGAAGAGTTAAAAACAAGGAATTATACCAATTATTATTAATCCGTAGGTATGCTTAAATCCTCCAAAAAAAGATTTTCCAGAAAATCATTGGAAAGCGTTGGACGTTTTTCTGAATATTCAATTTTTTTCAAATAAGGTTGCTTCATCGCCTTTGGCTCCCACCGTTGTCGGAAAATTTCTTCAGCAGCCAAGAAGATTGAAACCTACGAACTAATTATGAATGGTATTATCTTAAAAAAAAAATTCAAAAACCTCAAGAAAACTTTTTTCCAAATCAGTGGTATAATTAATTAACCATAAAAAAATTGAGAAACTTGCAAAATAATTGGAATTCTAAAATCGCCTCGGAAAACAAGCCTTTAAACCCATTTTTGCAGGATGCTCAAAAGAAAATTTGGAGGGATGATTTTATGAAGAAATTAGCGTTTCTGGGGTTGTTTATCACATTAGTTTTAGGTTCTCAAAGCTTATTTGCAGAAGGAAGCAACCCATTCAATGAGGTTGCCACCATCACAATTCAAAGCGACCGCGGAACTGACCCCTATGCCCCTACCGGAGGCACTTCAACTGATCCATATGCAGCTACAACTTCCAAAAAAGTAAACATCAATACCGCCGGTAGAGCCGAATTAGCCCGCCTTCCCGGAATTGGACCTGATCTCGCTGACAAGATTATCAGCTATCGAAATTATAATGGGCCATTTCAAACTCCTCAAGACATTAAAAAAATCAACGGTATCGGAGATGGAAAATACAAAGTAATCAAAAATCTTATCATTGTTTCAACTCCGTTGATTGATATCAACACTGCTTCCCGCGAAGAATTGGCAGAACTACCGGGTATTGGGCCAGTAATAGCTGACCAAATTGTGCTTTTCCGCCAACAGAATGGACTATTCAGAACCACTCAAGATATCATGCGAGTTTATGGGATCAAGCAAGCAAAATTCAATGCTATTAGAAATTTAATCACAGTTTCATATTCGGGGTCGTCAACTGATCCATATGCTCCTTCACATCCTACAACCTCAGGGTCTGACCCATACGCTACCACTAAACCATCCAATTCCAGCAGTGACCCGTACGCTACCACTAAGCCAACCAAACCAGCAAAACCCAATACTGATCCATATGGCACAATAAAATCAGGCAATTCCAGTAGTGATCCTTACAGCTCAACCCAACCTTCGACCGCAAAGAGCGACCCCTATGGATCTACTAAACAAAAACCTTCCAGTACAGACCCATATTGATTTAATTATTAATTTGCCTGAGTAATCATAAAACATAAATTGGAAGTTAAAAGTATCCTTTAAAAGCAATGCAGATGCGAAAAGGTATAAGTAAACTTTCAGGTCAGGAATCCAATTACCGATAAGTGGATAACATACCACCACTTATCAACGTAAAGAACAGAAGCTCAAATATCCTAATCATCGACTTGATCGGTGGTAATGATGTTTGAGCTTTTTGTTTAACGCCGTTGTACTCAATTTTTTCCCAAGTGGAATTTCGCACTTTTTATTCCGGAATATATTTGGAAATTAGCCCAAAAAACGCTAATGGAAAATTCTGAATTGCCCGGAAAAAAGAGGCCAAAGAAAAAACTTTTAAAAGTTTCGAAAAAGAAATATAATTTTTTTATGATTAAATTGGGTTTAAAAAATAATGTAAATATGGGAGGTTCAAAAATGCCGGAATCGTCTTCTCGCGAGCGAGATCTTGTTCTTGCTCCAAATGAGTATGCGTTCATTTCTGATCAAACAAAGGGAAATATCAACGTCTACGTTGGACCATATAAAACAAGCCTGGCAAACACCGATCAACCTGTCATCTTCAACGAAAAGACCAAAAGATTTGAGCGCTGCCATCTTGAAGAAGCCATCCAGGTTTTTGCAACCGCACCTGAAGGTTGGTACGTAATTTTAAAGAATCCTTCCAAGGATAGTAATCAGCCCAAAACCGGAACAGTTAGCAATCTTGCTGAATTAAAAATCGGGAAAAAAGTGAATTTTCCTGGACCTTTGTTCTTTGCTCTATGGCCGGGCCAGATGTCCAGAATAGTAGAGGGGCATCACCTACATTCGAACCAATATTTAATTGTACGAGTTTACGATGAAGAAGCCGCCAAGGAAAACTGGAAAAAAGCAGTAGTTAAACGCCAGGCCGGCCAGGGAAGTGAAAACGATTCTAATGCTGATATTGACGTATCAGATATCAGTCTTGGGAAATTAATAGCAATAAAAGGAACGGATGTTTCTTTCTACATTCCCCCAACGGGAATTGAAGTCGTACGGGATGAAAACGAAAACTACGTCCGGGAAGCAGTAAGTCTTGAACGCCTGGAATACTGCATTCTTTTAAATGAAGATGGAAACAAACGGTACATTCAAGGGCCCGCAGTTGTATTTCCTCAGCCCTCAGAAACCTTTGTCGAAATGAACCTTTCACGGAAATTCAAAGCGATTGAACTGAACGAAATCAGCGGGCTATATATTAAAGTGATTGCTCCTTATAAAGAAAATAATCGTGAGTACAAGGTCGGCGAAGAATTGTTCCTTACCGGAAAAGACCAGATGATCTATTCACCACGTCCTGAACACGCGATAATCAAATATGGTGATCAGGAAATTCACTACGCAGTTGCAATTCCGGCCGGCGAAGGCAGATACGTTCTCAATCGCAGAACCGGAAAAATTTCTTTGGCACGCGGTCCTGCAATGTTACTTCCTGATCCAAGAGAGGAAGTAATAGTCAGAAGAATTATCGATCCCAAGGATGTTGAACTCTGGTATCCTGGCAATATTGAAGCGCTGGAATACAATAAACGCCTTAAGCAATTAACGGCAGGAAGCAAAGAGGAATATTTATCTGACCATGACGCCCGAACTGCAGTACCAGCAACTCTGAAAAAGGAAGATCAGGAAAAAAGGGCAGATAGGCTTGCCATTGTTGGAGATGATTTTGTCCGATCGAACAAATACACTCCACCTCGCACTATTACACTGGATACTAAATACGAGGGTTCTGTTTCCATAGGTATCTGGACCGGCTACGCTGTCCTGGTTGTAAGCAAAACCGGTGAAAGAAAAGTCATTGTCGGGCCGCGAACCTGTTTACTGGAATACGATGAATCACTTGAATCAATGATTATGTCCACCGGCACACCCAAAAGTGACACGAAACTTTTGAAAACATCCTATCTGCGTGTTTTGCATAATAAGGTCTCAGATTCAGTTATCGGTGAAACCAATGATTTGTGCAAAATTGAAGTTCTTCTTTCATACCGGGTAAACTTTGAAGGTGACCCCAACAATTGGTTCAATGTCGAAAACTACGTGAAATTTTTGTGCGAACACATGCGATCTCTGATCCGAAATTCCATAAAAAACTTTGGGATCGAGCAGTTTTATGCAAGCGCAATAAAAATCATTCGTGATACGGTTTTAGGCACCTCAGGAGAGGATGGCAAACGGACTGGACGGGTTTTTGAAGAAAACGGTATGCGAATTTATGACGTCGAAATCCTTGATGTAAAAATTGGTGATGCTTCCATTGCGAATCTGCTCTTCCAAACGCAACATGAAGTGGTTAAACAAGCCGTACTAGTAACTTCAGAACGCAGAAGACTCGAAACCACCAAACATCTTGAAGAAATCAAGCGTGCAATTGCGTCCACTCAAACTGTGACAAAACACCAGGAAGAGGAAATCAAGCGTGTTATCGCAGAAGCTCAAGGAGCCACCCGCCAGGGAGAACTAGAAATCCAGGTAAAGGAAGAGATAAAGCTTCTGGAAGTCAACCTTGCAAAAATTAATTCCGAAATCGAAACCCGCAAGAAAAATCTGGAAGCGAAAAAAATGGAACAGGAATCCATCAATAAAATTGATGAAGCAGAAAGATTGCGGAAACGTGAAAATATTGAACTGGAAATCGAAATCGCCCGCAAAAAACTCGACCAATACATTACAGAACTGAAAGCCGAGGTTGAGGCAGTCGTGGAAAAAACGAAAGCTGTATCCCCAGATTTAATCGCAGCATTACAAGCCTTCGGAGACAGAGCATTAGCAGAAAAAATGGCTCAGAGTATGGCCCCATTGGCAATTCTCGGGGGGAAAAGCATCTCTGACGTTTTAGGACAACTCCTGAAAGGAACCGCGATTGAGAAAGTTCTTCATCTGGCGAATAAAGTCGAGCCTCCAAAGAAATAATTAGGCTTTTTTTATTTGGGTTTCACAAAGTGTTCTTAACTCTTTGAAAATTCCTTAAAAGTCACTAGAAAAGCATTCTGGAAAGAATTCCAGAATGCTTTGATGTTTTAAAGCTAATTTTCAAAACTGTAGGAACTAAAATCTTATTTTAAAATTCAAAAAAAGCGTCGTTGGGAAATATCAACAATCTTCGAAAAAGACAATAGGGTTGTACAAGAACACGATTTACTGCCTGGAAAACACTTCACCTAATGAGCACGATGGGAATTTCTATAAATTCAAAGAGACTGTGGTTTAGCGGGGTTTAAACCGCTCATTGAGAGAATCCCCCGAAGTTTGGCCTCAAATTCAAGAGGAGCAACGGAGAATGACTGAACATGATTAGCTTCTGGCACAATCAAAATTTCGGCTGCAGGCATTTTTTTCCTGAAACGTTCAAAATCTTGGTCGGTCGCCCTCGGGTCTTTTCCATCGTGAATCAACAGCAAAGGTCGGGATGCTATTCCTACAACGCTTTCGATAGGCTTGTTCGAGTAATATTCGTAACCCGTGACAAGTTGGCTGATGATAAACACCAAATCAATAATAAACGAATCCGAAAGGTTGAAAAGTCTCTTTGCATCTCTGGTTGCTGCTATCCGAAGTTCAGCAAAGCATGATTCGAGAATGAAGCCATTTATTTCCGGCAATTTGGAAGAACCATTCGCAAGTAATGCTGCGCCCATAGAACGACCGTATGCCACGATAGGTTCACCGGTTTTAAGAAAGCCGTTTTGAACCGCCTTGTCGATCACACTTTTCAGATCAATCCATTCATATTTACCGATTGGAGTAAACCAGCCGCCTGCTTTTCCGTGTGCTCTGAAATCACAAAGCAGTATTCCAATCTTCATTTTCAACAAAACAGGAATCAAAGGGGCGAATTCACGACTCTCAGCGCCATGTCCGTGACAAAGGATGATTGTTCCACGTTTGTCCTCCCCCTTATAAAACCATGCAGGAATCTTGTGTCCATTTGGGTTTACAGTTGAAAAAGCTTCTGCTCCATCTGGAATTTTCAAAGCTGGGTCCTTCCATTTTGGAGGGGATATTATCAAAAAAGTTCCTCCGAGAAAACATATGATAAAAAATGAAATTACCGCAAAAAACCAGACAGATAGACGTTTTAGGGTAAAAAAAGCTTTTAGTTTCGATCCGATTTGCATTCTTCTCGCTCACTTAAAAGTAAATTTCATTTTTATCTCAGATATTTGTTTTCAAAATTTACTCTTTAAAAGATAAAAAGTCTATTTTAATGGAAAAAAAGCTCCCTTATTCGGGAGGCTTTTTTGGGGGGGGGATGATTTTATTTATTTTACTTCGTGAAGAGAGTCAAATTTTTGCTTTTCTTGATTAATTTTAAGATTTTCTTTTACGATTTCAAGTTCATTATCGCTAGTTGAAAGTTTCGAAACGGCTTCTTCAACACCTTCCGATTTCGACACAGCCTGTATAAGGGCATTTACTCTTTCAACCCGGCTTTGATCGAGAGAAAATCCGCCTTCGAACGGATCACTTATTGATTTGGTTGCTTTTCCAGTTGAAGCTTTGGTTTCATCATTTTTCTGAGTGGTCTGAATGAGGTAATTTGGTGCACCGTAATATCCACCGATGACTCTGAGTCTGTCTCTTGATTTTTCAGGAAATTCACCGTATTGGAATCTGCGAATACATTCATTATAATAATAGTTTGCGTTTCTTAAATCGCGAACGTCTTCATATGTGCGACCAAGAACGAAAAGCGCATCAGGAACGAAGCGGAAGTTGCCATTGTCGAATCGGTTGAGGAACCAACGGTATGAATCAATAGCGGACCATGGATTATTCATCTTGATATCGCAAAATCCAATAAAATAAGCTGCTTCCCGTTGAATTTCATTATCGGTAAAAAATCCATTCGCAATCCTCTGGTAAAGATCTTTTGCTCCATAAAAATTACCACTGTCTCTCATGCTATTGGCATATTGAAGATCGCTATAATTATAGGCTGAAGCGGTCGAAATGCTGAGAACAACAAGGGCCAGAACTGTGATAAAAAGTTTCCTTTTCATTTTTCCTCCAAAATTTTTGATGTTTAAGTTTTTTCTGCGATACAAAATAACAAGCAATTTATATGCCAAGTAGGGAATTTAATTGAAAAGCTGATTAAATAACGTTTTGAGATAAGAAGTCAAAGAGAACCTGCAAGAAAAATGGCATTTTTTTTTATTTTTCTATTTTTTTTCAGCATTCAAAATCTATCTATCTTCAGATCTCCTGATCCATATTTGAATAGATCAGTGTTTGACGACTTACTGCCGGAAAATGAAATAGCACTTTTTGTTGAAGAATTTGTCTTCATTTCAATGTTTTCTAGGTAAAAAAGTGCCATTTAAAGTCATTCGGAATCAGGAAGTCTGATCTTGGGAAATTATGAGTTTGGCGAGATCTGACACAAATCGTTTGGCTTAGGTATCTAATACCAATCCCAAAAAATACGTGCACTTCCCCAAGGACTTTGATTTGACCAAAATGAAAAGGGATCGTTTTATTCTCCAAGAAAAAACGAAATTTTCAGGAAAATAAGGATCCCCTACTGGATGGTTGAAACATTCATTTCTGTTAGATAAATCTAAT
>JADFXM010000044.1 GCA_015233565.1 Candidatus Rifleibacteriota bacterium
TCATTCGTATGCCTTGTTTCTAGCTTCAGATCTGAGTAAAATCAGATTTAATCTGACAGAAATGAATGTTTCAATCATCCAGTAAGGGATCCCTATTCTCCCGAAAATTTCGTTTTTTCTTGGAGAATAAAACGATCCCTTTTCATTTTGGTCAAATCAAAGTCCTTGGGGAAGTGCACGTATTTTTTGGGATTGGTATTACACTTTTTTCGCTGTTAATCGATATTTAGCAAGGTTTCCTGTTAATGCAACTTTGCCAGAAATTTAGTATAAAACGCCGGTTTTTGAAAGAAAATATTTCCAGAAAAGAATGATTTATTTATTCGCTTTTATAGGGTGAATCGCATCAGATAAAGAAAAGGTACGCGTTTACCCTGTTCAATATTGCAAGAAGTTCAAATAATATGGGCTTTGCCCAAAACTTTTTGACGACAGCAAAGAGTAAATTCATATTGTCACTGCCAATTAATCATACAATTCAAAAAAAATTCGCGAAAAATTTATTTTTCCAAATTTTCTGCACTTGCGTTGGTGCAGGTTTATGAGTCAAGTATTTTTAATCTTTCTCGCTGATTTTTTGAAATGTGACTTGGTATACTGATTTCCTTTGTGGTAAATTCATTCCCAATTACCATTTTTCGGAGGGTTGGTTTATGAAAAGGATTGTTGCACTATTTTTGTTTTCGATGGTTTTTTCCGGGGCCTGGGCTCAACTTCCTAATCCCGAGGGACACCAGCTTATCGGGTGCGATTTGGGAACAACCATCCTGTTTGGGGAGGGCAGTTCAGTTGTTGCCGCCCAAAATACCATTGCATGCGCTTCATTGGAACTTGAGCGAAAAAGACACATAGCGTTCAACTTCAGGTGGGATAGCAATCCGGATATTATCTCCAACAAAACATATAGAAGTGTTGCTTACGGAATTTCAACTTTCATTGATGAACTGGGCAACGAAAAGACACTTGTGGATTCAAGTGAACCTGGTGAAGAAGTCAATGGCCTTAAATTCAAGAAAAGTTCAACAGGTGTAGACATCTTCAAAGTAGCCAACTTTGAAAGTTTAGCTCAAGCGCAAAGGGCGTTTATCCCCTGCAAATCCATTACTGTCCTTGACGGACGCGGTGGAGCAGCTGTCGTTGACCTGGAAGGGAATTACATTATTGAAGTTTGCAAAATCCGTGATAATCGCCTGGTAGCTTTCTATTACACGAATCAGGATATGAAGTTCCCCTTCCCAATTGAGAAAAACACTTTCCTGACTGCAGATGGCGGATTCAAATTCGGCTGCCGCTTTGCTTTCCTGGGTAATGATGGACAACTTTTTATCAAGAAAGACCAGGAAAAAATGGAAAAAATTGGTAATTTCCCTCTTTTCAGAAAATATGTCCTCGGGGAAATTAAGGAGAAAAGTGAGGGAGTTAAGGGCGAAATTGAGGGAATGAAAAAAAAGATTTCCGAATTCAATAATCCCAAAAAGCAATCATCTTACTAGGTTTCCCGTTAATTCGTTTAGACTCCAGTAGACTCCACCCCTGGATATTCTCTTTTGGAAAGTCGCCATATCAGTGTATACATATAATACAACAAAGCACATAAAATGTCAATATAATGGCTAAAATAAATATTCTTCTTAACAAGAATTAAATTATATTTCAGTGTATACAAAAAATCCAAACAAAAACAAAAATAGAAAGCCTCGTCAGATAAGGCTTTCCCGATTTTTTTTCGAACTAAATTTTTAGCCCTTTAATAAACTCACGCTAGTAGAACGTTTCCAAAATAACCTTGCAATAAAACTTCCAAAAGTGGCTGATGTACAACAAACGAGACTGTCGAAAAATACCCCGATTTCCAGTTTTATTGTACCCCATTTTTTGCCCCGCTTTTACGCATCAGAAGCGGGGCGTTTTGTACCGAATAAAATGTACCGAAATTATTCGACAGCTTCGAATGTCTCGTTCTGGGAGCAGCGTGTAATTACACATCCGAAACACAGGTCAGCGCCACGTTGCAAAAAGCGGATTAAGGCATTTGCCCTAATCCACTTTGGACTCTTTCGGGATTTATGTTACCTGGTTAATGTGGTTGTACCATCAATTACTTGAATCTTGTCAAAGAAAAACTCCTTTGATGTTGATCCAGCACTATTGGAAACATCTGATTCTATAATGTTTCCACTTATTGCAACCGGCTTTCCCAAATAATCTTTAAGGTTGATCCATGAATCTTTTTCATCGAGTGAAGTCTGCCGCAATATTGCCCTGTTGCATTCTGAATTAACGTTGTCTGCAATAAAAACAAACAATCCTGGAATTACAACGCCATCAGCTTCAGCCAGAGTAATCTTCCCCTTTTCGCCGGTAAAATATTTTGGAGGAGGAGGAGCTGGTTGAGCTGGTGGAGGTATAATCGCTGTTTTTATAAGCGCAAACGAAGGCTTAGGTTGCAATACAGGGGGAACAGGGTATATTATTACTGCCGGGCCAGAACTTCCCGAAGAACTAACTGAAGAAACTCCTGCAGTTCCAACACCTGTTCCAGTATTTCCCGTTGCGTAATTAGAAGAACTGCTGTTTGGCAAACCGGAACCTGAATCCAACTGGTAAGTTGGAGTGCTCAAAAGAAGCCCCTCAACCTGTATTCCGTCGTATTGAACCAGAGACTTCAGATCTCCTGTGAAAGCAGATTTACTTGCGTAATCTTCCTTAGTAATATTTATCGGGTCCTTTTCAGAAAGGTAGGCAACCGTTTCAAAAGTTTCAGATGCAACGTTTGAAGAACTGCCAGACATTAAAGTTATTTCACCGCCATCGTTCTTAATTAAGGGCATGGGATTCCAATACGTTGCAGTCTGTAAAGCATAATAGTATTTAACGCCATTAAACTCTACAGGAGTAGTCAGTTGGATCACTTTTCCGAATCCGTAAAAGGAATTTTCAGGATTTCCAGGCTTCGGAGGATTGGTTGGGTCCGTTGGAGTCGTAGAAGGGGGAGAAAAGTTGAGATTCTCATAACTTTCAGACCAGATTATCCATGCTACAGCTTTTGCCTGCTCTTGAGAAAGTGAAATATTTGCAGACTTGGCAATCTCCTGAACCGAATTTATTAGCGAATTTACAGCATCATCCTGCTTTTGGGCTATTTCCACTCCGCGAGTTTCATTTGAAACGTCCGAAGATACGGACCCGCCACTCAGAACCGTTTTTGAATTGGGATTTTCCGCCATCTTGATTGGTGCATTTCCAGTAGAACAAAAGCCATAAATTGGCTTGTCAATTGCAAAAACCTTTCCTACCAACTCAGGTGAAAAATTCACCATTACCAAAGCTTTCGCAAGAAAATCGGAAAATAAAATCGAATCGCTCCCACCATCAATGAAAACCATATTCAAGCAATCAATGTTTGCTGCCGTTTCAATTTTTTGTTTGAAAGTTGCTACAAGGTCAAAAAACTTTGAAAAATCGGCAGAATCTTTCACCAAAACTTTTACTGATGCTGAAACTGTGTCGAGAAAATTCATTTTTCGCTCGCGCAGTTTTTCTAATTCGACTTTCTCAATAGTTGGATCTCCGGAATTTACAGATTTTGCATCCGCAATTGCTGGTTCAAAGACTACCGCCTGGCCCAGATCATTGAGACCTTGAACGTCTTGTTGAGAAATTCCCAGGCTCTTTTCTTTTTCTGCCAATTGCTGGCCAAAAAGTTTCCAAGCATCCTGTGCACTGATTTCACCATTTTCTATTTTTTCATTCATGCTTTGTTGAAGCTCTAAACTGAAGTTTAGTAAGTTCAGAGCATTGGATGCTCCGATTTTCTTCAATTTAGCTTCCTGAAGAGTCAGAAAATTATCAACGACCTGTCCAATCTTGGAATCGGTGTTAGGCAAAGCTTCTTGAGGTAAGATTGCAAAAAGTTCACCCAGGCTGAACTGGGCCAGAGGAGCTTTTTTCATTACCTTTCGAATAATTTGGACTGAAGTTTGAGAATTAGTTGAAATTGTAGGGGCTTTTTCGGTTGTTCCTGTTTTTAAAACCGGAAGAACACTCGCCATATCACCGGAAGGAGCTTTTGCATTAACAATCAAATTTGTGGGTCTATAAAAATTTGAAATATTATCAAAGCGATAGTATCCGTCTTCGCGAGTTGTAGTTGTTGAAATGATATGTTCATTCCCTGATTGATCAAAAGCAATCAGTTCGCAAGTAATACCCATCAAGGCTGCGTTAGCTGGTGTCCCCGTGGTTGCTCTTAAAGCGGCAGTTTTTAGATTGAGATATCCTTCAACAGCAGTAATGCCGGTCCCAGGACTTACCGGATTTACCGGGGAGTTTCCTCCCGATCCTCCACCACCACACCCGGTCAATAAAAGTGCTCCGATACAAATCAGAAAAAAAATTTTACTCCCCAAATTTGATACAATCTTCCGCACTAATTTTTCCTCCTTCTAGAATATTTCCCTAAAAACTTTTATTCATCAAAGTTAATATTATCAGAGTTCCCCATAATGGAAAACCCATTGTCCAGTTTTAACCAAAACATTTCTCTAACTATCGAAAATCTTGATATTTTCACTATTTACGATTGGGTAGGTCATGCAATTTTTTAGGGAAAAATGAATCGGTTCGATAAATTTTCCCACTGTAATAATATCGGTTCGAAAGAAGAATAGCATGATATGTCATTTACAATAGCGTCAATGGCAATTCTTGAGGCCACTTCAAAAGATTACCTATGGCCTGCGAATAAAATGTTCTGGATGACCTCGTTCTAAAAAGGCCCTGAATTAAACGTGGATTTTTCATGAACACCAGGCAAAGCCTTATCAATAGCAATTTTCCGGGAAAATTGATTGGCGCCGAAAATAGTGGATGTCTGGCCTGATGCAGACAAAATAACTTGCACTAAATCCTCCAATTCTATTATCCTTGTTTTTTCACTTAATTTTGAATGTTGCAAAGGTTCAAATAATCGGAGGGTGCTTAAATGAAACTCCTTCTTACCTCAGTGTTCAAACCATTCGGGATCAACGACGATTTAAATAGCAGTGAAAATCCCATGGAACAACTTCACAGTTCTTCCACCAGGATGCAGGGGGTATTTTCAGTTCATGCCCACAATAGAAGTTTTGGTCTAACCCTGATGGCCGAAAACTTGAAAACGCCTACAACAGTTCTAGATTTCCCAACCTTAGAAGAATTCAAAGCTGAAATTGCCAAAGGATACACGCACGTGGGAATTTCTTTTATTGTTCCCAATGTTGAAAAAGCTGAAATTATGGCAAAATATGTTCGAAGGACTCATCCGGAAATAAAAATCTTTATAGGTGGGCATGGCGCACAAATTCCAGGAATTGAAAAAATAGTCCCATGCGATGACGCATGCCGAATGGAAGGAATATCTTGGATTCGCACGAAAATGGGTGAAGATCCTGATGCCCCTTTTAATCATCCGATTTTCCAAATGGAAGTGTGGCGAAAAGTTATGGGAATTCCTGTCCCACCAAAAAAAGCCGTGATAGTTCCTGGAGTTGGATGCAGCAATGGATGTAACTTTTGTAGCACAAGCCATTATTTTCAGGGATATAAGCCCTATTTTAAATCAACTAAAGAGTTGTTTGACTCTATGGTCAAAATATCTGATTCGCTTAGAACTAACGATTTTCAGGTATTTGACGAGAATTTTCTCGAAGATGAGAATCGAATATATGAATTGATCGAACTCATGGAAAAAAACAATCGACCGTTCACTTTTGATATTTTTTCATCTCTTCGTTCGATCAGCAAATTTTCACCACGCGATATAGCCAGGCTTGGAATCCAATTCCTCTGGATAGGCATTGAAACAAAGCGTCCCCTTTACAAAAAAACTGAAGGCTTGAATGCAAAAGAAATATTTGCCAAATTCAGAAAATATGGAGTTTCTTTCCTTGCCTCAAGTATCTTCTTTTTCGACCATCACGATAGACAGACTTTATGGGAAGATGTTGACTATACGCTTTCACTTGATCCGGATTTCGTTTTTCTAACAACACTAAGCCCATGCCCAGGAACCCCACTTTGGGATCAATACTCCAGGCAGGACCGCATATTACCGGATGTTCCTTTGCGAGAAAGAACCGGCCAGGGAATGATTTGGTTCAAGCACCCGGTTTTTTCTCCAAATGAAACAAGAAAAATTCTTAATGAAGCCTATTTACGGGAATATCAAACTCTGGGACCATGCCTGATGAGATATGCCCGAACAAAACTGGAAGGCTACAAAACTTTACGTGCACTTAATGACCCTGTTTTTGAAAATCGTGTTGAGCAAATGCGCGTAATGGCAAAAGAAATGATCCCCCTTCTCTATTCGTTTGAAAGGTTTGCTCCAAATTCTTTGATCGCCGATAAAGCAAAGTCCCTGCGCGAGGACTTCAAGCGTGAATTTGGGCCCATGAGCTTGGCAGATGGCTTGGGAACTCTGATTGTTCACGGTTGCGCCCACATCGAGAACGGCCGGATCAAGCGCGGATTGAAGCTCCAACAACCAAAAACATTCATTGATCGATACAGGCAATCAAATTAGTATGACGTTTTAAAATACCGTTGCATAATCAGCTAGTACATAAATTTTAATTTGTCATGGGACAAATGTCCTATCTCCAGATTCTAGATTTATACCATTCATAACTAGTTCGTAGGTTTCAATCTTCTTGGCTGCTGAAGAAATTTTCCGACAACGTTGGGAGCCAAAGGCGATGAAGCAACCTTATTCGAAAAAAATTGAATATTCAGAAAAACGTCCAAAGCTTTCCAATGATTTTATGGAAAATCTTTTTTTGGAGTATTTAAGCATACCTACGGATTAATAATAATTGATATTATTGTACATCTGCGACTAAGGACTAGCACTTACAAAAGTAGCCAGGCTTCAACTTCCTGAGTTTTCCCTTTGACTCTTTTGAAGGGAAGCTTTTCAACCGGGATTTTTCTTTCCAGACAGGCAAGCGATTTTCCGGATATTACCACTCTTGTCCCGCTTGTAATATAGGCTAACGTTGAAAGTCTTGAAGCAAGATTCACTGTATCGCCAATAACTGTGTAAATCAATCTGTCAGATTGAGCTCCCAGAATCCCAGCCACGACTATTCCGCTGTTTAATCCCATCGCAAGCTCAACTCCAAATGGACTTAAGCTCTTCTTCACTTCTCCGATTACCCAAAGAGCTTTTTCTACCGCCTGACTGGCTCCTCCCATTTTTTCGTGGTCAAAAATAATCAGGATTTTATCACCCATAACTTTATCGATATCACCCTTGGAAACAACCAGAGCTGCATTAAATGCTTTCAGATGAGCATCGAGGATTTCAAGGATCCTTTCAGGTTTTTCTTTTGTACGGAATTCATCGAACTCTAATATTCCTGAAAACAAAACAGTTACCTCACGGTGCAAACCTGATTTTGCTTTTTCCTGAAAATCAGAGTCTTCAATAGCTCTCAGAACTGATTCCGAGACATAGGACCCAAGGATCTTTCCTTCTTCAAGTCTTTTAGTCATAGAATTGAAAACTTTCCCCAATTCTCCAAACTCGTCCTTTCTCGTTTCATCAAGTTTTTCGCGGAAATTCCCTGATTCGACTTTCTTAAGCGCGTTACTCAGTTTGGTCAGAGGTTGAAGAAAGTGGTCTGTGCCCTTTTTTGCCAACACCACAGCAAGAAGAAGGGAGAAAATGGAAATAAGTAAAACAGACTTGTTCAAAAATGCGGTTCTGACATCCAACCATTTCGTCGAACGAAAAGCGCCCAAAATAAACAAGGGAAGGTTTTTGCCAAGGTGAGCCTCATATAGTGGCTTTCCGGGAGATTCAAAATCCTGGCCCGATTGAGGAATATCCGTTGTTTGGATACGTTCAAATGCTTTTAACAGTTCCTGAGGGTAAACCGTATTAAGGCCAGAATTCCAATTTTTCCTTGAATTTATCCCATGTGGTACAATTCTCCATCCTTTATCAAAAACATCAAAATCATTCATTTCTCTATTTTCAAAGCTTCCCATTTTCACGTTTCTGCTCCCTGATAAAGATAGCGGATAAGGATTTTCCGTAAGCCACTTAGCATATCCAAGTTCCGTCCAATTCGTCCAATAAAAGAATAAGAAGGAATTATCAATTGCCCCAGGTTCACGGAATGGTAACAGTAAAAAATTCATTCCTGCATGGGAAACATCAATAAAACAAGGTCTCTGCTGAATCGTTAGAAGTGAGATCAATGATTCTCTGCCAAGAGCCAAATCCATTACGTCCAAAAGTGAATCAGTTTTTAATTCCTTAAGCTGTGTACCTTCCCTTTTCATTAGTTGACTACTCTTTGCACTCTTCTCTTCCGCATTTACACGAATAAAAAGGCTTTTCCATAAATCAGCAAAAGCTTCAATTGCTGATTTGGAGTCTTGAGAATCCAATTTGCTCAGAGTCCAATGTCCGTTCAATTTGTTTGAAGAAACCGCATAAATTCCTGTCATTCCCCAATTACCGGAACATTTCAATTTGGCAGTCGATTCGGACGCAATTCTATTCATTGCCTTCTCCATCTGTCCCAGAGTTTTAGCTTTAATAACAGGTTGCAACAGTTTGGGATTTTTGATATTTGAAAATAGCCTTTGAACTAATCCCGAAAAAACATATCTTTCCCCGCTGTCGATCCTTTCAAGATCGGATTTAAGTGCTTCCTCAAGCTGGTCACGATCATTTTTTCTTATTTCGTTAACCGCTCTTTTGGAAAAGCCAATAATCCCTCCTACCGGCAACAGTACAAGAGAAAAACAACTTGTTAACAATACTCCCGTAACAGAATATCTCAAACCCCTGTTTAAAATGGCCCGATGGACAATTAGGGCAACTCCTGCCGAAAAAAACAAGAAAGAAAACAGCCAACCGATTTTTTCGATAAAATCATAAGTTGCTAATATTTTAGGTGGCTGATAAATTACAAAAGCCTTCCAAGGAATGCCAAAAAGAACAGGCGAAATCAATGTTCTAACACTTCCTTGTCTTCTTTCATTTGAAGAAAAATCAGATTCTCCCTTAACCTCTCGAACCAGTTTACTTAAAGAAAAATGAAATTTTCGTTTTTCTCCCGAAAAATAAATTTTTTTTCCATTAGGAGAAATAAAACCTATCTCCATTTTTTTCTTACGTCTTAATTGTCTCCAATCGGCAATTGTAAGGCGCATCCCCTGAAATGGGTTTAGGTATTTCTGGCCTAAATCAATGACTGTTCCCAACACCCAATTCGGGGTTTTGTTCCAGTAAAAAGCAAATGCACCATTATAGGTGTTGAAAATAAAAATTTTTCCTGCTTTCACCGCATCATTCCCAACAAGTTCATCAAGTATTTTCGGAAAAGGGATAATTTCCCCTAGGCGGTCGCCAAGGATTTTTGAATCACTTGCAGAAAATGAATTTGGGTTTTCAATATATCGGAAAAAAGTTTTTGCCACTTCTCCGGAAAAACCAAGCCCTGAAGAATGTGAAAATTTAAAACTCTGAACTCCAGTCATTTTCAGAAAAAATTCTAAATTATTATTGCTCACGTTAGCTAAAATTCGCTTGAACAATTTTCCTATGCTACCTAACCGAAGTAGCTTCCATAAACTGAAATTCTGCAATATTGTCACATTCCCAAAAACTTCAAAATAAAGATCATGTCTTGGAAAAACTTTCATCAGTTTTGTTTCATAATAAGCCTTTACAACCCTAGGACCTTTCTTTACCAATTCAATGGACTTTTTCCCAAAATCCTCAAGTAAAAATCGAAATTGCTCGATACTCCCAGAATTTCGTTGAATCTCCTCAAGAACTGCTGAGGCCTCTTTTTCATTGGACTCGTTTTTTTCTTTTCCATTCAAGAATGTTCGCTCAGCTTTGGCAAGACAAAAAATAAAAAATGGGAGAAAAAAAAATACCAAGTACAACAACATTAGAATTTTCTGGGGAGTTTTCATATAACCAGCTCCCACGCATCGTGTTTAGGCAATTTTTCAAAAGTCCTGTCAGAAGCTACTTTCGTGATAATCTCTGAAACAATTATTTTTGAACCACGACCCTCTTTTGAGAACGCCTCAAGTTTTTCAGACTGAATTCTCGGATCTCCGATCACATTATGTTCCATTCTTGTTTGTGAACCAAAGGAAGTCAGAAAAAATTTTCCAGCATCTATTCCAATACCCATGGCATATTCAAATTCATTGCTTTGTCGTCTGATCATCTGAATTTCAGAATGTTTTTCCATCATTTTTATTGCGGAAGAAATCGACTTTTGCACTTCTGAACTCAAACTTTCGCCTGAAAATACAGCAACTACGGCATCACCAATGAATTGATCAATTTTTCCACCATTCATTTTAATTGCCTGCGTCATGCTCTCCAAATGCTCATTTAACATTTTTACCACTACATCGGGAGGATAATTTTCCGAAAGGGTGGTAAAATTCCTGATGTCTGAAACCAAGATTACCCCAGATTCCTCTCTCAGAAAACGCTTTTCTGATCCTTCTGATCTTCCAATTTCATCAAGGTTTCCTTCAAGAGTCTGAGAAACGAAACGACCAAGTTCCTTTCTCTTAACAAGGCCTTCAATCATTGAATTGAAGGCCTTCGCGGCTTCACCTATTTCATCATCCCTTTCAAATATCAGTCGGGTGGAAAGATCACCTTGGCTAACTGATGAAAGGGCAAAATTGATTTTACCGATGGGGTTAAGTAGATGACTGACCAGCGTAAATGCAAAAAATACAATCATTATTCCAACTATTATGAGTAAAAAAGCAATAAAAATTTCTTTCTCCGTTTGATCCAGAAAAACTGGCGCAAGAAAAATCTGTGCTCCCAAAACAAAACCTGGCATTTTTTTTGAAGGATAGGCAATAAAAACCTTTCTTCCACCCTTCCCATATAAAACTACTCGTCTTGAATCAAATTTCCCAGCATCCACCATTTCTGAAACAAACCTTTTACCTTCAGTACTTCGGAAAAGATTCACACTGCTTTTATAGAATACCTCCATCGAAGTTCCTACTCTTCCGCAAAAAGAATAATTAATCGTAGGGTATTCAGGGTCATCTCTTAATTTAACTCGACTGTCCTTATCTAAATCTGCAAACCGCTCGGACAAATATTTCTTGAAGGCATCATTTACTATTGTTCGAAAAAGAATACACATATCAATTTTTTTGCCAGATCCTATAAAATCGTAAAATTGAATCCACGATAATTCCCTGGTTCTGTGTAGATGAACTCTGTGTCTTAAATCAAAATAATCAGGAAAAACATTTGAAATAAAGCTTGAGCTAAAAACTTTGAAGTACAGCTTGTACTTCATCTCAATAACTTTAAACAAGTCATCCGGTGCTACGGAATCAAAAAACGCCTTAACACCCGAGACAAGCAGGAAATTCATCTCAGATGCAACCCTCTCAAATTTGCCGGGTTTTCCTTTCGGAGTAATAGATAAAATATCTTTTCCAAAACGATAAGCCAAAACGTGCTTCAGTGGATATCCAGCTCTTTCAAAAAAAGAAAAAACTTTTGATAACTCGGGACCAGGTTTTGTCTCTCCTAAAGGGTAATCTCTGAATTCTTTACAAAGTTGGCTGGAAAAAATCGCCTTCCTGCAAAGATTGTTGACTGATGCACTCACAACATTACTTTCCATATCAATCTTTTCGAATCGTTCAAGCGTGTTCTGGATTACTTCGTTGACAGAACGATCTGCGGTCATTTTGATAATCGTAGTGGAAAAAAGTGATAGAAAGTAAAGTGGAAGTGCACCAACAAGGAAAAAATATATTCCAAACCAAATTTTCATCGGAACAGAGCCTTCAATTCCTTTGATCCGGGGAAGGGCAATGAAAAGAAACCAGCAAGTGAAAATAATGCAACTCAAAACTATTTCCACCACACCTGGAAAAACAAATTTTAAATCTTCAGGAATCTTTGATACAATCCACAATTCATAATGAATCTCGGCTGCAATCACATTTCGGGTCACCCACCAGCCGGGAAATTCTTCGCTCACTTGCCCTGGAGTACAAAGCATTTCCCGATCAGAAAAAGGCTTTTTTTCAAGCTCGGCTATGATTCTGAAAAATTTACTGGCAATTGAATTTGGAACAATGCTTTTGGGAGCCCAGAAAAGCGGTTTTCCTTTTTCTCTGTAGCCCTCCAGAGAAACCAATAAAGGATATATTTCATGATGCGATTTCTTTATGTAGTTCTTGATTCCATAAAGAAGCGGATTAGAATTTTTTTTATCCCCTGCGGAAAATATTAGCAGGAATCCTCCGGATTGGTTCTCACTTTTTTGAAAATCACTCCAGATAATATATACTCTCTCTTCATTGTAAAAGCAGGGGATCATTTTTCCTTTCTGCTGAAATGCCAGATACTCGAAGGAAACCAGCTCCCCAAAAATTCCCTGACATCTTTTGTTGAACGTGTCATAACTGGACAAGTGCTTTTTCTCAGCAGTCGCGACCTCACCAAAAAGACTGGCCATCATTACTGATTTGCTTCTTTCCAACAATTGACCTTTTATTGGCACCCCTTTGCCATTTTCATCAATTGAAAAAGCAAAAATTTTTGTAAGGGAAGATCTATGAGATTTCGGAATAGACTTAATGAAAGCCTGGCTAATAATCTCACCAACGTCTGCTCTGCAACCTGGTTTATCAAGAGTCGAAGAAATAAGTTTCGACATTTTCTGAACCGTTTCCTCGATCTGAGATTCAAAAGTCGCACCACCTCTCAGTCGTTCAATTGCCACCAGGGCATCCTGTTTCCAAAAAGCTTCCTTTATTGCTTTTTGGTGAGAAACTTCCTGCCATCTCTGAAGCCACCAGACAGGAATTGTCATCAACAAAAGAATAAGGGGCCAGAAACATGACCAGAATTCTCTGGCAAAAGAAAATACATCGGTTCGTTTCATAATCATGAATTTTAAACGATTTTGTGCGAAATAAAAAGTCGTTTGCATCCGAATTTACTGATTAAGCAGTATTCTGAAAATTCTCTTCCCGAAATCAACTCATTTCCTTCATACCATTGAACTTTACGATACTGATTTCTATTGAAATGTAATTTAGCGGGCGAACTACTACTAGGTTTTTTCAGAAAACTCCTCAGAAAGTTTAACTGGTTCTTGGGCTGTTAGTCTGGGAACGCCAGGAACCTCAGGGCGAACCCACAGTCGCAGGCGTTCAAGGGTGAGGTACACAACCGGGGTTGTGTAGAGGGTTAGCAGCTGAGAAGCTAATAAACCTCCTACGATAGTGATTCCGAGGGGTTGACGCAGTTCTGAACCAAGGCCTTTGCCAAACGCCAAAGGCAACGCACCAAAGAGTGCTGCGAATGTGGTCATCAAAATTGGACGAAATCGCAGGGAACACGCACGCAGGATAGCTTCCTCAGGAGGCGTGCCAAACTTGCGTCCGGCTTCTATGGCAAAGTCAATGAGCAAAATGGCATTTTTCTTCACAATTCCGATGAGTAAAAGCAAACCGATGGTAGCAATGATACTCAGATCCACGTTGAAAAACATCAAGGCCATGAGAGCCCCAATTCCTGCTGATGGAAGGGTCGATAGAATGGTTATTGGATGTACATAGCTTTCATACAGAATTCCCAAAACAATGTAAACAGTAAGCAATGCTGCAAAGACAAGCTGTGGTTCATTTTTCATAGACACAGTGAACGCTGCCGCAGTGCCCTGAAAGTCTGCATGAATTCCTGGCGGATGGCGGAGATCGCGTTCGACCTTTTCAACTTCTTTGATTGCATCTCCAAGCGCAACATTACCTGCTAGATTAAAGGAAATCGTTATCGCTGGAAACTGGCCATGATGATTAACCGAAAGTGCCGTTCTGCTTCGAGCCACCTTCGCGAAGGCACGCAGCGGCACAGCAGTACCAGAAATACTTCGAACGTAGATATTGTCAAGTGAATCGGGCGTGTTACGGAAAGCTTCCGCCGCCTCCATTACAACATGATATTCATTAAGCGGGGTAAAGGTGGTTGCAACAAAGCGCTGCCCATATACGTCGTAAAGTGCGCCGTCTATGGCCTGCGCCGTAACGCCCAGTCGCGAAGCCGTGTCACGATCAATGATGACGGTCAACTGTAATCCTGCGTTCTGTTGATCAGAATTAACATCCTTTAACATCGGGACTTTGCGAAGTGCATCGAGAAACCTTGGAGCCCATGTCAAAAGCTCATCCAGGTTGGAATCTTGAAGAGTGTACTGATATTGAGTGCGACTCATCCGACCACCTACACTCACATCCTGCCTGGATGTTAGAAAAACCGAGATCCCGGCTATTTTGGACATTTCTCCGCGTAATCTAGCCACAACATCATCCGCAGTCGCCTTGCGTTTAGGCTTGGGTTGTAACATGATAAAGCCACGGCCAGTGTTCGAAGTTCCAAATCCACCAGATCCGATGAATGAAATATAATGTTCAATGTCGGGGTCTTCACCGAGAATCTTAATCACTTGAGTTTGCAACCGGAACATCTCTGCAAAAGAGACATCTTGTCCAGCTTCGGTGCTTAACATTAACAAACCAGTGTCCTGGTTTGGAAAGAGACCGTAGGATGCAATATAAAACAACAACACGCTGAGTCCAACCGTCCCAAGAGTTGTCATGAGCATTGTAAAGCGATGTCTCAAAGCCCAACGCAACCCACGTTCATAGAATGCCAGAGTCCTGTCAAAAATATACTCGGAGGCACGGTAAAGCCATCCGTGTTTTCGGTGACCCTCTGGGACAAGGATCTGTGCGCACATCATTGGTGTAACAGTTAATGACACAAGAGCCGACATTGCTACTGCCACACTGAGAGTGACTGCAAATTCCCGAAACAAGCGTCCGACAATTCCTCCCATGAGTAGGATGGGAACAAATACCGCAAGCAACGAAGCTGTAATAGACAGAATTGTAAAGCCGATCTGTTCGGCACCCTTGAGTGTAGCTTCGAAAGGAGGGACACCTAGCTCGATTGCACGCACAATGTTCTCGGTAACAACAATCGCATCATCGACAACAAATCCTGTGGATATGGTCAAAGCCATTAATGAGAGATTATCTACGCTATAGCCAAGAAGCCACATAACTCCAAATGTTCCGATAAGGGAAAGTGGCATCGCAACAGTCGGTATGATCGTAGCTCGCACCGAACGCAGAAAAGCAAACACCACGATAATAACGAGCAAAACACTCAGGCAAAGAGTCATTTCCACATCTTTAACTGAAGCCCTGATGGTCATTGTACGATCACTTGCAACTTGTATATTGATCGCTGGGGAAATCGTGTTCGCCAGTTCCGGAATTAAACTCATGACACGTTCGTTTGTCTCAATAATGTTTGCGTCAGGTTGCTTGAACACCATAAGCAAAACGGCACGCTTTCCATCAGCCCATCCGGCAATCCTATTGTTTTCGACCTTATCAAGAACATTGGCAACGTTGCCAAGCTGAGCAGTCGCGCCCGAATTCCTGGATATTACCAGCGAGCTGTAGCCACGGGCATCAAGCACCTGATCGTTGGCACCAAGGGAAGACGATTGAAACTTTCCTGAAATCGTTCCCTTTGCTTCATTAGCGGTCGTGGCTGAAATGGCGTTGCGCACATCAGCTGAAGTAAGCTGCATTCCGGCAATAACAGCGGGATCAAACTGGACACGCACAGCAGGTTGCTGACCCCCGCCTACATTGACTTGCCCCACCCCGCGGACCTGCGAAATCTTCTGTACCAAAACAGTGTTAGCGATGTCAAACACTTTCGATAACGGAAGTGAATCGCTGGTAAGAGTTATTATAAGCGTGGGAGTATCGGCCGGATTGACCTTTTTATATGTTGGCTTGACCGGCAGATTAGGTGGCAACTCTCCTCGCGCGGCGGCAATGGCTGCCTGGACATCACGAGCTGCAGAGTCGGCGTTTTTGTCGAGATCGAACTGAAGAGTAATTGACGTCCCACCGAGAGAACTCGTCGAAGTCATTTCCATCAAGCCGGCAATGCGCCCAAAACGCCGTTCAAGCGGCGTAGCTACAGATGATGCCATTGTTTCAGGACTTGCACCAGGCATGGAAGCATTCACCTGTATAGTAGGAAAATCAACATGAGGAAGTGGCGCAACCGGTAACTTTGTATAAGCCAGAATTCCAGCCAGAAGTACGGCTGCCGCAAGCAATGATGTGGCTATCGGCCTTCGGATAAATGGCGATGAAATGCTCACAGAGCAACCTCAGTGACTGAGGGAATAGCATCCGGACGGGGGGATCGCGTCAGTTTACGCCAAAAGCGATCCATGTAGAGATAGACAACCGGAGTCGTATATAGCGTAAGCACTTGCGAAATAATGAGGCCTCCGACAATCGTTATTCCAAGAGGACGACGGAGTTCTGAGCCCATTCCCGTACCAAGTGCGAGCGGAAGCCCCCCCAGCAAAGCTGCCATAGTTGTCATCATGATTGGTCGAAAACGAAGCAAACACGCCTGATGGATAGCTTGTTGGGGAGCCAGTCCATGATCGCGCTCGGCTTCAAGTGCAAAGTCAATCATCATGATCGCATTTTTCTTAACAATTCCAATGAGCAAAACTATTCCAATGAGCGCTATCACGCTGAAATCAGTCTTGCACAAATAAAGTGCAAGTAACGCTCCAACACCGGCGGACGGTAATGTAGAAATGATCGTAATTGGGTGAATGTAGCTCTCATACAAAACTCCCAACACGATGTAGACGGTTATGATGGCAGCAAGAATAAGCATCGGTTCACTCTGTAATGACTGATTGAAGGCCTGTGCAGCACCTACAAAATCAGTCCGAACACTTGGAGGCATCCCAATACGATCTTGCGCCTCATGGATAGCCTTAACCGCATTACTTAGCGACTGCCCTTCAGAGAGATTGAAGGAAATCGTAACCGCAGGGAATTGTCCCTGGCGATTAATCACAAGCGGAGTAGTTGCTGTCTTCCGATGCACGATCGCACTCAGTGGCACTGGCGCACCACTGCTTGCCCGAACGTAAATCTTATCCAGAGCTTCTGCAGTTGCTGCTTCCGAGGGTCTCAATTCAAGAATAACCTGGTACAAATTCAGTTGCGTAAAAATGATCGACACTTGCCGCTGCCCAAAAGCGTCATACAATGTCTCGTCAATTACCTGTGGTGAGACCCCCAGGCGCGACGCTGTGTCACGATCAATGGTCAACTTCACCTGCAAACCTGCAGTCTCCTGATCACTTGTCACATCAGTGAGTATGTGCTCTTCCCTCAGGGCAGCCAAAAGCTTCGGCGCCCACTGCGAAAGCTCGCCCATATCTGGATCCTGAAGGGTATATTGATATTGCGTGCGACTCACACGGCTGTCAATTTGAAGATCCTGAACGGATTGAAGGAAAACCTCGATGCCATCAACTGCTGCTAATTTTGGCCGCAAACGTGCGATAATTTCTTCGGCTGTTGAGGATCGCTGTTCGAGCGGCTTGAGCGTAATAGCCAAACGGCCACTGTTAGTTGTAGGGTTTGTACCATCCGAGCCGATAAACGAACCCAGGTTTAGTATGTCCGGATCTGAGAGAACCACCGAGGCAAGTTTCTGTTGCAACTCCATCATTCTAGGAAATGAAACATCGGGACCAGCCTGGGAAATGCCTAAAATCATCCCTGTGTCTTGTTGTGGGAAAAATCCTTTCGGGATCCACGCTGCCATGGCCAAGGTCAGAATAAGTGTAGCAATGGTGATTACCAAAGTAGTAAATTTGTAGTATAGTACAACCTTTAGTCCGCGATCGTAAAAGTCGATCATCCAGTCGAACATTCTTTCCGATAGCCGGTAAAGCCAGCCACGCTCATGTTCCTTGGGTTCGGGACGCAACAGATGAGCACACATCATTGGAGTCAAAGTAAGCGAGAGGATTGCGGAAACACCTATCGAAACTGCAAGAGTTACCGCAAACTCCCGAAAAAGGCGTCCGATGAGGCCTCCCATAAATAGGAGAGGAATGAGCACAGCAACAAGAGAAACAGTTAGCGACACAATCGTAAAACCAATCTGTCCTGCTCCCTTGAGCGCCGCTTCGAATGGCTGCTCCCCTGCTTCAATGTATCTGGCAATGTTTTCAATCATGACAATTGCGTCGTCAACCACAAATCCGGTCGCAATTGTGAGCGCCATCAAAGAAAGGTTGTTCAGGCTGTAATCGACGATATACATTACTCCGAACGTCCCGATAAGTGAAAGCGGAACTGCCACACTGGGAATGATTGTCGCACGAACATTCCGAAGGAATAAAAAGATAACCGCGATTACAAGGCCGATCGTGATTACCAAAGTCCGCTCAACATCTTCGACTGATGCACGAACAGTTTCAGTGCGATCGCTCAGGATTTTCACATCGATCCCTTGCGGCAGCGAGGGCTTCAACTGACGAAGCAGCGCCTTTACACGTTCAGCAACCTGAATGACATTGGCGCCAGGCTGGCGCTGAACGTTCATGATAATAGCCCGCTTGTCATCTGCCCAACCCGCAAGTTGTCCATTCTCGACTCCATCAACCGCTTTAGCAACATCCATAAGTCGCACCGGAGATCCATTTGCGTAGGCAATAACCAGGGACTTAAAGCTTTCAGCTTTGTAAAGTTGATCGTTAGTCGCTAAGGCAAAGTCCTGACGTTTGCCATCGATATTACCTTTGGGTTGGTTTACGTTAGCGGTAACCAGCGCAGAACGCACGTCTTCCAAGGTCAGGCCGGTTCCGGCAAGTGATTCCGGATCAACCCGAATGCGGACGGCGGGTTTCTGACCACCGTTGATCGTAACAAGACCAACTCCGGTCACCTGGGATATCTTCTGTGCCAGGATGGAGTCGGCAAAGTCATCAACCTGGGCAAGCGGCATTACATCAGAATTTATAGCAAGGGTGAGAATGGGTTGGTCAGCAGGATTACTTTTTGAATAAGTTGGTGGAGATGGCAACTGCGACGGGAGATAACTAGAAGCTGCATTAATGGCAGCCTGGACATCCTGTTGGGCAGCGTCAATGCTACGATCCAGATCAAATTGCAAAGTTATCTGCGAATATCCGAAACTGGAAACACTCGTCATCTGTGTAAGAGACGGCATTTGTCCGAACTGTCTCTCAAGAGGCGTGGTAACAGCCGAGGACATCGTTTCGGCGCTTCCTCCAGGCAAATACGTCGAAACAACGATAGTCGGGTAGTCAACCTGCGGCAACGCAGAAACTGGGAGTTGGACAAATGCTGCAATACCTACAAGAAGCAGGGCCACCATCAAAAGCGTCGTGGCAACCGGCCGCCGAATGAACGGGTCGGACACACCAGCGTTCATTGAGACAACCTCCGCTTACCCTTGTGAACTTTGTTTGCAGAGTCATCAACTGAGGTCGTTTCAGTAGCATTTGAAATTTCTGAGGAAGCACTTGCATTCAAGGATTTGCCACCTGAGCCAGGTCTTGTGGAAACCTTTGAGCCTGGGCGCAATTGAGACTGCCCATCGAGTACCACCTGTTCTCCCAGAGCAACACCGCTCTTCAAAACCGCAAGATCACCCTGCATTGCTTCCACCACTATGGCACGCATTTCAGCCGAGGAATCTGAAGCAATAATGTAAGCGAATGTCCCATTCGGACCTTGTTGTACTACAGCTGCCGGAACGACCAGTGCATTCTTTCGCACTGAAAGCTGCAAGTGCGCCTTCACGAACTGATTCGGCCAAAGCTTTAGATTGGGGTTAGCAAAAATGGCCTTAAGCTTAATGGTGGCAGTCTGCTGATTGATCTGATTATCAATCACTGACAGAGTGCCTTCGCCAAGTAACTCGCCTTCGCGGTTGAGAGCATTCACGATTAACTGAGCCCCCCCTGACATTTCCCGGATGACATCCGGCAAATCGTCTTCGGGGAGAGTAAAAACAACAGAAATGGGGTCAAGTTGAGTAACAACCACTAAGCCTGATGCATCGCCGGAACGAACGACATTTCCAGGATCAATCAGTCGCAAACCCACCACTCCGTCAATGGGCGAAGTAATGCGAGCCAAGTCAAGATTGAGCTTTGCACTATCAATTGGCGCCTGATCTGAATTTACCTGGGCTTCAAGCTGGTCAACTTCAGCCTTTTGATCAGTTTCCTGTTGAACTGGTATTAGTTTCTGACTGGACAGTTTATTGAATCTTTCCAGATTGAGGCGGGAGTTTTTCAAGTTCGCCTGGTCACGGGCTCTCACACCTTCCGCTGCCTCAAGCTGAATCGCAAATGGACGCGGATCAATTTGTACAAGCAAATCGCCTTTTTTTACGTGCTGTCCTTCCTGGAAATAGACCCGGTCAATCCGCCCGTCAACCTGCGTCTTAATAGTCACGGTATTTAACGGCAAGACGGTCCCCAATCCATCACGCCAAACTGGTACATCCCGTTGTTCGACTTCCACCGCCTGAACAGGAACAATTCGATTCTTCAGTGCGCTCGCGGCGGCTGCGGCGGCAGAAGCAGCCTTTTCACGAGCCTGAAAAACCCACACACCACCTGCAACTGCAGCTGCCAATAACATTAATACAACAAAAATGGAAAGTATCGAACAACCAGCCGCCTCAGAATCTGAAGATGCCGAAGCGGTCTTCGCAACTGGAGCAGCTGAAAAGCTGGTTTCGTCTGGTTTCATGCCTTTGTAGACTCCTGAAAAAAATATTTATAAAAAAAGCAATGGTTCAATGATTCACTCACTGTTTGAACTGCCATAGTTCAACTCGACCACAATGTTTATTCCTGACTTTGAAAATCATTAACGATTCCAGAAGAAATATCCATCAAATCTTTGTTGCTGAACACTCCTTCTGTGAAATACAAAAAATTAACGCTTTCTTGCGCGACAAATATTATCCTAAAACACCTTCCCCTACAAGACGAAAATTTTAAAAAAGCCCTGTTCATTGTTCCCTTAACCTTGAATTAATAATGTATTACGGCAATTTTTGTAAAAGTGTTAATTTTTGTAAAGACAAAATAAAAAGCAAACTGGACTCTCGAGGGGCTTTACAAATTGCACAAAAGTTGTTTAAAAGGTATTCACAACTCAGAATCAATCAAGGATTCAAAGTTTTAGCAAAACAATTTTTTTTTGGAATTTTGTAAAAACCTCACTTGATAAATTATTTATAGTATGATATTTTATGATTCAACTATTTTTGGCTAAATTAATGAAAAAATCTATACCAATAGCTATTATCCATACGTTTTTTTCCTGTTTCCATGGAATCGGGAGAAAAATCAGACCCCTTTTTGAGGCACATGGTCTAACTGGTCCCCAATACGGGGCCATGAAGATTCTCCAGGCAAATGGAGCTATGTCCCCTTCAGAATTAAGCAACTTTTTGACTGTTACACCAGGAAACATAACTGGAATAATCGATAGACTAAGGAAACTAAAATTTGTTGAACGCCGACGCTCTTCATCAGATCGACGAGTATTGAAAATTGCTCTAACCACTGAGGGCAAAAAAAAGCTCGAAGAACTTATTCCGATTTGGGAATCGGCAATAGAGGATATTTTCAGAGAGGTTCCCATTGAAAGACAAAAGGAATTCCATCGGACCCTGAAAGAGATACAGGAAAGTTTAAAATTTACTCCGATGGTGGATTTTGATAAGGAGGCTGAGTAATGAAAAAAATGATAGCAGTTAGCGTCTTTTTTTTCTGTATGGCGTGGTCAGGAGCTTTTTCTGATCCAATTGCGAGTTTATCTTTCGAGAACAGGGGTCCGGCGATTGGACATCCTGATCTTCCATCACCCGAAAAGATTACTCTTTCAAATTGTATTTTAATGGCGTTATCTAACAACCGGACAGTTTTACAGAGCAAAGCAAGCTCGGCAGTCGCTAAAGCAAAACGTGATCAGCTGTGGAAAGCACAGCTTCCAAACGCGGCTTTGCAAGTATCCAAAGTCAAATACAAGGAAGCTCTGAATCCCTTTTTATCATCTGAACAGGATGTTTCAAGGTTAGTGGTAACCCAGACCATTCAACCTTTCGGGAGATATGATTCTCAAAAGAAGGCGGCCATTTTTTCGATTCAATCTTCCGACGAAGCGGAGAGGAAAACTGAAATTGAAATCTCATTTCAGGCGGTGAAAACCTTTTACGACCTTCTTCTTGCTCGCCATCTTGAGGAAGTCGCATCAGAATCAGTTTCTCAGTTGCAGCGTCATCGTGATCTCACTGAAACCCTTGTAAATGCTGGAGCAAACCCAAAATTTGATCTTTTACGGGCCGAAGTACAGCTGTCTACTGCAAAACCGATCTTAATTAAAGCAACACATGCCAGAAGCACTGGACTTGCAGACCTATTGAATCTTCTCGGATTAGACCCTTCAGCGCAACCTGAAATGGTGGGAACCTTTCCAGAAGACATAATAAACATTCCTGTCCCCGACGAAAAGAAGGCCCTCGAAATAGCTTTAAAAAATAGACCCGATGTAAGTTCAGCTAAAGCAGCGGTCGAAGCGGCAAAAAATCAACTTACGGCGGTAAAACAATCTCTTCAGCCAGCCCTCCAATTCAGCGGATATGCGGAAAGAAGCAGAGGCGCAAGATTACCGGTTGATGACCACTTGAGCAACATTGAGGTCCAGGCGAGTTTGAACTATCCTTTCATGGATTCCGGGCTTACAGACGCTCAAGCAAGGGAAGCAAGAGCCAATTTACAAATATCCACGTTGGCTTATCAAAACACCGTCTCTACTCTTTTGGCAGATATCAGAAAAGCTATTTCCGGAGTGGAAGAAGCACGTGAAACTCTTCATTCTCAGGAAAAGAATGTTGAACAAGCTCTTGAAGCACTTGCAATTGCGGAAAAAGCCTATGAAGCCGGAACAATGACCATTCTTGACTATCTGGACGCCCAATTAGCTCTTACTCAGGCGAAAACTCTTCGATTCCAGGGACTCCACGATCACGCGGTGGCAATTGCAGCTCTCGAACGCTCACTTGGAAAGATGCCTGGAACTCTAATTGATAAACAGAAAGGAAGTTCCACGGAAATAGTCGTTGGAGGAAACCAAAAATCTAACTCAAACAATTGAGATCGAACACACAAAAAACCCTTTAAACTAGAAAAAACTTGATTATGCCCATTTGGTGCCATTTTAAAATTAAAGAATTAGAGTGGTGTGTGCATTTCGAGCAAAATCAGATTTAATCTATGCTGAGTTTGTTGAAAAGTTCCAAAATTGGGCGAAAATACAAAAAATGAACCTTTTATTAAAAGCCATTTTAACAAACAGAAATTTTGCAATAACCCAAATTTTCTATAAATATGCAATATATTCTACTTTGACTTTTGTCGATGAGAGTTTACATCGAAAAGTCCACCAAAAATACCCTAACAGACTCAACACTTGGGCTTCGACAATAGCCCTTCCCAATGATTCTGGCACTCCAACGTTGCAGCCCCACTCAACCTCTTTTAAACTGCGAATGATGCTAATTACAATACGATTCAGAGAAAATAACTTTGGGAAGAAGCAAATCATTATTAAATCAAGTTTTGAGCAACTTGGAGAGAAGTTTAAATGGAACAGTAGGCTGATATTCAAAGTTCACGAAATTGTCTTTGATCTTAAATTTTTTTTCACACAAAGCCGTTGAAAGTTTATCGAAATTATTATGTTCATTGCAATGGAGGAAAAAATGCTTAATAGTAAAGATCGCTCTTTTTGTTTTCTTCTTTTTTCGATTTTTGTTTTAATTTTGATGTTGGGAATATGCAGATCCGCCAATGCGGAGTCCGGCCCAAAAGCTGAATCCGCTCCCTCACTAGCTTCAGCTAGCATTGCAGAGCCTGTTTCGGAAAAGGAAGGTCTTGCAAAACTAGGTGAAATAACCGGAGAATTAGCAGCCAATCGACGTGTAGCACTTTCATTCAAAGTTTCCGGAAAACTGAAGGAAATGTCATTTAATTTGGGGGATCGTGTTGAAGCTGATGTTCCTGTTGCCTACCTCGATTCGAGAGATTATGAAGTTTCCCTGAAACAGGCGCAAGCCGGCTTGGATGTCATCAAAGCCAAATTGAAACAGCAGGAAAATGGTGCCCGCCCCCAGGAAAAGAAACAAGCTAATGAATTAGTCAAGCAGAACAAAGCTGCTGACGAAAATGCCCAGGCAGAGTTAAAGAGAATTCAAACTCTTTTCTCCGTAGGTGGAGCTTCAAAACAAGCCCTTGACGCCGCTATCGCCAAAGCGGAAATTACCGCAACACAATACCGATCGGCTCTTGAGTCAAAAGAACTGGTTTTCGCCGGCCCTCGGGAAGAAGATCGCGAGGCAACTCGCGCACAGATTCGCCAACAAGAGGGTGTCGTTGAGAATTGCAAACTTCAGCTTGAATATACCACTCTTCGAGCGCCATTTTCCGCACTGGTTGCCCAAAGAAATATCGACGAGGGTGCATATCTTACAAATACAACCACAGTTTACACTCTCGTAGAGAATGACCCAATAATTGCCGGGATAGACGTTCCTGATACCTTTATCTCTCATTTTAAAAAGGGCCTTCAGACAGAAATCAAAGTATTTGCTTTTCCCAAGGAACCTTTCAAAGGACAAGTGATACGCATATCACCAGTGGTTGACCAAAAAACTCGTTCCTTCAGAGTTGAAATTTCGATAAGAAACCCTGATTTTCGACTCCAACCCGGGATGTTTGTCACTGCCCGTTTTCTTCCCGAAAACTGAGGTAAAAAATGAATCTCGCTGAAATCTGCATTAAAAGGCCTGTTTTCACACTGATGATGATGACTGCACTGGTAGTGCTTGGCATCTTTTCCTACAACCAACTCGGCCTCGATCTTATGCCAAAAATGGATTTTCCAATTGTCAGAATTTATGCAACTCTCCCCGGAGCAAGTCCCGAGGAAATGGAAACCGAGATTGCCAAACCTATTGAAGAAGCTGTCAACACAATCGGTGGAATTGATACCCTGACCACGAAATGCTTATTCGGGGTAGTTCAGGTGGTTGTTAGATTCAACCTGGAAAAAGATATCAACATAGCTGCCCAGGAAGTCCGGGATAAAATTTCCCTGGTGGTAAAAAACTTTCCTCAAGGAACTGATCCGCCCGTCGTTGAAAAATTGGATCCTGATTCCGCACCCATTATAACCCTTGTGGTTTCTTCAAAAATGCCTTTAAGAGAACTTACATTTTATTGCAAAAAAAGGATTAAGGAACCCCTTGAATCTATCCAGGGAGTTGGGCAGATACAAATGGTCGGTGGCCGGGAAAGAGAAATTTGGACAATCCTGGATGCTGCCAAACTCACCAAATACAGCATCTCTGCCGGGCAAGTTAAAGATGCGATTGCCAATCAGAATCTTGAAATTCCCGGTGGAAATGTGACAAATGGCCCTGATGAATATACTCTGCGAACATTAGGAAGAATCGAAGATCCCAAAAAATTCGCCGAAATTATTGTTTCAACTCAGAATGGAATTCCCATCCGAATTTCCGACCTGGGTGAGGTCGTTGATGGCGAACAAGAACCTCGCACTCAAGCACGCCTCGACGGAAAAAATTGTCTTTCCATGGTCGTTCAAAAACAATCCGGGGAAAACACTCTCGACGTCATCGATGGAATTAACAAGCGCCTTGAGGAGCTGCAAATAAATTTCCCCAAAGATTTGGAAATTATTAAAATACGTGATCAATCAAGATTCATCAAAAGTTCGCTCCATGAATTGAATTTGCATTTAGTCCTGGGCTCACTACTTGCATCGTTGTCAGTTCTTTTTTTCATGGGAAACATCGCTTCCACATTGATTTCAGCCCTTGCAATTCCTGTTTCCATCATATCAACTTTTCTTTTGATGAAATACATGGGGTTTACCCTGAACAACATGTCGATGCTCGGCTTGACTCTCGCAGTTGGAATCGTCATCGACGATGCAATTGTTGTTCTTGAAAATATTTTCAGACATATGGAAGAAAAGAAAAGTGATGCTGTAACCGCAGCCCGTGAGGCAACTGCTGAAATCTATATGGCAGTCATGGCAACTTCGCTTTCTCTTGCAGTAATATTTGTACCAGTTGCTTTCATGTATGGAATCATTGGCAGGCTTCTGAATAACTTTGGACTCACTATTGCATTTGCAATTTTGATCTCAATATTTGTTTCATTCACACTTACCCCGATGCTATGTTCCGTGGTATTCCAATACAAGTTTGTAAAAGGATCAGGACACAGCAAGTCATCCTTTTTTTATAACCTGATTGAGAGAGCTTACGAAAAAATGCTTTCTTTTTCTCTTAAGAGAAGATGGTTTATTATTCTAATCGCGCTCCTTTGCATATTATCAATTAAACCCGTCGGCAAACTTATCAAAACCGATTTCATTCCCAACGACGACACTAACGAATATACTATTTACCTGCGTGCCGACGAGGGATGTTCACTCGAAGGCAGCCTTACTATGTTGAAAGAAATCGAAGCCAAGATTTCCAAACTCCCTGGAATCGTTCATATTTACGGCAGTGTTGGTGAAGGCGCAAGCGCTGGAGTTAATGAGCTAATGATTTATGTCCAGTTGAAAGATTTGCTAGAGCGTGATTTTACCCAATTTGAAGCAATGGAAAAAGCCCGCGAAATTCTCAAACCCTACAGAAAATATCGCCCTGGAGTTCAGGCGGCAGGCACAAGCATAATGTCCGGAAGAAACTCAGATTTGAACTTTTTTATCAATGGCCCCGACATTGACAAAATGCGCGCTTACTCAGACGAAATTATTAAAAAATGTCTGGGAAACTCAAATTTCGCAAATGCCGAAACCTCACTAATCGACCCCAAACCTGAAGTCCATGTTCTCCTCGATAGAGACAGAGCATATCGAATGGGCGTAAAAATGGAGCAAATCTCAAATGGTCTTAGAACTCTCGTTGGGGGGCAAGATGAAATCAGCAGATTTAAAGAAGCCGATGAATTATATGAAGTAAGAGTAAGACTTAACGCCAATAATCGTGATAAAGCGGAGGCCATCTCAGCATTGATGTTCCCAACTTCAAATGGTTCAATGGTAAGACTGGACAGCATTGCATCGGTGAGTTACGGTCTTGGTCCTTCTGAAATAGACCGACAGGATCGCCAAAGAAGCGTTATGATCACCGGCAATCTTTCCTCTACCGGCGCTTTGGGCGATGTTAACGAGTTTGTAATGAAAACAGCCAAAGAATTGAAAATGCCCCCTGAATATGTGTATGGTTTAACGGGACGGGCAAAGGAAATGGAAAGAACCAAAAAAGGCTTTATGACCGCTTTTTTCATGAGTGCGATATTCATGTATATGATTCTTGCATCTCAATTTGAAAGCCTTTTACACCCTATTACCATTATGTGTTCCCTGCCACTCTCAATTCCTTTCGCACTATTTTCTTTGTTTATCACGGGAAACACCCTTAATGTGTATTCTGCACTTGGAGTATTCATGCTTTTTGGAATTGTCAAAAAGAACGCAATTCTTCAAATCGATTACACCAACACTCTCCGGGAAAGGGGTCTTGAAAGGCACAAAGCTGTCATGGAAGCAAATCTGGCAAGGTTTCGTCCAATCATAATGACCACTATAACATTGGTGGCAGGAATGCTCCCCATGGCACTCGGGAAAGGACCGGGGGCCGCTACCAGATCGGCCATGGCTATTACGGTGATCGGTGGGCAAAGCCTTTGTTTATTAATTACACTGCTTCTGACACCTGTAGCTTACACTTTGTTCGACGATCTGGTTAACTTCATCCTTCGACTGGCTCCTAAATTCGAAAAGGAATCAACCTCTCCTAAATAAAATGAACTTTTTAACTCCCTCGAAAATATTCGAGGGAGTTTTTTTTCAACAACAAATAAACGCTATCTTTCCAAAATCCTAAAAATGTGCGAAACCCCACTTGAAAAAAAACTCCACGAGGACTATACTCTCTACGCTTTGCAAACTAGGTTAGGAGTTGAAGCAATGCCTATAAAGAAGGAGCTTCTTGAAATTTTGGCCTGCCCTGCTTGTCACGGGGAAATTATTCATGATCCCAAAAAAGACACACTGAGCTGCCAAAGTTGTAAAAGGATTTACCCCATCAAAGATGATATTCCTGTAATGCTGATCGAAGAAGCAAAATTCCCGGAGGAAGGCTAATAAGCCTTATTTGAAACGTGAAACCAAAAATTCATGTAAACATCCCTATTCGGCACTTACGCCCTGAAGATTTTGATCTCCTTTGCGGAAGCAATCTTCAGCCGGAAATCTATTTTGCATCTGATTTGATTGACGAAATCTCATCCGAAAAATACTGTGATCTGATAAATAAATTCACTGAAAAAAATTTCGTTCCATCTTTGCATGCACCTTTTTTCGATCTGAATATCGGAGCATTTGATCCCAAAGTTAGAGCAATTACCCTGGAAAGAATTCTGTGGTCTTTTAAAGCTGCAAAAGACTTTAAAGCAACTCATGTTGTAATCCACCCCGGGTATGGCCCCTGGGCACTAACCAAAAAGTTTGATGAATGGCTGGACAGAACCGCACCTCTTTTGAAAAAAATAGTCCAATCCGCTAACGAACTTGGTTTGAAAATTTGTTTCGAAAATATTTATGATTCCACCCCTGATGATCTGAAAAAAATGATATCTGAGTTCCCTGAGGAAACAGTGGGAATTTGTTTTGATACCGGTCATTTCAATCTTTTTTCGCAAACTTCCATGCAATATTGGTTTGACACACTTGGGAGTCGAATTTTTGAGGTTCATTTACACGACAATGGCGGGGAAGACGATGATCACATCGCCATTGGAGATGGTTGCGTTAAATACTCTCCCTTAATCAAATGGTACCAAAAAAATCCAACTCCCCCGATACTCACGATCGAAATGGTATTAAAAACTCACATCATCAAGTCCATTCCAAAAATCAGAGAATGGTTTGAAAACTAAACGATTTTCAAAACCAAACGAATGGTAAGATATTTCCGAAGAAATAATTTTTAGGATAGATCTTCTTGAATAAAATTATGGAGGGATGAATGAAATATACTTATATAAGCGACCTGAAAGATCATGTTGGTAAAGAAGTTACGATAGCGGGATGGCTGTATAATAAACGATCTTCCGGAAAAGTTCGTTTTGTCATCGTCCGCGATGGCACAGGAATATGCCAGACAACTGCTTTCAAACCTGAAGTTGACCCAGCAGTATTCGAAACTTGTGATAAACTTGACCAGGAAACTTCGCTAAAAGTTACAGGTGTCGTTCGCAAAGACGATAGGGCACCCGGTGGATATGAACTCAGTATTAAAGAGATAACCATTCTTGGAGAGAGCAAAGATTTTCCTATTTCCCCAAAGGAGCATGGAGTAGCTTTTTTGATGGAAAACCGTCATTTGTGGCTCCGATCGATAAAACAACATGCGACGTTGCGTGTCAGGCACCAGGTAATCAAGGCAGTTCGTGATTTTTTTGATAACCGGGGATTTACTTTACTCGATACTCCGATTCTGACAGCTAATGCTTGCGAAGGAACCACCACCCTCTTTGAGACCGATTATTTTGGACAAAAAGCATATTTATCCCAAAGCGGGCAGTTGTACAATGAAGCAAACGCAATGGCTTTCGGCAAAGTCTACTGTTTTGGACCAACCTTTAGAGCTGAAAAGAGCAAAACTCGCCGCCACCTAACTGAATTCTGGATGGTCGAACCCGAAGTGGCCTTCATGGATCTTGAAGGAAACATGGATTTGGCTGAAGAATTTGTTGAATATGTAGTAGGTCAGGTTGTGGAAAAATGCCGTAACGAGTTGAAAATTCTTGAGCGGGATATCACCAAACTTGAATGCGTAAAAAGACCCTTTCCAAGAATCAGTTATGCTGAAACGCAGAAATTTCTACAGACAAAGAAAGAGGAATATGCCTCCTCTGCTGACCCCGAGTTGAAAAAACTATCTGAAGATATGCTGAAAAATGGCTTAGGTGATGATCTTGGTGCAGCAGATGAAACCGCCATAGGAATTAATCATGATCGTCCGGTCATGGTACATCGCTACCCATCAGCAGTAAAAGCTTTTTATATGAAAAACGACCCGCAAAATCCCGAATATGCACTTTGCGTCGATGTGATTGCCCCAGAAGGTGTCGGCGAAATAATTGGCGGTGGGCAACGCGAAGAAAGCCTGGAAGTGCTCGAAGGAAAAATTAAGCATCACGGCCTCCCACTTGAAGCTTTCAAATGGTATCTTGATCTAAGAAGATACGGAACGGTTCCGCACTCTGGATTTGGCATGGGAATCGAACGGATGGTAACCTGGGTAACAGGAACTCACCATGTTCGTGAAACAATTCCATTCCCCAGATTAATGGATACAATCTGGCCGTAAGAGACCGTCGGAAAATCTCTGTACATTTTATTCGGTTCAATGCGACTCGCTTCTGATGCAAGAAAGCGAGACGAAAATTTGGGTGGGTTCATTGAAATATGCAAATTAGGGGATTTTTCGACAATCTCGTAAGATCAATCCTAGTATGGCATTTCCAAAATAGTATGGCAATTTAACGATTAAAAATGACTTACTTACAATAAATTAGCAATCTTCATAAAACATTATTTTTTTATCTGTACCAGATGTGATTTTCAGTATTCAGCGATTCTCGGTGAGTTTCTGCTATTGTTTCTAGGAGCCGTTTTGAGCAATGTTAAAAGAACTAATTACTCCGATAAGTTTCGTAGCAAAAATCAGTAATAGCTATATTTTGCGAGAAAACTCAAGAATTGCTGTTCAGTATTGACTGTCATTGCAACATTATTTAGGAAACGTATACTAGCTAATTTACGGATAAAAAACCCACTAGATAGACCCGGCGGATTACGCTCTAAAGACGTAATCCGCCGTTATATTTGCCCTTTGATTGAACTTTCTGAATTCCTTTGTTCAGGGATTAAATCTTTAAAATTACAACTTTTTGGAAAGTCCCGTGAAGGATTACAGCAACAAAGAGTAAATTCCTATTGTCATTAGCAATTACCCATACAATTCAAAAAAAAATTCGCGAAAAATAATTTTTTTTCCAAATTTTCTGTACTTGCGTTGGTGCAGGTTTATAAGTAAAGTATTTTTACTCTTTTTCGCTGAAGGATTAAGAATATTCGGGCAGACGATCTGAATTTATTTCTTTTCCGGAGCCGCAATGCTTCCAATTTTATCTGCGTTAATTTCTATTACTTTCTTGAAACAACCTTCAGCTTCGGCAATCTTTCCAGCCTTTTTATAGGAATTTCCCAGCATCAGCATCATCCGTGAGGCCATTGGCGGATTGGTGGTTTTTATTTTATCAAAGCCTTCCTTGATAATGCCTTCTGCATCAGAAAAACGATCTTTAGCGATGAAAAGTTCAGCTATTTCCATATATACGTGCCCAATATGTTGGTCAACTCTTGAATCGTCTTTGAAGATGGGAGCATTTGCTAATTCAAGAATTTTCTTTAATTGTGCAACAGCATCATCAATTTTTCCAGATTCTCTGTTCAAGTCTGCCAGATTTTTATAGGCCTCAGCGGTAGACATGAACGCCATGACCTTTTCGTTCTTATCTTTGTCTTCGGGAGTAAGCGGCTTTTTCCCTGGTCTCAGCATCCCTGGAGGAGGTGGTTCATTTCCAGGTTTCATCAACTCTGGTGGCGGTGCTTCACCGATCGCCTTTTTGTCGGGGTTATCGGGGGCTTGCGCTTGCAGCGTGGAACCCAACGCAACCAAAAGGAAAAGTGCCAAAAACAATGCAAAGAACTTTTTAGAGAAAATCATATTTTCTCCTCCTCTATAAATGAATATTTGGAAGGTTCCCTGTCCAGGAAACTCCATTCAACCTCATCAACAAATCTATTTTCTTCCTCTATGGGTACTCTGAATTCCGTATTAATTATGGATTTTTCACTTGAATCCACAAAAGAAAAGTGCGTTTGGTCCAGATATTCTTCAACATTAAAAAATGAATAATTTTCATGCTGAACATTTTGGATACTTCTATAATTTGGATTTTGACCAATGTTGGAAGCTATAAAAAATACTATTACAAATGTTAAACCCATCGCAAAAAACGCTTTTATTTTATCTATAATTCCAAAAGAAGATTGAAAGTTGAGATTCAAAGAATCAAATGAAGGTGGCAAATCAAGGCGGAACTCATTGATTTCGACAAAAGGTTTTTCAATAGCGGAATTCAGCCAATTATTGCACTTTAAACAGGTTTGGACATGCCTGACAAGAGCTTCATCGTCTGAGCCAAGAAGAATTTTTTCCCTTGCTTCATTGCATTCCATTTGAAACCTCCCGATTGCTTCTCTGGAAAAAGGATTCAAGTTTTTTTCTGGCCCGAAAAAGAAGGATCTTCACATTACTTTCGCTAATTCCATTGATTTGAGCAATTTCACCGCAGGTCAAATCGTCTCTGTAATACATCAGTATCATCATTCGATCCCTATCTTCAAGTTTTGAAAGACCAGCTTCAATAAACAACTTTTTTTCCAAGTTTTCTGCAAACTCCTGACTTTCAGGATGCTTTTCATCTGAGATTCTAGGCTCAAGTTTTCTGATTGCGTTTTTCCTGGAGACCGTTCTGAAAAGAATAGCATAAAGCCAGGTTTTCAATCTTGATTCACCCCTGAAATCTTTTATTGATGAAAATGCTGCTTCAAAAGATTCCTGAAGAACATCTTCAGCAAGACTTCTGTCGTTGAGCATTCGAACAGCCACAGTAAATAGGTAACCGGCAAATAATTCGTAGAGCCGTTTGAATCCATCCTGTTTGCCTAATTTGGCAAGTTTCAACGCTTCTTGTTCGTTCATCAATACATTTAGTGTAAAAGATTTGCTATTCGGTTACAATTTTTTTGAAAAAAAATTCCCCAACCATATTTTTAAAGTGATTAATTATTGGAATTAAAAAATTTTCAGGAGGGAAATATGGACGGAATTAACAAAGTTTTTCTAGCCGGCAATCTAGCTTGTGATCCAGAGTTATTTCAAACTCAAAATGGCAAAAGCCGCACAACATTAAGACTTGCAGTTAACAGGCATTTTCGAACATCTGATGGGCAATCAAAAAAGGAAGCCAATTTCTTTTCCGTAATTGTGTGGCAAAATCAAGCAGAAACCTGTGCAAGATATCTGAAGAAAGGGCGGCCAGTTCTCGTCGAGGGAAGATTGAACATACGTTCATTCAGTTCAAAGGAAGGTGAAAAAAAATGGATCACCGAGATAATTGCTGCAAATATCAGATTTCTTCCATCTCGCAGCTTAAATCAAAGTGAAAATCAAGAATTTGAAAACGAATTTCCAATTGGAAATGAAGGTGAAAAACAATCAGACCCAAAAAATCCCGGTGATCTTAGCCAAGAAATTCCATTTTGAATACCTTGTCTTTCATGAATTGATAACGATCAGGGAACTCTTTTTTCATCTTCACAGGGTCTTGCCAGAATAATCTTGCTGATTCGGCAAAGTCTTCCTTGGGTTCCGTGTTTCCATAATCCGAAACTGAGGGAGATTTTAGACTTCCATTATAAATATTTTGTGCGGTCGCTGGGTCAAAAACATTTTTCCCACCAGGCCAAAATTGATTTTCCCAAGCATAAAGCAAGCTCGGGTTCTGAAAAGTAACCGCGTGAGCCATCTCATGAACAAGGGTTCCCTTGAATCCTCCGCCGTCTGCAATTTCAAAACGTTCACCCATTTCATGCATTCTAACTATTGGAGGAGCATTTACCCATTGCCCATTTTTTTTGTTTAGCTGCGAAGCTTGAATGGTGGAGCCAAAAACAAATGGATTTCCGCCCGACACAGGAATCAACTCTGAAGTTTGTTTTATAAATTCCTTTGGAAGAGTCTGAAAAACCCCATCAATCCATTGTAGTTGTTGATAAGTCCATCTGTCTTGCTGAGTAAGGTTATCGTGAATGTTAACTCCCCATTTTGTTTTGATTTCATTCATTAACTGGGCACAATCTCGGTATGCAGGAGGGTTGTCCGGGAGTTGGTCCTTTAGCTGTTGGATATTATTCAAAAGATTTGAGTTATTGGCAAATGGAAGAATCTTGTCCATATCAGATTTGGCAGTTCCTAAAGCGAGAAGTTTTTCAGCAAATGCATTTTTAACATTTGGGCTCCCTGACAATGAGCCCAAGTCATATAAATCCTCGAAGGAGTTAAAAATCCCCAGTGCTTTAAGCAGAATCTTTGATTTGTATGGATCAATTGCATTTCTAGCTAAAATTTGATAATCAAAAGGAGTTTTAGCAAAGGGTGTACACTTTTCAAGAAGAGCTTTTCCTTCAGCATCAGCACTTGAAGACCTTTCGGCAAGAAAAATTGCTTTTCCCAGCGAATCAGTTTTCAAAATTCCCTTAGTTATAACTTCATTCTTAATGCTTGGATTGCTGGCAAGTTCAGATAATCTGCTATACTCGGCCCAATTGCTGCATATATCAATATTTTCAGATATCACTTTATCTTTTACTGAAGAATTTGTAGCAGCATCTACCAGAAGTTGAACCTCTGCAAAATTCTTGGGGGTATGAATTCCATTAAGAATTATTTGATTCTTTACTGTTGGATTGATTGTTTCTCGTTGTAAGGCGATAATTTCCATTGCAGAAGAAAGCTTTTTAGCCCCTTCTAAGAGAACGTTTTCTCTCGCGGCCCAATTCCATACTTCATAAGCCGGGAGTTTATTCAATTCGGCAATAACATCGATGTAAGTAGTTGGTTTTTCTGTGACCTTAACACTTTTAGGCAAAGTAATCGTAATATCTTCGCGAAAAGGCTGACCATTTTGGGCAGAAAGTGGGTAATTTGTTAGAATTGATAAGAAGAGTAGCATGTAGAAGTATTTTATTGCGAATTTCATTCCCCGATCTCCTTGAAACTTTCCTGTTGAAAAAGTGAGTGAGCAAATTAAATTAAAAAAGCAAAAATAAAACATTCTAATACCAAATTGCTTCCAAATTAGTAAACTTAAACTGGCAAAATTTGGACAAAACAAACAATTACCAAATTACTTGCTTCATTTAAAATACAACTCTGGTATTAGTTACAACTCCCCATATAGAATACCATTTCAAAAAGAAAAAGTTTTTTTTAATATCAATGATTCAGAAATATTATAGATGGATACATTTTCTCGAAGCATTCTCTAGGAAAAAAAACCAATTCAGAATTCCTGGTATCGATAGTTTGCATTTTCTCGGAAAATAGCTTCAAAATGTATTTTCCTGATTTTGAAATACTTTTCGGTTGGATTTTACCCTGAGACCAACATTCATAAAAATAAATCAGAAGATGCCTTCCAAAACAACTTGGTGATTCATAAATCGAAAAAATGGTATCAAATTTAAATCCCCGAGGTTTGGAAATCTGAAATTAGCGTATCCCATTAATTTTTTGGAACGCGCTTTAAAAGCTGTCTTGGATACAATTGAATGGAAAGTTTCGAATTGTGATGGGAGTTGAGAATACGAATAATTGAAGTGGCAAGCCCGCTGATCAGTTCAGCGAAAAAGAGTAAAAATGCTTGACTTATAAACCTGCACCAAAGAGACTGTCGAAAAATGCCCTATTTTTCATATTTTTATGTACCGACTCAAATTTTCGCCCCGCTTTTTGGCATCAACAGCGAGCCACTTTGTACCGAGCAAAATATACCGAGATTTTTCGACAGCTTCCAACGCAAGTGCAGAAAATTTGGAAAAAAAATTTCGCGGTTTTTTTTTGAATTGTATGGTTAATTGCCGATGTCAATATGAATTGACTCTTTGTTCCTGATCAGTTCAACGAAAGCCTCTCCAAAAAAAAATTCTATTGGAAAATTCAGAGGAAATCTCTGCTTAGTCACATTGCAAAGTGTTTTGTGAAATATTTTGCCCCGCCCCTGACATGGCGTTCTGGGAAGCCCCTTGAAGTGAGCTCTGCAAATTTTCCTGAGGGGTAACCTGTGTGGGAGATGTTTCTTGGGAAAGTCGAATAGTGCGATTGGCACTTGTTTCCTCGATGAATATTAATTCCTTTCGAGAATTATATCCGGGGCTGCTGAATTCAACGGGATAATAACCTGGTCGTAGTTTCGGAATACAAAACCGGCCAAGTTTATCAGTCAAAAAACTTTTTTCACCGATCTTAATAGTTCCTTTCTCAATAATCTTCCCATTTTCAGAGGATAGCATGTTTCCTTTAAATACTGAAAAAAGTGGGTTCAACCTAATTTCCGAAAACTCCTTGCATCTTTTGGAGCCAAAATTATGTTTCAACTCCAGTCCGGCGTAACCATCAGCTGTAATCAATAACTCAGCAATTTGTTTATGGGAAGAGCTGGAAATCGAAAAACAGCCGTTCTGATCTACTTTTTCTATTCTTCCTTCGGCAAGAAGGACTGCATTATGAATCGGTTTTCCAGTCAAAGCATCGATGATCTGACCTTTAAACACCCCTTTTTGTAAATCAGAACTTACTAAAGTTGGTTTTTCGCGCTTGTCAGATTTATCAAGCCTGGAATTTTTCCCTTTTTCCGGTATTTCGTTGTTATTGCTGTTAGAATCTGTATTCTGAGGAGTTTCAATTATTTTTGCCTGATTTTCAGGAACCCTGGCCTGATTTATATTTTTTACCTGGTTACCTGAATTTTTTTCTCTTTTTAATTGTGCGCGCAATGCAGCTAAACCTTGGTTTGGAGCCTCATACGAGTTCTTCTCCAATAATTTTGCGGTTTCCTTTTTGGAAAAAAGCAAAATAGTAGCATCTTTTAGTCGATCAATGTGACTTTTTCCAGCCAATTCAGGCGTGGATTCTTCTCCAGCAGAAGCGGTGGGAATTCCTTTAATAAGATTATAAAGAAAACGGTCATTGCACATTATCCATTCGGGAATAAACGTACTTGAAGCAAGATTCAGATTCACGGATGAAAAAAACTTCTCAGGAAAACGAGCTGTAAGATATGCAAAAAAACGTGCCCAACTAGAGGAGAGATCTTTTAATTTTACACCTTCTTCGGGCTCGATTGTTCCTTCGCTCTTGCCTAAAATTCCAATTTCAATCAGATTTTTCATAGCTAACGAAGGGATTCTTGACGAAATACTCGACGAAGCGTTTCCCGGAGATTCCAAATTCCCCATTAATCCTTCCATTTCCAGGGCGATTTTTTCCCAGGTAACCCAATTAGGAGAAGAAGAAATCTCCTTCGAGTGAAAGCCTGAAAAAATCGAAAAAAACAAGACAATTATGGCTAATCTGTAAATTCCTCGAAGCCATTTTGCACCACTGTTAGCACTCATTGATTTATTTTTTTCCTCAGCCTCTTGCCGAGTTGGGGGTATTCTGGAAAATTGAAATTTCTTTTTCCCGGTCCTGACAGGAAAAGCTTTCCCGTTTTCTAAAGCTCTGAAATAGTTGTCACCTTTCAGCCAAAAAAAAGCCAGTACCGATCTCATCGAGTTAATAAACCTTCGAAAGAGGGAAATGAAAAAATTTACAAACGATTTCAATTGAACGTTTGCATTCTTTTTTTTCTTAAACCCGCTTCTAAATCCGCTTCTTAACTCGCTTCTCAATTTCATAATAAAAAATTTTTGCTCGGTGAACTTAAAGTTTTCCGGTATTCTCACTACTATCTATCGAAACAAATTGGCTATTTAATAAGTATTCAATTAAAATTCTTGGAGGAGCACTCAGTTTTGCTACACCTCTGATTTTTTTTTCTTGTTCGTCAAAAGAACAAGATGTCAGAAATTTCTTTGCCAAATCTTCGCCAGCCAGCCTGAACACTGCTTCGCGAAAAGTAAGGCCTTCAATAATATCACCGCATATCATTTCATCAACTGGAATCAAAAGAATGGGATGTTTGACATCCGTCAAACACCAAAGATCACCTTCCCGGGATAAAACCATTCCAATATTTTCAGCAAGTCTGGCCATTGCCTTCAATGCAGAGGTTTCATGTCCCTTATATGTGACTTTCTTCGGAGGAGGGGTTCGAAATCTAATTTTAATCTGTGCCTGGTTAGAAAGCTCCTGAAAAAGGTCCTTTGTTGAAGCATTTTTCACATCTAAAACTATTTCTTTGAAATTTCCTACTGAGCAAGGAGCTAACAAGCTGTTCGGAAGTCTCCCAGCATAACTTTCCGGCGAGATGGGATTTTGGATTGCGTTTAATTTGATTTCGCCAGGTTTAAAGGAAAATGTATATCCATCTTTTTCATGGATTAACTTTAGATTCGTTTCAGGTTTAACGTGAAAAAAGATCCTCAAGTGGGAAAAAGGCTCTCTAATTTCCGAAAATCTAATTAGCTTTAAGGGGCATCCCTTTGAGGCAGACGGTGTAAGAGGTACTTCCGGAATTACATCCGGAAAATCTGCCACCCAATAGGATTCGCGGGGAACAAAACGAATGATAGGTTCGACATTTTCTGAAAGGGCAACTCTAACCATTGACTCTCCCTGACTGTTGGAAATCTGGATTTCATTTAGCGATTTTTCAGCTGATTCCAATTTAAATGAAGAAAACAGAAAAAGAATTAAAACCAAAATTCTGATGCTGGATACCCTCGATTTGAAGGAAATTAATTCGAAAAAATCAAGCAAATGCATTTTGAACTGCTTGAACTGCTGGCTAGAGAGTTCATTTTCCAGAATTTTGAAAAAAAGAAAAGGGCCATCAACTTTTAATGTTGAGGAATTCAAGCTCAGAGCAATGATTTGCTTGCCCCGTTTGCAAATTTTTTGCCTATTAAGCATTTATTCTCCATTTAGCATCGAACTCAGAAGGCCAAACGCTTCCATTCTTGAATTGGAAGAAAGAGTGAGTTTTTCCAACCAACTTCCCTTCTGCATAGGAAGCTGAGAAACAAAACCTGTGAATTCCTTCAAAATTTCATCTTTTGTCATGACTCCATAAACAAACTGGCTTGGAATCGGAAGATCGCGATCCAAATATTTTTTGAATAGGTCTCCAACATTTTGAGCGATTTCGCGCCATTCTGTCCATTTCAGGTCATCGGAAGGTCTGGCTTGATGGTTTTGGTCAGCTAGATTTAATCCCATCTCCAGGAGATTTTTCCACGCAAAATATACCGGATGGTTAAGAGAAACATCAACAAATGGAAATTGAAGCTTCTTGGCTTTCTCATGGTTCAGTTGAGAAGCAAATACCGGCCCCTTTCCTTCTAAATCGGGTAGTATACCTGAAGGAATTCCATTTATTCCGGCTAAGAACACTCTCATTCTTTTCAAATCAGTTTTAAACATAATTTCGTCTTTGTCGGGAAGTCTTCCCAAAGCTTGTTTCGAAAACTCATCTGCTTCACTTGAAGTAAGCCCCAATTTTATTGAAATGTGGGATTTTAAATCCGACCAAATCAGAGGTTTTTCAAGTCGATTCAACACAGTATCAACAGTCTTGGAAGCTTTAGGAGAAAACCCGGAATCGAAGAGGATAAAAGGAGATGCGACACTTACTACGGTCATTTGCAAGATCCCAATTACCGGCAATAACAAACTTTTCCCAATGATCTTAGTCAAATTCAATCTTTTTTGAGCTTGATTGGAACCGGAAATGATTTTCGAAGATATCCTGGCACGACTCAGATTTTTTTTGCCTTTTTTGAAATGTACGATCCCCATCCGCTTATTTGGCAACTCAGATGAAGGATCTGCATCTATCAAAACTTCCGAGGGAAGGTCTTCCTCCACAGAAGTTTGACTGCTCGCGGCAAAGTCCACGAAAAAGATATTTCCTACCCGGTTTGTTCTTTCAGAGAGTTTTGATTTTTCCCGTGTTTCCAGTTGAGAATCAGAACCATTAGGAGATTGAACTGAATCAATTTGCAGCGGAACCTGATCATTTTGAAGTTGAAGCAGATCAATTTGAGGTTGAGATGGAATTTCAGTATCCCATTTTTCTGTAAATTCTCCAATCAATTCAAGATCATTGGAAAGTTCATTGATAGTTTCCGGTAAAGAAACAATTTCCAGAGTTTCCGGATTACCCTCAAAAACAAAATCTTCAGCCTTTTCAAGCGGGCTGCTTACTCTGAGATTATTGTCAGAAGAAACTTCAATTCTATTTATGGGAGAATTAGTTACAATTTTTCTTTCAATTTTCTGACCGTTTTCGGTCTTTATTTCACTTTCTGGCCCTTTTTCAGTCAGGGTTTTACTTACATTCTGGGTCCCAGCTTCATTCTCAACTTTAATTTCATTTTCAGCCCTTGCCTCATTTCCAACAACTGCTTTATTGGAAGAAGCCATTGTTTCAGTGCCAACAGCTTCTTTACTAATCACCTTTGTTTCAGTGCCAACGGTTAGTTTACTAATCGCCTCTGTTTCATTTCCAACAGCTGCATTACTAAGCGCCTGTGTTTCATTTCCAACAACTACTTTGCTAAGAGCCTTTGTTTCATTCTTTTCAGTGACTTCCTTCACATCCCAGGGTTCATTCTCATTACTTACTTTATTACTCTTATTGCTTTCATTGTTGCATTCATTGTTGCTTTCCTTCTTGCCTTCACGAGTTTCTTCACTATCAATAGGCTTTTCAATGAGACTGTCATTGAAATTCAAACTTATTTTTTCTTTTCCATTGCTACCATCTTTTCCCTGAATATTTTCACTGATTTTATCATTCTCTGATTTGTTTTCTTCTTCAGTTCTCTTTTCGATTTCTTTCTCTCTCTCTTTACCCTTTTCAATGGGAATTTCAACCCTTTCTTCTTTTTTTAGTTGAAGCGCAGAAATTTCAATTAAGGAAGTAACCTGTTCCTTTGAATTTTCCTTGAGGGAATCCTCTTGGGGGGTTTTAATAGGTATGAGAGGAGACACAGGGGAATTTTTCTTTTCTGGGCCCCTATATTTCTTCGCTAATGCTTGGAATATTCCAAGTTTTTCAGGGTCACTCAGTGAGTTTTCGCTATTTTCTACAAATGAAATTTTTGGAGGTTTGCCTGGAAGAGCATATATTGCAGCTAGCGAAGCGGGTCTTCCACAAAATCCGCAGAATTGAGAAGAAGCCGGGCTTGCTTTTCCACAAACCGGGCATCGCCACGGTGCAGGGTTAATGTGCCTTCCGTCGGGGGCAATCCTTCGGAGTCCACCTTCCCATTTTACTCCAGCCATTTTTTGTCGAAACATATTCATATTGCGTCTTCATATCGGCTTCATCTTAAATTTTCTTAACTTTTCCTGAATATCTTTTTTTAAAATTTAAGCTTTTCAAAAATTTATTAAATTTCCTGATAATTTCGTTGACAATTAGCACCAGTTAAGTTATTCATAAAAATATGGATAAAAATAAAAATTTTTCCTGCGTTTCGGAAAAAGTAAAAAATGTTTTTATACTTCGCACAAATGGTTACCTCAATGAAGAGGGTGGCGAATTTTTGAAAAAATCCTTCGAAGAAGGATTTGCTTTAGGATTCCAGAATTTTTTAATAAATTTCACTGGAACTCCCGTCATAAACAGCCTTGGAATTGCCAAAGTTCTTGAAGTTGCCGAAGAAGTCGTTGAAGACAGAAAAGGCAGTTTAGTATTCACAGGGTTAAATGAATTAACAATGGGAGTATTCAAAATGGTTGGTCTTCTAAAAATGGGAAAAGCCTTTCCAACTGAGCCAGAAGCTTTCGAAAGTCTAGCCAAATAAATTATTTCTGAAAAATCCCACCTTCCCCATCTTGGAAACAGCATGGTATTTTCCTTGAAAGTCTCATTGAAAGATAATTTTTGCTGAAGCCATTTTGACTTTTCTGAGATGAAAAGTGTGATATTTTCAAACGAATCCATTAATTTTTTTTTCTATTCGTCCGATAGACTTGGTTGAAAAAAGAATTTCTGGAGGTTAATAGCAATGGTCGAGATCGAATTAAAAATTTTGCTTTTGACGACCATTTATTTTATCACATGGTTTTTGGTTGAAAAAGTGTTTCTGCGAATCTATCGATCCTTTAAAAAAGAAAAAGAAAGCATGGAACCAGCTATTCCAAAGAAAATTGTTCCTTTAGCAACCCCTCGGTCCATGGGAGACATAACACCTTTGGATCAAACCGCACGGTACCAAAAAGGCCTAAAAAGCCCCGATTGGCGCATTAGAAGAATCTCTGCGGTGCAACTAGGCGAAAAAAGAGGTTCAGGAGTTGTCCAATCTTTAATAGCCGCGTTGAAAGATTCAAGAGAGGAAGTTAGCATTGCAGCAGGAGAATCTCTGGCAAAAATAGGTGATCCCTCTGCAATAGCTGCACTTACCGAACATGTCCGGAATCTTGAAAAGCGCATGGACGAAGAATTTGAAAAAGCAAGAGCTGCTTAATTTTTCAGACCCATTTAACCTCTTTTAAACTGTACATGATGCTAATTACAACACGATTCAAAAAGAATAACTTTAAGAGGAAGCAAATCGCTATCAAATCAAGCTTTGAGAAACTTGGAAAGAAGTTTAAATGGAACACTGAAATTAATGAACCGAAAAAATTTGATCATCTTGCAATTTCTCTCATTTGAACATAGAATTTTCCCATGAATTTAAAGAGATTTTTTAAGATTGTAATTGCAGTGTTGATCAGCCTTTTGATTTGCCCAGGATCAGGCCATGCCACTTTGGGGAGAAAAAAGGCGGGTTGGATTAGTTTTGTAATTTTTCTTTTGGTGACAATTTTGGCCGGCTTTTTTGTCAACCAGCTTGTAAGAAGCGCCATTTTCGAAATGCAAAAGCAAGATCGACCCAGTCTTGAGAAATTGATAGAGGTTGTTACCCAAGGATTCAAGAGTGACAAAAACATCTCTATCACACTTTGGTTACTTCTATTGGTTTATTTTTTAATTCCAATAGAACTTGTTTTTCACGAAATTTTTTTTCCTCCAAAAGCTATTGAAGAAATCACTCCTCCTTCAGAAGAAGTAAAAAAAACAGAATTATAGTTTTTGCAACGCAAAGAGGAGTTTCAGGATTCAGCGAAAAAGAGTAAAAATACTTGACTTCTAAATCTGCATCAACGCAAGTGCAGAAAATTTGGAAAAAACAATTTTTCGCATTTTTTTTTGAATTGTATGGTAAATTGCCAATGTCAATATGAATTTACCCTTTGTAGCTGTCAGGATTAGACCAAGTTCCCTGCCTTTTTTGAGATCAGATGGGGATGGTTGACAAAAAAACTCCGGTTATGGTATTTAATAATTAATTTTGCAATACAAAATCAGGAGTTAAAAATGAATAGATATGCCACAATAATTGAAAGCGGGAGCTACATTCCGGAAATCGAGCAACCTAACGAAATTTTCAAAAAGCGATTCGGGAATGAAGCAATCGAAAAACTCGAAAGTGCTACCGGAATATTAACACGGTTTTATGCACCGCAAAATTTTTCCTGTTCAGATTTGGCAACAAAAGCAATTGAAAATCTTCTGGATAAGTCCAATTTCCCACGCGAAAAAATTGATCTTTTGATATTAGGAACTGACACCCCGGATTTTATTACTCCGGCAACATCGGTAATTGTGCAGCAAAAAGCCGGTCTGACAAATGCGGGAACTTTTGATGTTGGATGTGCATGCGCATCCTTCCCCACCGGCTTGGCAATCGCCGCAGGGATTATTTCAAGTCAACCGCAGATAAAAAATATTATTGTTGCAGGTGCATATATGATGCACAAACTTGCAGATGTGGAAAATGACATAAATGCGTTCTATTACGGAGATGGAGCTGGAGCTGCTTTAATTCAATCTTCCGACAGTCCCGGTTTTATATCTTCCACCTTTAAAGCAGATGGATCCTATGCTATGAATTGGGGAATTTTTTCGGGAGGGACATATGAACCCGCGTCTATCGAGACTGTAAAAGCCGGCAAAACCCAGGTCAGATTTGTCAACCCCTTCCCCTCAAGCGTAAATAACGAGGGATGGCCACAGAGAGTCAGAGAAGTCGCCCAAAACGGGAATTTTGAAATCAATGAAATCGATCACATAATTTTCACTCAGGTACGCGACAGAACCATTAACAAAGTTATGGAGACCCTCGAACTGCCGATTGAAAAAGCCCACAAAATTATGCATAAATGGGGATATCTCGGTTCAGCCTGCCTTCCCGCAACATTTGATGATGCAGTACAATTGGGAAAAATAAAAAGCAAAGCTCTCGTGGTATTTGTCGGCTCGGGAGTAGGCTACAATCAATGCGCAGTTGCCTTCAGAATGCATAAATAGCATAATTTTCAAATTCCCATTCTTTTTTTTTGCACAAGATTCTTATTAATGCTATCATTTCCTAAGAAATTTTATAGAAATCGTGAGTAATTCTTTTTTCTATGATTCTGGGAAAGCAATTCTTCGTCGACCAGCTTGATTTCATATTTTTCCTTTACGGTTTTGCATTTTTCCTGCTTTCAGCTGTATGCGGACTATTTTTGAAAAATGCAAAAACTCCGTTCCCTTTATTTTGGCTTGGCCTGTTCGGATTTATACATGGATTAAATGAATGGCTTGATCTGGTTACCATGGTTCTGCCGGATGATCCATTTAATTTTGCCGTAACTCGATTCATTATCGTTTTTATGTCCTTTCTCCCCCTCATGGAATTTGGACGTCAATATTTTTTCCCAAATCATGGCAGAGTCAAATCTTCTCTCTTTTATTTACCTTTTTTTCTTTTTTTATTTACCGGAATTCCCAATGGATTAATTGCGCTGAATGCGGCTTGTAGATATTCATTTGCATTCCCAGGAGCTTTATTGGCAGCGTTTGTTTTTCTTTTTGAAGCGAAAGGGAAAAAACCTCGAATTTTTATTCCTCTCGTTTTAACGGGTTTATCCATGTTCTTTTATTCTATTTTGACAGGCTTCATTGTTCAAAAATCCCAGTTTTATTTCGCAGACAAAATTAATCAGGATAATTTCTTCCAATTTTTTGGGGCCCCGGTCCAACTATTCAGATGCTGTTGCGTTCTAGTAATTGCGGGCTGTCTATTGCACTATAAAAACCTCATCTGGCGGGATACCCTCGGAATCCCTTTCCAGAAATCGCGTTTTATCTCACATCACTGGCTACTAGTAGCATTGACAACAGTGATCCTGGGTGGATGGATTTTGACAGAAACAGGCGGAAGAGAAGAGAATTTCCGAAACAAGAAAACGCTTCAGGAAAAAGCAAAACTGGCTTCTCTGGCTCTCAATCCAGCTGAAATTTCAAATTTGAAAGGTTCTCCGGAAGAGTTGAAGGACCCCCAATATTTGTCATTGTATGAAAAATTAAAGTTGATTCGTGAAAACTTTCCCCCATCAAGTATTTTGTATATTCTTAGAAAAGTTGATGAAAAAATTGTCTTCCTGTTAAGCTCTGACCCGCTGAATCCCTCAAATTCATTACAACCGGAGGGAGTCTACAATGAAAGATCTGATGCTTTAAAAGAGGTCTTTAAGTCTGGAATTTCCTCGACCGAAGAACCAATCATCCTCCCAAATGGATGGGAAAGCACTTTCGTTCCAATTATTGACAAGGATTTTCAAAAAGTAGAAGCAGTCCTGGGAGTGGTTATCGAAGCCAACACTTGGAAAAAAATAATCGGTCAACACCGCGTTGTCCCAATATTAATTACATTTTGCATAATAATGATGATTTTCGCGATTTACCTTATTCAAAGCCAACAAACAGAATATCAACTCAACGAAGGAATTACCTCTTCAGAAAATAAAATCCAGAAAATATTTGATTCTCTCAACGATCCACTGTTGATACAAAATTTAGATGGCAAAATAAGTCAGGTAAATGAGAAATTGTTCAATTTGTTTCAAATTAATCCTTCAAAAGTTGGCGAGTTAGACTTTGAATGTGATCTCTCATCACCCAAAAATGATTTTTCGGCCTTTAAAGATTTTATTCAGAGAGTCAAAAATAATGAAAACGTGGTTTTTGAATGGAAAGCCCGTTGTTTCCAAGATAAATCTGAATTTGACACAGAAGTAGCAATCTCCAAATTCACTGATGGCCATCAAGACTTTCTTCTATATAATATTCGTGACATTACTGATCGAAAGAAAATTGAAAACGAAATAAAGATGGCCAATCAAAATCTGGAAAAAGTCGTTGAAGAACGAACATTAAAGCTTTCAGAAATTAATAAGGAATTGGAATCTTTTTGTTATTCGATTTCTCACGATCTTCGTGCACCTCTTCGCTCAATCGATGGTTTTTCCCAAGCTCTAATCGAGGATTACTACGACCAACTGGATGAGCAGGCCCGGGATTACATCAATCGAATGAGGGGCGGTTGCCGAAGAATGAATTCTCTGGTCGAAGAACTGCTGAAGCTATCCAAAGTTTCTCAAGACCCATTGAATCTGGAAATTGTGAATTTATCTGAAATGTGCTCAGATATTCTTAATGAATTAAAAAATACTTCACCTCTCAGAAGTTTAAAAATCCAAATTGCAATGGACATGACAGCTTTTTGCGATCGTGGGTTAATAAAAATTGCTTTGTACAATCTAATAGGAAATTCCTGGAAGTATTCCTGTAAAAAGGAAACCTCGGAAATAAAAATTGGACTTGAAACCCTTGATGGTAAGAAAAGATTTTTTGTCCGGGATAACGGCGTTGGATTTGACATGAAGTTTTCGCACAAATTATTTGGAGTTTTTCAGCGACTTCACACAAACAAAGATTTTGAAGGCCTTGGCGCTGGTCTTGCTATCGTTCAGCGAATCATCAGACGACATAATGGCAAGGTATGGGGTGAAGGAGAAGTGGATAAAGGAGCATGCTTCTATTTCACTCTCCCGGAAACTATCGTAATAAAGGGATAAAATTTTTAAAAACTTTGCGCTTCACACTTCACCGGTTTTCCTTAGCTTTGGGCTGATTAATCGGAAAATCAGGGAAAGTCCTTTTAAGCATAGTTATCATTTCTTTGATATTCACCGGTTTTGATATGTAGTCATCCATTCCGGCGGAAAGGCATTCCTCACGGTCTCCTGACATGGCATTTGCTGTCATGGCAATTATTTTTACTTGTGGATTCTTTGCTCCATTTTTGGGATCACGAACCCTTCTAGTAGCTTCATAGCCGTCAAGCACAGGCATCTGAATATCCATAAAAACCAGATCGTATTCTTTTTCCATGAGCATTTCAACTGCTTCGAGACCGTTAGAAGCCGTTTCAGTTCTAAAACCAAGTTTTTTCAACATCGCAACCGCAACCTGCAAGTTAACAGAATTATCTTCCACAACGAGAATTGCCGGTGAACTTGTTTTTAATTCAGCAACTGAATATTTGGTCAAAATAAGACCTTCCACATGGGAATTAATTTCAGAAAATAAGGTCTTTAAAATTGCCAACAGCTCAAATTCTTCAATTGGCTTGGTCAAAAACGCATCCCAACCATATTTGTGAAATTTTAAAGCATCGCCCCGATTTCCCAATGAGGTAATGCAGATCAACTTTAAATCTTTCATTAACTGATTGCTTTTGAAAACCTCCGCAGTTTTTTCAAGAGAGTCTTCCCATTTATCAATTGAGAAAATTACCGCGTTCAGAGGTTCTTTCCTTTCAAAAGCCTCTTGTACCGATAATTGTGCTTTTTCAAGAGTTTCAGCTTCAGAAACAAAGCAATTTGAGGAAGCAAGGATATCTTTCAGAATTGTTTTGGATGGATCAGTCTCATTCGCGATCAAAATTCTTTTACCTCTGAGGTCTCCCCTGATTTCCAGGTCTTTACTCTGTTCTGCGGTTTGTTTCTTAAAACTCAAAATAAATGAAAAAGTTGTCCCTTTGTTTTCTTCACTTTGAATCGAAATTTTGCTGCCCATGTGACCAATCAATTTCTGACTGATGGACAAACCCAATCCTGTTCCACCATGTTTTCTGGTTAAGGAGGAATCCACTTGAGTGAAAGGTGAAAAAAGTTGATTTATCTTTTGTGCAGGTATCCCAATTCCTGTGTCGGAAATAATAAATTTAACATCTGTGGACAGTGAATCATCGGATACCAGAGTAGCTTTTAGAGAAATTTCCCCAATCTCGGTAAATTTGAAAGAATTGCCAAGTAAATTGAGAAAAACTTGTCTGAGTCTTCCCGGGTCACCAACTATCTTTAAATGAACATCCGAACCAATTGAGAACTTCAATCTAAGATTTTTTTCATTTGCCCTAATCCAAAACATATCATAAAGACTTTCAAATAGAGTCTTCAGGTTGAATGGAATTCTTTCCAGTTCGAACTTTCCTGACTCAATTTTTGAAAGATCAAGAATGTCATTGATAATTGAAAGAAGCGCTTCAGCACATGATTTAATCGTTTCGACAAAATGCCGTTGGTCTGGAGACAAGTTGGTTTCAGCTAAAATCCAGGTCATTCCGACTATTCCATTCATCGGGGTGCGAATCTCATGGCTCATATTCGCAAGGAACTGAGATTTTGCCATACTCGCAGACTGCGCTTCCATCGCAAGTCGAGCTGATCGCTCCATTGACTGTTTTAGGTTTTTATTCGCATATTCAAGCTGATTTTTTGCCTCCGATAGTTCCCGCTCATTCCGCTTTTGGTCAGTAATATCAAGAATTACCCCAACAATTCCCGAAGTCCTTGTTTCAAAATCCTTAAAAAGGCTTTTTCGGAAAGTGTATTCGCGCAGAGCACCATTTGAAGAGGGAATTTCCAGATTAAAAATCTGCAAACCACTCTCACTCAGAAGTTTTCGGTCGCTTCTTTCCATTATCTCAGCGTGTTCCAACGCAAAAACTTGAAAATCGCTCTTTCCAACGATCTTCTCGCGAGGGAGATTCACCATTTGCTCGAAAGCAACATTACATCCAAGAAAAATACCCTTGTTGCTTTTATAGTACATCGGTGAAGGAAAGGATTCAATCAGTTCCCTGACAAAAAGCATATGTAGCTGCTTTTGAGTTTCAATTTTTCTTTTGGCTGTCACATCTCTGAAACTAAGCACTCTGCCTCTTTTATTCTCGCCAATAATAAATGGAAAATACAGGCATTCGAAAATTCTTTCATTCTTTAGATTTATGGTTTCTGTTTTCGGAGAATCAGTAAGATAGAGGTCTTTGAACCAATTTTTTGAAGATTCAGGAGCGACGAGCTGTTCGACCAGAAATGGAAGGAAATCAAGAGCATTTTTTGAGTTTTTTACCTCAGATGGAATTTTCCACATTTCCAAAAACTGATTATTGACATAAATTATCTTATTCTCATCGTCGGCAACAATCATTCCATCGGTTGTACAATTAATAATTGAAAGGAAAGTTTTTTCGCTTTCCTCCAACTTTTTCTCACATGCCTTTAAAAGAGCGGAATTTTCGCGTCGTAAGCGAAAAATAATTAAAGAAGAGAGTAGAAAAAGCGAAGAAAAAAGAAGGACTAAAAGTGAAGGGAGAGGGCCAACAAAAATAATTGCTGATAAGCTTCCGAGAAATATTAAAGAAAGGCCGTAAACAAGAGAAATTTTTTCCAACTGTTTCAATATATTTTCTTGCATATCATTTTTTCAACGATGTTCATTATAACATAATTAAGAAAAACCTGAACAGATGTCGATTAATGTTCAAATTCGACAAAGCCCGAAAGGAAGGTAAGAAAATGCCAAAGGTCAAAAAATCAATTATAGGAGTTCTATTAATAATTGGGTTAGGGAACAGCCTTTTTGCAGCTTCTGAATTGGATAAGATTAACGAGCGGATACAGACATTGAAAAGCCAACTCGAATCATATCAAATCAAAACTGGCTCAATAAAAACCCTGGATCCTATTTCGGTAGACAAAACCGGAAGTATTGAAGATCGAATTGACCATGAAGCAGCAAGCGGCAAAATGGTTGTTCTTTTCCACGATGAAGCCGGGCAAAATCAAATCAAGACAATTGGATCTTCTGATGAAGCGATTTCCAAAAAATCCGAGGAAGGTTATCCTTCAAAATTCAAGAAAAATCCATTAATTCTTAAACCCCAATTTTCTGCATCTGAACCATTGGAAGAAACATTGAAAAAGTTCAGAGAAATGGTCGAGAATCGCAAAAAAGCCAGGCCGGAAAAAATGGAAATCCAAAAACACTGAAAATGTGACAGCAATACAAACGAGTCTGTCGAAAAATCCCCTAAAATTCTCCTTTTTGTGTACTTACCCACTTTTTTGCTCCGCTTTCTAGCATCGACAGCGAGCCGCTTTGTACCGATTAAAATGTACCGAGATTTTTCGACAACTTCAAACGCCCTTAATCAAGAATCTTTGCAGCAATAGCAATTGATAAAAACACTATATACACGAAAAGCAGGGCTTCGATAATCCGTTTTCTTTCTTTCTCCGGATCAATCCTTCCAGCCCTTATTCTGAGAGCTTGAAGTTTATATCGGTCTTCTTCACTGAGCTCATCCCGGCCAGCCTTGTGTTCCCAATGGTGGAGGAGTTCATGCAAAAGAGTCTTTTTAATTTCCCGAAAAATGCGGTTCAAATCTGCTCCCGAAAAAATTCTTCGGAATGAACCATAATATAATGAAACTGTTGGTTCCATCCATCCATAAGCAGGTTGATAAGTTCCCAGAATGAACAATCCCGAGATTTTTTCGGGTGAATTAAGAGTTTTTTTGTGAAGTGCAAAAACCCCAACATCCTTTCGATAAACTCGAGGAATCCTGGAAATTGCTCTCCGGAAGAGTTTTTCAAAAAGTCGATAGCTGGGAAAAGGTGGATAATTCTTTTGACCGAAAATCAAAATAAAAAAACCTATGCTCTCAATATCGCGGTTCTGGCAAAATTATAAAAATATTATTTGTGAAAAATAGCCCAATACCCTCTGGTTCAGAGACATGAAAGCTGTACTGAGCAAATTTAATTCAAAATGCAAAATGCTCTATCGCTTCAAATCCGGAATTACTGAAATGACCCAGAAGCTCAAAGGTGATAACGAATCTTCAGAAACTCATTCAGAGCTTTAACAGCTTTTCCCCTATGACTAATCAGATTTTTCTCCTCGGAAGAAAGTTCGGCAAGCGTTTTTCCTCTTTCGGGGAGGTTAAAAATCGGATCATAACCAAAGCCATTGATCCCTTTTTTTTCGAATCCGATCAGACCTTCAAGAGTGCCTTCAAAGAATCTTGATGCACCATCTTCGTCAATAAAAGCAATGCAACAGCGGAATCTTGCGGTTCTCTTTCCTCGTGAAAAGTCTTTCATTTCAGACAAGAGTTTTTGAATATTTTTTTCGTCATTTGGATCAGGTGAGGAGTAGCGGTTAGAAAACACCCCGGGAGCACCTCCCAGAATATCTACTTCAAGTCCCGAATCATCTGCGAAAGCCGGTTCACGGACAAAATTCCAGAGAGTCTGAGCTTTGAAAAGCGCATTTTCCTGAAAAGTGTTTCCGCCTTCCTTTATTTCTGGAAAATTGGGAATATCAAGCAATGTTTGGATCTCAAACTTATCTCCAAAAATCTGCTTTATCTCTCTGGCCTTATTTTGATTTTTTGTTGCAAACCAAAGTTTCATCTATTTTTTCCTAGAGCTCTGTCTTGAAGAGCAAACAAATTTCTGATTGCATCCTGGCCGATTTCAAGCATCTGATCAAGCTGGGATTTCGAAAAAGCGCCATGTTCTGCAGTTCCTTGCACTTCGATCAAACCGCCCTCTCTTGTCATAACTATGTTCGTATCAGTTTCAGCCGATGAATCTTCCAAATAATCGAGATCAAGAATAATTTCATTCGATAAAATTCCAACGCTGACTGCCGCAACGTTTGTTTTAATAGGGTTTTCAGCAATCTTTCCGTCCTTAAGCATCTTTTGAATGGCCAATTCCACAGCAACCATTGTTCCGGTAATAGCAGCAGTTCTGGTTCCACCATCTGCCTGGAGTACATCACAATCTATCATCAAAGTGCGAGGACCAATCTTTTTGAGATCAACTGCAGCCCGAAGAGCTCTTCCGATCATTCTTTGAACTTCATGGACCCTTCCTTTAAGTTGATTATTACCATAACCCGGCCTGGGATTTCTGACATGACCCGCCCCTGGAAGAATCGAATATTCAGCTGTCATCCACCCCTGTGCTGGATTTTTTTCAAGAAGGAAAGGGGGGATTTTCTCTTCAATCATTACAGTACAAATTACTTTTGTGTCACCATATGAGATTAAAACCGACCCGTGAGGAAACTTCACAAAATTAGGCTGAATAAGAACCTCACGCATCATGTTGTTTTTTCTTCCATCGCGTCGAGTCATTTTTTTTCTCCCATATTAAATTCCTCCGTCTAATGAAAAGTCAAAGTGGCTATTCATAATAATCATGAGTAATAACACTGCAAAAAATAGCCCAAACATGATCATAAGGAATTTTTTGTGAGCATTTTCCAGTTCCAAGGGGTTCATTTGAGGAGGGGGCTCATTTTCAAGCCGACGTTTTTTATCTTTTTTCTTTTTCTTAGGTTCTGGTTCAGGAAGCTTAATATCTTCTTCGTCCATAAAAATATCTCATTCCTTTCTATCGTTGAGATTATAAAAATTCTATCACATTTCCAAACAATGTAGCAATTACACTGTTTGGAATCAGACAAAACGCTTCAACCCAAACTAACTATTCTACCAGAGTCTGCTTCAAAGGTATAAATACTAATGATTTTTTTTTAACTTTATTGCGCTCACGATTATTTAAACAATCTTACTTAATGCGCATGCCCAATGATTAAAATCATCGAACAAACGTTCAATAATAGTAATCAGGAGAAAACAAAAAATCAAAATTGGAAAATTGAGGTTGCCATATTTGTATTAATAGGATATTTTTATATTGAAATGAATAAAAAATGAAAGAGTTCCTTCCAAGAAATAAAAATTCTTAAAAAAAAACACCGAAATTTAAGGTGACAGAGAAGGAGCTTAGTGAATTTTGTGGAGGCCGGAATGTTTTCAATCAAGGGAAAGGTTCAAAGAGGTTTAGGCGAAGCACATAAAACTTTAAAGGAACAGATGCCCTATTTCGAAAAAGTTTGTCCGGAACTTGCGAAATGCCAATTAGGAACCATAAACATTCGCCTGGAAAAACCGGTAGTTGTGGTAAAACCAGATTTTCAAACTGAAGCAGTACCTTGGCATCCTGCATTGAAGCTAATCAAAAAAGGTGAAAAATTCAGTTTCGTTAAGGTGAAACTCAAAGTCGAAGGACGAGAAGCAGTAGATGCCTGGATTTACAAAGCCCAATTTTCCCCCTACCGGGAAGACCCCTTTATTATTGAGGTACTCGCTCCCCGCATCGATTTTTCGGGCACTCCTGATTGTAGTGTTGAAATAATTTCAATCTGTCATGAAGGAATGATAGTTATCTCCGATTTCAATCACAGAAAGAACGGAAATATTTGAATTATTTCACTAAATGGAGGTTAGCGCGTAATGGGACATTGCGAGCTAAACAGCCGACAGCCTAAGTGCTGAGGCAATGAATTCATCGCAATGAGCATTCCTTCGAAATATTGAGATGATACAAATTAAGGCCCTCAGTCCGAAAGTTCAAGTCATTCTTGCAGGAACAAGTATTGGCCTTGTCAAGATTGATGAGAATCGCGTTGTCCTTATCGACAGTGGGTTTGATCGACGAACTGGGAGGCGTATTCTCGAATTGATCGGCAATTACGGATATAAAGTCGAAGCCATTTTGAATACACACGCTCATGCTGATCATGTAGGCGGGAATGCAGTAATCCAAGAAAGTACCGGATGCAAAATATTCGCATCAACCAATGAAGCTCCAGCCATAGGAAATCCTCTTATGCAAGCGATTGCTCTTTTTGGGGGGGCACCTTTTCCTGAACTGCTAAATCCATTTATTATTGCTGAGCCAAGCAAAGCTGAAATATTTGACGCAAAACAAATTAAATTCGGGGAAACTGAGATTGAAATAATTGACCTCCCAGGACATTCAATCGGACAAAAGGGCTTTCTCGTTGATGGAGTCGCGTTTCTTGCAGATACTCTCTTTTCCGCACAGGTAATCAATAAACACAGGTTAATATATCTTTTCGACCCCATAGCTCACATAGAAACTTGCAAACGTCTTCGAAACCTTAAAGCGGATTGGTATGTCGGAGGACATTTTTCTCCCATCAACAACATTAACGGACTGATTGCCGAAAACCTGGGACATACTGAAGCTGCGATAAATTTTCTCAAAGGGCTTCTTGCAATACCACAATCTTTTGACAGACTTCTGAAAAGTTTTCTGACACACTTTTCAGTTAAAAAGGGTGGATGGGAACATTTTTTATATAGAGCTACTTTAAACGCTTACCTTTCTGCATTGAAAAGATCAGGAGGTGCCGATTTCAGAGTAATGGATAACCTTCTGGTTTGGTATGCAGTCTCCAATTAAGGTGACTTTTATTGTAGCTTCGTGCTTTTTTTCCAAAATGTTATATTCCTATTCGGGGAAAACTTTGAGTAGTTTTTCAAGTGAAAATTCGCTTCCAATAAAGTTTTCAGGAAGCGTGTAAATTGCAATCGAAATAGTGAGTTGATGATGAACGGTTTACAGGGAAATTTGAAATTTGGAATTATTTTCGGTTTACTGTTATTTTCCTGTTCGAAAAGTTTTCCTGAAGAACACAAAGTTGTACTTTCAACAGAAAAGTTATTTCAAACAGAATTCAGGCCATCTTATTTTGATTCCTTTTCCCCTTCAGATCATCTAAAAATATATAAATTCGAAAGCGGGAGTTCTTTTTTATTGGAAAAAACCAAATCGGTAGTTCAGGAAATTAATGATTCCCAGGAAAATTCAGATGAACTCTCGACAGGAACTTCTTTCCTCTCTCAATCAGAAATGATGAAACTGCAGGAACAGTTGTTAAAAGAAGCGATTGAAGGTAACCAGGCCAGTAAATCCGTAAGTTTGGCAAGTCAACCGGCATGTATTGCTACACCCACAAAAAATCAAAATAACTGATTTGCCACATCAAGCTTCACCTTTAGTGTCATATGACAACTCATCAGCAATTTTTTTGAATTCCAGGTGAATCTCCTTGAATACTTCTATCATGCCAGGATCAAAGTGCTTTCCGGAAGCTTCAGAAATAATTTTAACGGCGACCTCATGAGAAAAAGGAGCTTTGTAACATCTTCGACTCACAAGTGCGTCATAAACATCTGCAATTGCCATCAAACGTCCTGAAATCGGTATGTCATTTTCTTTTAACCCACGAGGGTAACCGGTTCCATCCCACTTTTCCTGGTGAGTATGTGCTATTTCCCGTGCGAATCGAAGAAACGAGGACGATCGATTCGGACCAAACAATTTTTCCGCTTTCTCGATTGCCTCCGCACCAAGATTCGTATGTTTCTTCATTTCCTCAAATTCTTCAGGAGTCAATTTTCCCGGCTTTAATAGAACCCGGTCAGGAATTCCGACTTTTCCTATGTCGTGAAGTGCCGCAGATTTGTACAACAACTCAATGGTTTCTGAAGTGAGATAAGAAGTAAATTCCGGACGCTTCGCACAATATTCGGCAAGGATTTTTACATATCTCTGGGTACGGATAATGTGGTCTCCTGTATCGTTGTCACGCGTTTCAGCCAAGGCTGCCAAGCTCTGTATCGTAACCTCCTGGGTTAGAGAAAGTTCGGCAGTACGCTCCCGGACTTTTATCTCAAGCATTTGATTGCTCTTTTCGATTTCTTCACGGGCCAATTTCAGCTCTACATGCGCTCTGACTCTTGCCAAAACGATTTCCGGAACGACCGGCTTGGTTAGATAGTCCACTGCTCCAACGCTGAATCCATAAGTCTCATCGAAAACCTGATCTTTTGCTGTCACAAATATTACTGGAATCTTCCGAGTCATTTCTTCTGATTTCAAACGCCGACACACCTCATATCCATCCATTCCCGGCATCATCACATCAAGTAGGATTAAATCGGGTTTTTCGCTTCCTGCAACAATCTTGAGAGCCTTTTCCCCACTCACAGCAACTTTTATTCGGAATTCGGATCCAAGTATGCCACGCAGGACATCAATATTCTCCGGAGTATCGTCAACAATCAGCATTAATGGCTTTTTTTCAGATTCTGCCATCTCTTTGTCCTTTTAATCTTGACCAAGTTAATCTTGAAACCAAGGAAATTCTATAACCATCCATTTAAAAAAGTATAAACACTTGCCGAAAATTTATTTGAATGCAAAATTATATCACCTATATCTTTCAAGTGCACAAATTTTATTGGAAAAAGCAGGATGAACGAACTAATTGAAATTAGTATAACAAATAGTTTGAGTGAACCAAAAGGGCCTACCATCAAAGAAGGTTTTGCGGTTTTTGTCAAAATTTTGTAACGAGGAATGAACACTTTGAAATTAAATGAAAAAATTCTCCTTCTTCTATTGATTGGAGGAGTTTACTTTCTTTCGATTAGTGGCAGACAAACCTCTCCTGACGAGGAAGATCTGTACCGTTCAACATATCGTTTTTCCACTGATTTTTCGTTGGTGTCAAAACAGATGAGCACTGTTCCAACCGGTTATTTCCTAATTCACGGAAATGATGGCCGCAACTATTCAATTTTTGGACCTGGTCTGCTACCACTTCACTTTCCATTGGTTTTTGCCGGACTAAAATCGTTCGGGACTAATTTTTGCAACCTAAGAAACGATCGGGAACAACCTTTTGGAGAAGCAGAATACCCAAATTGTGAAGCCAGATTCTGGTTTTCCTTTGCCGGGCCGATAGCAGGAGTACTGATTTCATTATTTATGTTGAGATTGTGTGGCATATTCGGACTTAGTCGTGGTTGGACTCTATTAGCTGTCCTGTCAGTCGGCCTCTGCACCCCGATTTGGGCTTATACAAAAACAGCATTTCGCGACCTTCCTCTGACGGCTTTTATACTTGCAGGAATCTGCGAAACAATAGTCGCACACAGGAAGAAATCAAAGTACCGAAGCCTTCTTGCCGGCATTTTTTTCGGATTAGCCTACTCCGCAAAAGAACAGGCAGGATTTCATTTTCTGATTGCCCTGTTTTTTTTAGTGCGAGTCTCCGGGTTCAGTGGAATAATTGCAGCGATTCTGGGTTTCTTTGCAGCTTCCCTGCCACTTCAGGCATTCAAAATTTTCTTATTGGGGGGAATTTTTAAACCTTTGGGAGGGGATTTTTCAGAACTCCTGATAACCCCTTTTCTGGAAGGGATCTCAGGCTTGCTTTTATCCCCAGGAAAAGGAATAATAGCCTATTCCCCATTTCTGCTTTTCGCCTATCCCGGAATAAAAAAAATGCTCAACAGAAATCGTGAGGAAACCTGGTTCTTGCTTTCCAATCTCGTTATCCTTTTTTGCATTTCTTCGATCTTCATGCATTGGCACGGAGGATTATGCTGGGGACCAAGACTAGTTCTGCCGGCATTTCCAATTCTGGTTTTTTTTGCGATTCTCAGCCTGAGCGATAAGCAATTCTCAGAAAATAAGATGTCAAATTTGCATCAGGGCATTTCTTCAACGCGAAAAGGTAAAAAGAACGAATCTTCTATAGCCAATCTTCAAGACGATTGCAGCAATACCCGAGAATTGATCCCGCATGGCAAGCAAATTTTTCAGATTTTTCGGGAATCTGAAAAGCACTCAACCGGGGAAAATAACAGGCATTTTGATAAAGCCGAAACCCAAGGCGATAAGAATACTCTTGAAAGAAAAACAAAGTTTGGGAACTTATTCGCAGGGGAATCTTTCGCCAGATTGATTTTCTTTGTCGGCCTTATTTGGGGACTAATGGTAAATTTTGCGGGATTGTCACTCGATTGGCATTTGTACCACGTTCTTCAGGAATACCGATACCAAACACTTCTGGGAGGAACTGAGTTCAGTTTCTTCGACAAAGTGGCCTGGTCATTTGATGATGGGATGATAGCAACCGGATTAAAAAGCACGGGACTATTTTCGGAGACTCTTCCACCGAGCGAATTAGCGGGAACTCCTGCAGAGAAAGCCTGGCCCATACTTTTTCATTCGCGCGAAAACCTGGCTTTATTAGCTTTGAAATCTGGAAAAGCAAAACCTATCATCTTTTTTGGGATTTTCGTAATAATCGTTGTTCTGAGTTTAACAGGCTTGTTGCTTCAATTTCGAAGAATTCCCACGGGAAGTCCTTCCCAATCGTGAAGACTATAAACACCTTTTCCATAGACTTGATCAAGGTTTTCTTCACTCAAAACCTTGTTTGGTGAAGCATCTGCCACGATACATCCATTGTGCAGGAAAATTACCCTATCAAAAAACCTTGCCAGATTAATATCATGCAGTACGGCCAAAACTCCTACCCCGCAATTTTTTGAGAGGTTCCTTACCATCCCGATTACATCACGCTGATGTCTGGGATCAAGGTGCGAAGTGGGTTCATCTAAAAGAAGATACTTCGGTTGAGAAACAAGAGCAATTCCAAGAACGACCCTTTGTTTTTCTCCCAGACTCAACTTTTGATAGGATCGGTTCAGGAGTTTCCCAAGCCCAAGATTTTCACTGACTTCCTGGACTATACGTTCATCATCGGAGGAGAAGTTTCCCCAAAACCCCAAATGGGGACTTCTTCCCAGTCTTATCATTTCAATAACGGACATCGAAAAAAAAGGAACATCCATAAGTTCGACGAGGGAAACCAATTTAGCAAGAAATGGAGGTGAAAGAGAATCAATATCTTTCCCGTCCCATTTTATCAGACCGGAAATTTTTGGGAGGAAGCCGGTTAACAAGCGCAAAAGAGTAGTTTTTCCTCCGCCATTGCTTCCCAGAAGGGCAACGCATTCTCTTGGTTTCAATTCGAAACTGACATTTTGAAGCAATAACTGGTCGGAAAAACCAAATTTTAATTCCCTGACTAAAAGGCCTTCTTCAAACATTCTCTAAAGAAACCGAAAGCCCTTCAGACATCTGTGAAGGGCTTTGGCCAGCCATTTCAACTTTCGGAGGTTTTCTCAGCGTAATCTCCGACTATCGGAAGCTTAAATTTCTCTCCCTGAAAAGCTTTTAACATAAGGAAAATCCAGAGGAAAAGGCTTCCCAGAGCAAGAGGGAAGAGCATTATCCAACCAATGATAGGGATAAAATTCAATATTATTGATAGTATTATCAAAAGAATTGAGATTATTATAGATTGCATGGCATGAAATTTAACAAACTTGTTTTCCTTCTCAAGGGCAAAAATCAATCCTCCGCTGATAAAAAAAACAAAATAACTTGTCAAAGCTTCTATGTTTTCAGGTAGTCCAAGCGAGGTCTTGTTTGCCATTCTTTTCTCCCGATAGTTTTCCCAAAAAACCGATTTTATGATAGATTATCCATAAATCAATTTCAAGAGGAAAAAGATGAAAAAATATATTTTTCCTGTTATTGGCCTTTTTTTGCTAATTACGATTCGGTCAGTAGTTGCAGGCCTTCCTTCCGCTGCGAAAGACATTCAATCAGGTGATTATCCTTCTGCAATAAGGGAATTAACGCACTGGGCAATGTCATCCGATGACACAAATAATCACAAAGCTGCATGTGCTCTGGGAGACCTATATCTGGAAGGAAAAGGAACAACCAAAAACTATGATGAAGCCTGGAAATGGTATTCACTAGCTTCCAGCCTGGGAAATGCCAGAGCGAAAAGCATGTTAGGCTTAATGTGCGCACAAGGCCTGGGCAGACCCCAGGATATGCAAAAAGCTGAAGAATATTGGAAAACAGCAGCAGAATTTGGAGAGACCAGTGCACAAATCAACCTTGCTGTTTTATATGCCGGAGAAAAGAGTATTATTGAAAAGCAGGTTGAAGCACTAACCTGGGCTATTATTGCTTCACGCGACGGATCCGATGAAAAACTGGTCGATGAGGCATTTAGAATCTCCGAAAAGCTGACACTAAAACTTTCGAAAGAAAAGTGCCTGGAAGCGAAGGAAAAAGCAAAAAATTTTATAAAGAAAGATTGATTTTAGATTATTTCGACAAACTGAACGAAAGTGCTTCTCCTCCAAAGAGATTGTCGGAAAAGTCCGGTACATTGAATTCGGTGCAAAGTGACATTGATTTGATGCGCGAAAGCGGAGCGAAAAAACGGGCTGGTACATGAAATTATCCATTTTTAGGGGTTTTCCGACAGTCTGAAAGCCAGCGAAAAACAGTTGGAAGTTTACCGCGGATCATAAAAAAACCATGTTGAATTCGAGATTCAGACCTCTTGATGCATATATGACGGAAGTTCCACGAAAAAACTCAAGAAAAAATGCCTCGGGTTCATCTCCCAATCAGTGTCAAAGAACAGCAACAAAAAAAAACAAAATAGTTTTTCCAATTTTTTCTGGGGAAAAGAAATCCACTAAATCTGCCGACCAGGGCAACACTAAGTAAAAAACGAAGGAAATAAGAGAAAAACAGAGAGAACGCATGAATAATTGAAATAATTGAGCTAAGATTTATCTAAGCAATGTCGATAGTAATGATAGATGAGGAAAAAACTTTTTTTATCAGGAGGGAAACATGGACGTTAAGCCTCTTCCCCAAACACCGGATCAGGGAAGTAAAATTTCCGGTTTCGATTTCACTTCACTTGAGCAATTCAGGCAACTGGAGCTTCAGGGGGGAATGGACACATCTTCAAAAGATCCATTAAATAATTCAGATAGTTATGAAAAAACTCCTGCGGCAACTCAACCATCCTCAGTGGATAACACAACTGGGAAAAGTGGATTGAAGATCTCATATCAATTTGACATGTTCTACGAATTATCCCAGCAAGTATCTGCCAAAATGGGGAAAAGTGCTGGAAACAAATTCACCGAACTAGGGGCGAGTGTTGCGGAAAAATTTCAGGAGAATTTCTCTTTACAGATCGATGGAGTCGGATCATTCATGAATGGTACAAAATCCTCGCTTGATATTTCTCCTGATACCACAAATGCTTTTTTTGACGCTGTCCAGGGCTTGACCAAAGCCTCTCCAGATGCGCTCCAGGATTTTTTCAAGAAGTCAGATTCCTTTTTTGGTGAGCTGAAACAGAAATTTGGTGAAGCCGGTGGCGCTTTCGATCAAATCAAAACTTCAATGCAGGATCAGGCAAAAAACTTCCTTGAAAAAGTAGGAAAAATAAAAGAAGAAGCAACCCAGCAAAATGAAACCCAGACACCAGCAGCTCCGGCAACAACCGATCAACCGCAGGCAGTGCAAGAAGCATCCGCCGCTGATAATACCAACCTTCAACAAACAGGTGGAATGATTAAACTTCTCTTTGGAAATAATAATGACGTTACTCAAAATGAGTACCAGGATTTTTTGAAGAAATTTGCTGAATATGCAAAGAAATTTCGTGATTCGATGATGAAAGGTTTTCTGACTTCCTCGAAGCCAGGTGACCAAAATGCTTCCAGTGATCAACCAACGGGAGGTATCTATTCCTTAGTCAACGCTAATGACAATACTCAATCTGTAGGACAGTCAGATTCAAATTCCCAGACGAACGACCAATCCAATAACAGTGCACAATTAGCGAATTCTGTAGCGGAAAGCCAAAAAATCAAATTCGATTTCAAATTCGAATCATCAGTCAGTATCCAACAAATGAGCCAATTTGATATTTCGGCGTAAAGCGCCGTCCAAAAATAACATGATCATTGCAAGAGTACACGTTTTTCCTCAGCGAGCTCTTTTGGAGGAGTAGATACAATACTTTTGCCGACAAAGGAAAAAGGCAAAATCATCACTTTATTTCCATACGGCGCCTAAGTAAGTTCTTGCACTCGGGAATATTCTAAGTTTAAGAATCTTACCCCATGGAATTTTCCAAAACCTCTGCAATAAAAAATCATGTCCTGTAATGGTACATTCAGAATTCTTGGTATCGATAGTTGGCATTTTCTCGGAAAAGGGCTTCAAAAGGTAGTTTTCTGATTTTTGGAATACTTTTCGGTTGGATTTTATCCTGAGACCAACTTACATAAAACTAAATCAGAAGATTCCTTCCAAAGCAAGTTGGCAATTCATTAATCGAAAAAATGGTATCAAATTTAAATCCCCGAGATTGGGATGTCTGACATTAGAAAGTCTAATTTTCTGGTTTTTCATCAATCTCATTAGAAGTTGTCGAAAAATCGCGGTACATTTTGTTCGATACAAGGCGGCTCGTTGTTGATACTAGAAAGCGGGGCGAAAAAAATGGGTGGGTACATTGAAAAATGAAAATCAGGGGATTATTCGACAGACTCGTTCAGACTGTCGGAAAACCCCTAAAATTGGATAATTCTATGTACCAACCCGTTTTTTCGCTCCGTTTTCGTGCATCAAATCAATGTCGTTTTGTACCGAATTCAATGTGCCAGACTTTTCCGACAGCCTCGTTAGAAGCTGTCGAATAACCTTGGTACATTTTGTTCGGTACAAAACGGCCCGCTGTTGATGCTAAAAAAACGAGGCGAAAATTCGAATAGGTACATAAAAGTATGAAAAATAGAGCATTTTTCGACAGTCTCGTTAGCTCAGATTTCCTAGTTGCAAACTTTCTGAAAATACAGTATATTATTAGATGTAGTTAAGACATAGCTTGGGGCTGTAGCTCAGTTTGGGAGAGCGCGACATTCGCATTGTCGAGGCCGTCGGTTCGAGCCCGATCAGCTCCACTGGGATTGAGTCTAACGAAATCCAAAGAAGTCTAAGAAACCCGCTGAATAAGCGGGTTTTGTGCTATTAGCTAGTCCACGATAGTCTAATCGAATCTTGCTAAATCCCACATTTTTGGGTATATCATACATTTCGGGTACCCTCGTTATTTTTTTTGATTTTTTTTAACGCCCCGCTCTCGGAACTATTTTTGGCTTTTTTGTTTTGAGTATTTTCTCTTTTAGAGACCTAATCAGGCGATTGCATTCTTT
>JADFXM010000045.1 GCA_015233565.1 Candidatus Rifleibacteriota bacterium
GATCCAGTTCGATTGTTTTTTTCTAAAGGCCGCTTCTCGAAAGAGCAATCATATTTATTGGTACAAATTTAAAAATTATTTTTGGGGTATAATTTAGAAGATTCCTAAGCCTGTGAAAATCGGTGTTCAATAATTCCAACTCGTACGCTGACCCAAGCTCTGCTTTTTTCAAGCTGAGTAGAAATTTCCGACTGACTAAGTTTTTGAAACTTTATTAGTTGGTCAATCAGACTGGCCTGTTCCAATATCGTAAGACTTTTTGCATTTGACATTCGCAAAAGCTCAATTATTCCGAGAGTCTCGTCAGTGCTCATTGCATGATATGGAACAATAGGGATTTTCAAAGCATTAGCACAACGGTATCTCTTGAATCCATCAAGTAAAACGCGCCTTCCATTCGCGTTAACACCTTGTAATGGCTCACGAATTCCAGTTTCCATAATTGATGACAACAATCTCTTCTCGGTTTCAGGTGATCTCATTCGGCATTTTTCATAACTCAAATCCAAAGTTGAAATTTCGATTTCTTCCACGTGTTTTTTCCTTTACGCTGGGTTTTGAATTACCTGCTGATACAAATTTTACCAGCGAAAGCAATAAACGCCGAGCTAGTACTTCTTTGCAATCATGGTGAAGGTTGTTGGTCATCAGCGGAAACTCTCGAAATTGGCTTGATTCTTACGATTAGCTCGTCCATCTTTGCAATCTTTTTTTTGTAAAGAGGGATGAGCTTGTAATCCCCTCTAATACAGTCGCATTCATGAGTTAGCTCGTCCATTTTTGCAATTCTTGAAATTCGCTTTTCACGATTGCGTTTCTTTTGCTGAACTCTGTTTTGACGAGTGTATTGTGGCTTCCTATTCCGATAACTGCGCCAATAGCCTCTATTTTCACTGAACCATCTTTTTTGGGAACGCTTTTGATTTTCTTTGTAGTCTTTATCATTTGCCAGTTTTTCCTTTTGCCAAGCTCTTTTTCTGGCCTTTTGGCATGTTGGTTCACTGCAATATTTCTGAAAGGGAACTGCTGGGTGAGGTACAAAGCGCTTACCGCAGTATCTGCATTTTTTATATTCTTCCATACTTTCTCCGTAACAAAAAACAAGTGAAAAAGCTTTTCGTTGTTACGGTCGTATCGGAATTTAAAAATAATGTTTACTGCGTGCGGCTTTCACTGCCTTGTCAAAACTAGACTTATAAAGGAATTGCTTATTTAAGAAATTTTTTGGTGGGTCTAAAAAGCCGTATCTTGAATTCCAAGGGTCTGATGGTTTCAAATTATTGCGGCAAGTGGCTTGTTCTCAACCAGCGTTACCAAAATTAATTGAAACAAAAAAATGTATCAGTTTATCTGAGAAAAAGCGTAACAGTTTTGCTGAGCGCTATAGCGAATAGGTCAGAAATCTATTTAGTTGTCTTTTAATCTGACGCTACACAAACACGCACCCGAACAAAAGACAGAAATTTGGCCGTATTATTGCTAATGTTGAAACACGGAAGTTTGATCTGTCGTCATAGCGTCCCTCTGGGCTGTAGTTAAAGCATTAATTTGATTTGTAGTCAAATTCGAGCATTGATCAGTCGTCAATATTCGAATTTGATCGGTGGTAATTGCTACTATTTGATCAGTATTTAGGACTATGATCTGCTCAGTAGTAAGACCATTCTGAATTTGATCGGTAGTCAGCGCTGCAATCTGGGCTGTCAGCAGTCCATTCAAGATTTGATCGGTAGTCAATGCTGAAATCTGGCCGGTCGTTAGCGCCGCAAGGTCACTGGTTCCCAATGCAGTAATTTGATTATCCATCATCGCTACCAGCTGACTTGTCATCAATGCTTTGGATTCGGTTGTTGTTAACGCCGCAATTTGAGCAGTGCTTAGACCCAATTGAACTTGATTAGTTGTAAATGATGCGATTTGGGTTGTTGTCAGAGCTATAATCTGATCTGTGGTCAAACCGAATTGAACTTGATTAGTTGTAAATGATGCGATTTGGGTTGTTGTCAGAGCTAAAAGCTGAGCTGTGGTCAAACCACTTTGAATTTGATTTGTTGATAACGCTACAATCTGAGCCGTTGCTAGCGCAGCAACATTGTTGGTTCTAAGTGCAGATATTTGACTGGCCAACATCGCTAGCAACTGGCCTGTAGTCAATGCTTTGCCTTCAGATGTCGTCAAAGCTGCAATCTGAGTAGTATTTAGCCCTAATTGCACCTGATTTGTCGTAAATGATGCAATCTGAGCCGTTGTCAAAGCTATAAGCTGGTCTGTAGACAACCCATTTTGAATTTGATCGGTTGTTAATACTGCAATCTGGGTCGTCTTGAAGACCGCAAAATCACCGGTCCCCAGTGCAGATATTTGATTGTTCAACATTACTAACAACTGTCCTGTAGTCAATGCTTTTGCTTCAGATGTTGTCAAAGCGGCAACATGAGCAGTGCTTAAACCCAATTGCACTTGATTTGTTGAAAGTGATGCAATCTGAGCCGTTGTCATTGCAATTAGCTGGTCAACGCTCAGACCATTTTGAATTTGATCCGTAGTCAATGCTGAAATCTGGGATGTTGTTAACAGTGCAAATCCACTGGTTCCCACTGCTGAGATCTGGTTGACCGACATCACTGCTAACTGGCTTGTTCTCAACGCTTTAACTTCGGATGTTGTCAAAGTCGCAATCTCAGCAATGCCTAATGACTGGATTTGATCTGTTGTAAGGGATGCAACCTGAACCGTTGTCATAGCAAGCAGCTGGCCAAAGCTCAGGCCATTTTGAATTTGATCCGTAGTCAAGGCTGAGATCTGTGATGTCGTTAGCAAAGCAAACCCGCTGGTTCCCACGGCTGAGATTTGATTAACAGACATCACTGCTAACTGACTTGTTCTCAGTGCTTTGACTTCTGTTGTTGTCAGAGACGAAATTTGAGAAATGCTTAAGCCCGACTGGACCTGATCGGTCGTGAGAAATGCAACTTGAGTCGTTGTCATGGCTGTTAGCTGGTCAACGGTAAGACCATTTTGAATTTGATCCGTAGTCAAGGCCGCAATCTGAGATGTAGTCAGCACAGCAAAACCACTGGTTCCTATTGCCGAAATTTGGTTGACCGACATCGCTACCAACTGGCTTGTGGTTAACGCTTTGGATTCCGCTGTCGTCAAAGTGGCAATTTGAGTATTACTTAAGCCCAACTGGACCTGATCTGTTGTAAGGGATGCAACTTGAGCCGTTGTCATAGCTATAAGCTGGTCAACGGTAAGACCATTTTGAATTTGATCTGTAGTCAATGCTGAAATTTGTGACGTTGTCAGCACAGCAAAACTGCTGGTTCCCATTGCAGAGATCTGATTAACCGACATTGCCACTAACTGGCTTGTGGTTAACGCTTTGGTTTCCACTGTTGTCAAAACCGCAATTTGAGCGGTGTTTAAGCCCAACTGAACTTGATCCGTAGTCAAGGCCGAAATCTGAGATGTAGTCAACACAGCAAAACCACTGGTTTCTATTGCCGAAATTTGAGTAACCAACATTGCTACCAACTGGCTTGTGGTTAACGCTTTGGCCTCCTCTGTTGTCAGAGCTGCAATTTGAGCGGTGCTTAAGCCCAATTGTACTTGATCCGTTGTGAATACTGAAATTTGGGATGTTGTTAGTGCAGCAAAATCGCTGGTTCCTATTGCCGAAATTTGATTGACCGACATCGCTACTAACTGGTTAGTAGTCAATGCTTTGGATTCGGTTGTTGTCAAAACTTTAATCTGGGAAACACTCAAGCCCAACTGGACTTGATCGGTTGTGAGTGCTGCAATTTGAAGTGTTGTCATAGCTACAAGCTGGTCAGTTGTTAAACCATTTTGAATTTGATCGGTAGTTAATGCTGAAATCTGGGAGGAAAGAAGCCCATTCTGGATTTGATCGGAGGTCAATGCTGAAATTTGAGTCGTTGTCATAACTACAAGCTGGTTTGTCGACAAGCCGTTTTTTATTTGATCTGTAGTCAATGCTGAAATCTGGGATGTGGTTAGCACAACAAGGTCACTGGTTCCCATTGCAGAAATTTGATTGACCGACATCGCAGAAACCTGACTTGTCGTCAACGTATTGGCATCAGACGTTGTCAAGGCGACCAGTTGAGCTGTTGTCAGACCATCCTGAATTTGATCTGTTGTTAGTGCCGCAATTTGAGCTGTTGTCATAGCTATAAGCTGGTCAGTTGACAATCCGTTTTTTATTTGATCTGTAGTCAATGCTGAAATCTGGGATGTGGTTAGCACAACAAGGGCACTGGTTTCCATCGCAGAAATTTGATTGACCGACATCGCAGAAACCTGACTTGTCGTCAACGCATAAACTTCAGATGTTGTCAGGGCAGCTAACTGACCCGTTGTCAGACCATTTTGAATTTGACCTGTTGTTAGTGCTGCAATCTGAGCTGTTGTCATAGCTACAAGCTGATCAGTTGACAATCCATTTTTTATTTGATCCGTTGTCAATGCTGAAATCTGGAATGTCGATAGAACAACAAGGTTATTGGTTTCCATCGCAGAAATTTGATTGACCGACATCGCGGAAACCTGGCTTGTCGTCAACGCATAAACTTCGGACGTCGTCAGAGCAGCTAGCTGACCAGTTGTCAGGCCATTTTGAATTTGTTCTGTCGTAAGTGCTGCAATTTGAGCTGTTGTCATAGCTACTAGCTGGTCAGTTGACAATCCATTTTTTATTTGATCCGTTGTCAATGCTGCTATCTGGAATGTCCCTAACACAACCAGGTCACTGGTTTCCACTGCAGAAATTTGGTTGACCGACATCGCAGAAACCTGACTTGTCGTCAATGCATGGACTTCGGACGTTGTCAGGGCAACAAGCTGGCCCGTTGTCAAACCATTTTGAATTTGATCAGTTGTAAGTGCAGCAATTTGAGCTGTTGTCAGAGTTGCAAGCTTGCCAGTCGACAATCCATTTTTTATTTGATCCGTTGTCAATGCTGAAATCTGGGATGTCGATAGAACAACAAGGTTATTGGTTTCCATTGCAGAAATTTGATTGACCGACATCGCGGAAACCTGGCTTGTCGTCAACGCACGGACTTCTGAGCCTATCAAAGCAAAAATCTGGTCGGTCGACAATCCATTCCGTATTTGATCGGTGGTCAATGCGGCTATCTGGGAAGTCATTAACGCAGCAATGTTACTAGTTTTCATAGCAGAAATTTGACTAAGCAACATCGCCGATAACTGGCTTGTTGTCAATGCTTTGGCTTGGGATGTTGTCAAAGCAAAGATCTGGTCAGTAGACAACCCATTCTGTATTTGATTGGAGGTCAATGCCCCAATCTGGAAAGTCGTCAAAACTGCCACCTCGTCGGTTCCTATTGAAGAAATTTGATCGACCGACATCACGGCTACTTGACTTGTCGTTAAGGCCTTAGTTTCAGCCGTAGTCAAAGCTACAATCTGCTCAGTTGTAAGACCATCCAGAATTTGATTGGTGGTTAATGCTGCAATCTGGTTGCTCGTTAGGACTACAAGATCGTTGGTTCCAATCGCGGAAATTTGACTGCTCAACATCGCCGCCACCTGAATTATAGTCAAGGCCTTGGATTGTGCAGTAGTCAGAGCGGCAATCTGTGAAGTCGCCAAACCATTCTGAATCTGAACAGTCGTCAATGCGGCGATTTGTACTGTAGTCAAGGCAGCAATTTGAGCAGTCGTCAAACCATTCTGAATTTGATCGGTGGTAAGCGCTTTAATCTGTACACTTGTGAATGCCACAAGGTCATTGGTTCCAATTGCAGAAACTTGACTGAGCGACATGGCAGCCATCTGACTAGTCGTAAGCACTTTGGATTGCGCTGTAGTTAAGGCAGCAATTTGTATACTCCCTAAACCATTCTGAACTTGGTCAGTTGTTAATGCGGCGATTTGAACCGTAGTCATAGCAGCAACTTGAGCAGTCGTCAGACCATTCTGAATTTGATCAGTGGTAATGGCTTTTATCTGAGAGGTCGTAAGTACTGCAAGATCGATGGTTTTCATTGCAACAATTTGATCGAACGACAAAGCAGCAACCTGACTTGTTGTCAAGGCTTTGCTTTCCATAGTTGTCAGAGCGGCAATCTGAGCAGTCGTCAGACCATTCTGAATTTGATCGGTGGTAAGCGCTTTGACCTGTGCAGTAGTAAGGACTACAAGATTACTTGTTATTATTGCCGAAGTTTGGCTGAGGGACATTACAGCCATCTGACTAGTCGTAAGCGCTTTGGATTGCGCTGCAGTCAAGGCTGCAATCTGTATTGTTGTTAGTCCATTCTGAATTTGATCAGTGGTTAGCGCTTTGATCTGTGCACTTGAGAGCATTACAAGATCGCTGGTTCCAATTGCAGAAATTTGTCCAAGCGACATCGCAGTCATTTGACCTATAGTTAGGGCTTTGGATTGCGATGTAGTTAAGGCAACAATCTGGTCACTCGAAAAACCATTCCGGATCTGGTCAGTTGTTAATGCCGCAATTTGTACCGTGGTCAAAGTGGCAATTTGAGCTGTTGTAAGACCATTTCTAATTTGATCGGTTGTTATGGCTTTGATCTGGGAAGTCGTTAGTACTACAAGATCACTAGTTATCATTGCAACAATTTGATCATACGACAAAGCAGATACCTGACTTGTCATCAGGGCTTTGGTTTCAGTTGTGGTCAAGGCTGCAATCTGTGCAGTTGTTAGACCATTCTGAATTTGATCGGTTGTTAAGGCTTTGACCTGTGCACTCGTAAGAACTACAAGATCGCTGGTTTTTATTGTCGAAATTTGGGAAAGCGACAACGCAACTACCTGTCTTGTGGTTAAAGCTTTGGATTGGGCCGCAGTCAGAGCATTAATTTGTGCAGTCGTCAAGCCATTCTGAATCTGATCGGTTGTTAACGCAGCGATTTGTACTATAGCCAGAGCAGCAATCTGAGCAGTCGTCAGACCATTTTGAATTTGATCAGTAGTTAAAGCTTTAATCTGTGCACTCGAAAGAACCACAAGATCAGTGGTTTTCATTGCAACAATTTGATCGAACGACAAAGCAGCAAGCTGACTAGTTGTCAGAGCCTTGGTTTCGGTTGTAGTCAGAGCGGCAATCTGAGCAGTAGTCAGGCCATTTTGAATTTGCTCGGTTGTTAATGCGGTAATTTGAAGCGTAGTAAGGACGTCAATTTGTGCAGTTGTCAGACCACTCTGAATTTGTTCGGTGGTTAAGGCTTTGACCTGTTCACTCGTAAGTGCCACAAGGTTGCTGTTTTTTATTGCAACGATTTGATTGAACGACATTGCTTCAAGCTGACTCGTCATCAAAGCCTTAGACTGAACTAAAGTAAGGGCAGCGATCTGTACAGTGGTAAGCCCATTCTGTATTTGATCAGTAGTTAGCGCTTTAATCTGTGCGCCTGTGAGTGCCACAAAATCCCTGGTCTCTATCGCAGAAATTTGATCAAGCGACATCACCACAATCTGACTTGTTATCAAAGCCTGGGTTTCAGCTGTAGTCAGGGAAACAATTTGAGCCGTCGTCAATCCATTCTGTATTTGATCAGTTGTAAACGCTCTGATTTGGGAAGTAGTCAACGCAGCAAAATCGCTGGTATCCATTGCAGAAACTTGCCCAAGCGACAGAGCAACTACTTGAGTTGTCGTCAAGGCCTTTGCTTGTGCCGTAGTCAGGGAAACAATCTGGTCAGTCGTTAGACCATTCTGAATTTGATCGGTTGAAAGTGCTTTAATTTGTGTGGTCGTAAGTGCTACTAGGTCATTTGTTTCCAGCGCAGAAATTTGTCCAAGTGACATTGCCACAACCTGACTGGTTGTCAGTGCCTTGGTTTCAGCCGTAGTCAGTGCAACAACCTCTTCAGTCGATAAACCATTCTGTATTTGATCGGTTGTAAAAGCTCTGATTTGCACGCTCGTCATAGCAGAAATTTGATCCGTGGTTAGCCCATTCTGTATTTGATCTGTCGTCAACGCTTTTATTTGAGCAGTAGTTAACGCAGAAAATTTCCGGGTTCCCATCGCAGCAATCTTCTGATAGGACAAAATGGCTAATTGCCTTGCTGTCAATGCCTTTGCTTGAACCGTTGTAAGAGCAACAATCTGATTGATGCTCAAACCACTCACTTGATCAGTCTCCAACGCAGCTATTTGAGAGGTCTTCAAAACGGCGAATTCATTCGTTCCGATTGCCAAAATCTGTGAGGTAGTCAAAGAAACGATTTGGGCGGTTGTCAGCACCTGAATCTGGGAAGTAGTGATAGCAGTAATGTCTTCGTCATCCAAAGCACGGATCTGGTCGGAGTTCAGAGCATTGAGTTGGCGAGACGTCAACACCGCGGTTTGGTCCGAGGTCAAAGCAGCGATTTGATCGGTGGTCATAACTGCCAAATCACTTGCCTCTATCGCCTTGATTTGAGCAATTGAAAGTAGAACAACACTGTCTGTGGACAGGGCTTTAATTTGATCACTAGTCATCGCAGTGATCTGAGATGGAGTCAGGGATTTTGCCTGATTCGAAGTGAACATCTTAATATTATAAATATTAAGCGCTTCAATTTGCCTGGAGCTAAGAACAAAAAGATCATTCGTTTCAATTGCAGAGATTTGATTGGTGGTTAATGCTTGGACTTGAGCCGGCGACATAGCTCGAAAATCCATTGTGGTCAATGCTTTTATCTGGGAAGTGCTCAGAGAGGAAATTTGTGCCGGTGTTAAGAGAGTAATGATTGAATTCATGGCACCCCTCCCCCAATCTCAAAATCTTCCTACTATATTATAATTATACCATAGCAAATGCTTACAATCTTCCAAATATTCTGAGGCTGAATGATTGCTATTTTAATCATGAATTAGATTCAAAACTTCCTTACAAAAATTTATTCATGTGCCGCAATAGGAAGACCGTGTCTATGTATGGGAAACTCTCCTTCCCAAATGGCAATAACTACCGTAGCAAGGCAATTCCCGATAACATTTACTGCAGATCTTGCCATATCCATAAGTTCATCAATTCCAAGAATAATGAAAATTGGTTCCGTGGGCAAATTAAATGAAGCTGCCGTTCCAAGAAGAATTACAAGCGATGCCCTCGGGACTCCGGCAACTCCTTTGCTGGTGAGCATCAACGTAAGTGCCATTACCAGTTGCTGAGTGGTGCTCATCTCAATTCCAGCAGCCTGGGCGACAAAAATAGAAGCGAGCGATAGATATAATGTTGTCCCAGCCAGATTGAAGCTATATCCGGTTGGCATAACGAATGCAACAATATGCCTAGGAACTCCCAATTCTTCCAAAGACTCCATCGCACGAGGCAGGGCAGCTTCTGAACTTGTGGTGGCAAAAGCAATAGAGATTGGCTCCAGAATGGCATTAAATAACTTTCGAATGGGAACTCCTGTAAACCAAGCTATTGGTAGCAGTACCAATACCACAAAAAGCGTTAGGGCAAGATACAAAGTTGCAAGCAACTTAAAAAGATTCAGCAAAATTCCCAGTCCCATGTTTCCAACTGTGTAAGCTATTGCAGCTCCAACGCCAACTGGTGCGAAATACATGATGATCTTTGTGAAACGAAACATAGTTTCCGCAAGACTTTCAGCAAATTCCAGCATAGGGCGTTTCCGCGCCGGAGCAAGTGTAGCCAACCCAATTCCGAATAAAACCGAAAAAACAACAATTTGAAGTACTTCGCCATCAACAACTGATTTTCCGATATTTTCCGGAAAAATATGAAGTATTATGTCCTGAAGATTCTGTTTCTTTACCTGGATTTGTTCTCCGGCCGGGAGCGGAGGAAGCTTGATTCCAACACCGGCTTTGGTGAAGTTTATAGCTCCAAGCCCTATGAACAAAGCAAATGTTGTGGCAACTTCGAAAAAAATAAGGGCTCTGATTCCCATTCTTCCAATCTGCTTAATGTCGGAGTGACCGGAAATTCCAACAACTAATGTACTGAATAGGAGTGGAGCAATTATCGTTTTGATAAGTCGGAGAAAAATCAGACTTAATACACGTAATTTAACTCCAATCTCAGGAAAATCACAACCAATCTGAGCGCCAAGAATCATGCTTACCATGATCCACATTGTTAACGAACCTTGAAAAGTGGCAATACCCACCAAACCGACGCTTCCAATTAATCGGAGAAATGCAATGGCAGCCTCAGGAATCTGAAATCCGGCAAAATGAAGGGCCAACCAAAGAAAAGCCGCCCCTAAAAATCCTCCGGCGGCAAGAAAAACAAAAAGCTTCGATAATTTTGGTGAAAGCGAGTTTATCAGTTGATTGTCACCTATTACGACGTTTTCTAAAGGCCGTTTCTTTGCGAATCAGCGCATATTTCTCGACTTAGCACAGTTTGATTGCAGTGTTTTCTGATTTTAGTTTGCGGTACACCAGCCATTTTGGTAGTTTTGTTGCAATGTTATTTTGGAAACGATCTACTGGTTGGTATTCAAAATTTTGTCGATTTCGGCTACTGCAGAATTCGGCTGTTGGTTTAAAATTAGATTTCTGATTTTCAATAAGGTTTCACGTTGCACTACGCAGGTACCACCTACTTCCCCGGTGGTAGGTTTAACGTCTGTCAGAAATTTGATTGCGACTTTTTCGTCCTCGGAAACTATTGATCCATAATCACTTTTGCGTTTTGTATATTCGGACATCCATTTTTGATAATCTGATTCAAGCGAGTGAGGTTTTGCTCTTAAGAAATATTCAAGATACTTTTTCTTGGCATCATTCAATACTGGCATAAAATCATCGAGGTTTTTCAAAACATAATCCAAATAAAAACTGTAATATTGACCACTATTTTCTAAATCCGGCATAGCTTGGAAAACAACTTCAAATTTTTCAATTTCTCCGGTATTCAAAACGGGTGAAGTGTCTTCAACAAACTTACAGAAACACTTTACAAACCAAAGATTATAATATTGCCCTGAATTAAACGGCGGTTTAAGCTGTATCAGGTCATTTAATTCTCTCTTGTCAGTAGTAGTAAGAGGGGTAAAACTTTCATTGAAGCGCTTTATAAAAGAGTCAAACCATATCTGATACTCGTTTCCCCGCTCTTCAGCCCAGGCACAAGTTGCAAAAATACAAAATAGTAAGATCGTAAGTAGAATTTTCCGCGATGACATGACCCATCTCCTTATGGAACAATTTATTTTTATAGATAAGTCTATCAGAAAGATTCGGCATTTTCCATATCCAAGTTTAGCTCGACTATATTTAATCGTGGATTGTAAATTCGCTATGTCCAAGCAGGCATCATTCTATCAAAGTTGAAAAGTGAAAAAGATTCTTGGCAAAAAAATTGCAAAAATATTGATTTCTGCCGATCAGGAATTTCAATCGAACTGCTACTTGGAAAGAGAAACGGTAAAATTGTTTAAACAAATTTATTTTTCAAAAAGGATTTTGTTTCCAATTCTTTTAATATTCATCTTTTTTGGATGGCAATTCTTTCCTAAGTTTTCTTTTGCTGCTGAATTCAATGACAAACCACCTCTTCCCATCAAATTGTTGGGAACATCTGATGTTCTGGAAATTGGCGACGGAAAATTCAAAGTCAGAGAGTTTCTTGACATAAAAAATAACAGCAATTCGCTTTTAATAGAAGTTAAGACTGTTAAAGTAGAGGTCTGGAAGGGCCATAGACTTGAAAATGAGGGTGAAAACTGGCTTGACACAGACCAGCCTTTTTATGTTGGTCCTGGAGAAAATGTTAGAGTAGCAGAAAGAATTCGTTTGGTTAATGGAGTTTTGCACTCTCACTGGCGGATTAGATGGATCAGATTCCATATCAACACAAACTTAGGTGAATTCTATTCTAATTTCATCGATTCACCATTTTGGGAACCAGGAGATGTTTTGAAACTTCAGAAACAAAACCAAATTGATTCATTGAGTCAACCATGAATTCCTGCCATACTGATTCCGTTAGAGACTGTCGATTATTCTCGGTATATTTTATTCGGTACAAAACAACCCGCTGCTGATGCTAAAAAGCGAGGCGATAAATTGAGTGGGCACATTAAAATGTGGAAATCAGGGCATTTTTCGACAGACTCGTTCAGACTGTCGGAAAACCCCAAAAAAACGGATAATTTCATGTACCAACCCGTTTTTTTGCTCCGCTTTCGTGCATCAAATCAATGTCGTTTTGTACCGAATTCAATATACCGGACTTTTCCAACAGTCTCATTAGAAGCTGTCGAAAAATCTCGGTGTATTTTATTCGGTACAAAACGGCTTTCTTCTGATGCGAGAATGCGAGGCGGAAACTTGGGCGGGTACACAATAAGGTGAATTTTAGGGCATTTTTCGACAGACTCGTTAAGTAATCTTTTGTTGGGAATTCAGAATAAATTTTGAAAACGAAAATGCCATTCTCAGACATCCCAATCTCGGGGATTTAAATTTGATACCATTTTTCCGATTGATGAATTGCCAACTTGCTTTGAAAGAAATCTTCTGAAGTGTGCATTTTCACAATGGGTGGGAAAGATCGAGTAAGGACTCTCTGCAAATGGTATAATCTATTTGCCGATAAGCAATTTACCAAAGTTACCACGTTTTTAAACTAGTACAAACCACATTTTTGAATTACCTGCTTAACAAATTGGAGCTATAAAATGGATAAAAACACTTTTCCAAACGATAAAATTAAATGTCCCCTTTGCGCAGAAGAGATACGATCAGATGCCATAGTTTGCAGGTTCTGCAGAACAAGATTAATCGATTCAAACGGGAATAGAATCTCAACGGAAACTGCAATTGCTACTTTCCACGCTGCTGCTGAAAAAAAAGCTGAGGGTGTAGGCTTGGGTCAAGCTATGTTTGCCAACTTTCTTTGCCCGGGTTTGGGAAGTTGGCGATTAGGTGAGAAAAAACGTGGGGCTATTATTTTTGGAGCCTTAACACTTTGCATTCTTTTATATGCGATGGACTATATAACCGTCATCAACCTTCAAATTACTGAAGCTATGAGGGAACACAGTACCAAAGGTTTGGAAGAAAAGCTCACCAAACTCGAAAATAACTGGTGGGGAACCCTCTCCTTCTGGATTTATATATATTCCTTTATTGATGTCTACCTCATTCATCGAAAAAAAGTATAATCGCAATGTACCCAAAACACTCCGCTATGAAAATGTGGGGTGCAAAGACATTTTGAGCCGTATTTTTTTCACTTCTTCAGATTTTTGAACTTTGACATTTGTGAATCAGAAAGATTCATTCCTTTTATTCTGTTCACTACCTCGTTCGCAGTTTGATGGTCACCAATTCCCCTGAAACGGTCAACCAGTTCAATCAAAGTGTCTGTATCTACATCCTTTGATTGGAGGGCCTTTTCATAAAAGCCCTTAGCTGCATCACCCCGTCCGGTTGTGGAATACAGATCACCAAGTTTTAGATACCCATATGGAGCACTTTTATCGAGTTCAATGGCTTTTCTGTAAGCAATTTCCGCCAAATCAAGCTTTCCGCATTTCCTGTAAACTTCACCTTGCAGCAAATATGCTTCAGGCAACTCGGGATTTTCCTGTACAGCTATTTCCGTAATATTTGCAGCTTCCTCATCGAGCTGATTCCGCAAAAATGACTTGATCAAAGGAGAAAAAGAGCGTGGATTGCTCTTAGAACGAGGTTCATTTATTGAAAAATCAATAGAGTCACCCGTTAAAACATTCTTTTCACCGGGATTGAATCCTAGTTCTTCGTATGTTTTTAATAATGACTTTTTCGCAAATGAATTTTTGGGATTGACCTTCAACGCTCTTAGGAAACGAGCAGCAGCTTCAGCTGGTTGCTGAGTAGCCAAGTAAACATTGCCAAGGTTGATCAATGCATTCAAATGGTTGGGATTCTTCGAAACTATTTCAGAGAATCCGGCGATAGCTTCTGAAAACTTTGAATTTCTTGCAAACTCTAGAGCCTGCTTATACAAAGTTTCGTCTGAATCGCTTGCCTGAGGAACATTTGATTGGGGAACAGTGTTAGCATTTATTAACGGTTCTTTGTCCTTCGAATCGACAGTATTTGGCGGTAATGGAGGTTTATCAGTTTCGGAAGGAATCGTAGAATTCACTGGATTTACCACAGGTTGAGAAGTTTCAGCAGAAAACTGTGTGTTGTCCTCAATTGATTTGGAGTCCTTTTCACCCAAAGCTCTGGAAATTCTCTTTGAATAAGGATCCTGGGGATTCAAAAATGCTTTAGCCTCTTTCCAGATTTGGATGGCTTCCTCTGATTTCCCAGCTTGTTTGAGGTTCATCCCGGCAAAATATCTGAATTTTAAATTCTGAGGTTCCTTTTCAAGAGCTTTTTTAAAAAAAGCTTTGGCCTCCTCGAATTTGCCCTCTTCCATAGCCATTTGACCAAGACTGAAATGTGTACCAGGGAATTCAGGATCTATTTCAAGCGCCTTTTTCCAATGCAACTTGGCTTCCAGGAATTTTCCCATTTTGGCATAAATTTGTCCCATCTCGTCGTAGATCTGGAGGTTGACTTTACCACCCTTTTCCAATTCATCAAGAGTCTTAAGTGCTCCTGTTAAATCCCCACTTAACTGCATTGTGTGAGCTAGCAAAAAACTGGCTCTGGTATCATCAGGTCTCTCATTCAAGCAGCTTCTCGCTGTTGCAAGCGCAAGAGAATTTTCTCCCAGTCGTTCGTAAACTTTGGCAAGTCTAAGTTGCGCCCAGTAGGCTTTTGGGTTCTCTTCCAGTATTTTCTCCAATAATCTGCACTGCCCTCGTAAATCTCCGGTTCCCTCCAGGTTTGCCAACTCTGTTGAGATTTTTTCGCCAGGTTCGTCTTTAGTCCCCTCGGAAGGTTTTGAAGCAAGAACATTGGCTGGAATTTCCTTTTCCAATTCCTTCTTCAACTTCAAGGCTTTAGCATTTCCCGGAGCAATTTCCAATGCACGATCTACCGTATCAATAGCGTTTTTGACTTCTCCCATTCGCCATTGAAGCTTGGCAACGGAAACCAACCCGTCTTCATAACGAGGGTGATCTGCCATAAGCTGAACCAATTCGTGATGCGCTTCTTGGAGCCGATCTCTTCCTATTAAAAAATTCGAAAGATCAAGTCTAATGACAGGATTGGTCGGAAGAATTGCAATCGCTTCTCGAAGATCCTTTTCAGCCTCATCGTATTTCTTTGCAGTTAGGTGTTTCAAAGCTACAGAGCGATATGCCTCAGCTAAATTTGCACTGATTTCCCGAGGTTTATATTTCAACTCCAGGCATCTTTTCCAGGCTGCCGCTGCTGTTTCATTATCTGAGGCTTTTACAGCATCCCTAGCCTCTTCATCAAGAATTTTACCAAGTTCTCTGGAAAAATTTAAATTCTCTGGTTTCAATATGATCGCGATCTCCAGCTGTTTTTTTGCCGAAGTTGTTTCACCCTGTAATAACAAAGCTTCCCCAAGCAAATACCGAGCTTCAGCATCTTTGGGATTGCCATCCACTATTTCCCGCGCCTTTCCCTCGGCATCACGATATTCTCCTCGATCAAGAAGTGCACGAATTTTCAACGATTTTTCAGATTTCAAAAATTCCCCAAAATCCGGACTTTTCCTGCCACCAAGCGGTTCTGACTCACGGTCCTTTCCTTTGCATTCGCTAAAAAATCCTGGAATGCAAATGAACATCAAAATTAAAAAAGCAATTTTAATTACTCTCTTCATCAAGCTCCTCCCAAATCATTTTTAGCTAAACAGCTCACTCACCGAACGTTTGTCAAAAATCCTCTGAATTGTTTCGCCGATTAACGGAGCAACTGATAACGTTTCCAGCATTGGAAGTTTTTTCTTTTTTTCCGAAGCAAGAAGTGAATTAGTTGCTATCACTTCTGTAATGCAGGAAGACATAATTCTTTCCGAAGCCGGATCAGACAAAACTGGATGTGTACAACATGCTATGATCTTCTTTACTCCACGCTCCTGAAGGGTTTGTGCAACTTTAACAATCGTTCCTGCTGTGTCTATCATATCGTCTATAATAATGACATTTTTTCCACTCACTTCACCGATGACATTCATAATAACTGCTTTATTGGGCTCCGGACGCCTTTTATCAACAATTGCAAGAGGAAGTCCCAAACGTTTGGCGAATTCCCGGGCTCTGTGAACACCACCAGTGTCAGGAGAAACTACAACATAGTTATTGAGATCACGTTTCAGCAAATGTGACGTTAAAATTGGTCCGGCGGAAAGATGATCGACAGGGATATCGAAAAAACCCTGAAGTGCTGGGTCATGCATGTCCATGGTGACAACTCTTCCTGCCCCTGCCGTGGTGATCAAATTTGCAACCAACTTTGCAGTGATTGGTTCCCGCCCAATTGATTTTTTTTCCTGCCTGGCGTATCCGAAATATGTGACAACAGCAGTTATACTTCCCGCAGAAGCTCGTTTTAAAGCGTCAATAATTATCAAAAGCTTCATCAGGTTCTCATTAGCTGGATAACAAGTCGGCTGAATGACAAAAATATCACAGCCTCTGACGGATTCTTCAATTCGACAGTAGACTTCACCGTCCGCGAAGGTTGTCATATAAATCTTGCCCTCTGGGACATTCAAATAGCTACAAATTTCGGAAAAAAGCTCCGGATTGCTGCCTCCACTAAATACTTTTATTCGGGATTCGCGTAACATTTTTTTCTCCTGTTTTTCGGGCGAGATACTTTACTAGCCTTCAATATATGAATATGGCTCCAACACAGAACTTTCTGGAATATCTGCTCCAGACACAACACAAAATGAAGCCTTTACTCTTTTTCCCAGTTTGGAATTAGAAATCATTGAATTAGGGCCAATAACACAGCCCTCTTGAATAGTGGTCCTGCCAGTTAGCGTGCTGCCAGGCCAGATAATTGTTTCGGCAGATATTTCAACTTCCGGTTCAATGAGCGTTTGATTCGGATCAATAATAGTAACACCATTTTCCATATGCTTACGAATAATTTGACTTCTCATAATACCAGTAATCAAAGCCAAATCCACTCGACTATTTATTCCAAGCGTTGAACTTTCGTCTTCTTCAATAAGAGATTCTATCTTTAAACCTTCTTTGTGGAACATTTCAACAAGGTCGGTCAAATAGTATTCTTTTTGCCGATTGTCATCCTTCAATTTGAATAATCTTTCGAACAGAGCAGGACCATTGAAAAGATAGACAGCAAGATTAATTTCACGAACCAATTTCTGATTTTCATCGCAATCTTTGGCTTCCCGGATTGAGGTAATCCCACCATTTTCATCTCTGAGAATGCGTCCGTAAAGTCCCGGTTCTTTCATGACAAGAGTCAGCATCGTCAAATCAGCTTTGCTGGAGAAATGCTTTTCAGAAAGATTGGACAGAGATTTTCTGGAAATCAAAGGAGTGTCACCACAAACTACCAAAAGGTTCTCAGGAGGAGCATCAATCTTTTTGGCAAAACACTGAACTGCATGTCCAGTGCCCAATTGCGGTTCCTGTAATACAAATTTAACATTCTCACTTGCAAGCGCAGCTTTCATAGCATCTCTGCCAAAGCCAATCACCAAATTAATGTCTGTGGCACCAACGAATTTACATGCGTCAATAACATATGAAACCATTGGACGTCCTAGAACCGGGTGCAGGACTTTTGGCAAAGTCGACTTCATTCTGACACCCTTTCCAGCAGCAAGAATCAAAGCTGTCAATTTTTTTTGCATATTATCACCGTTCAAAAAATGTTGTAGAAAACCAAAAAAAGAGAATAAAAGATCAGTATATCAGCCCAATATTTTGGGAGAATGTGTCATTAAAGAAGTTATCCGCAAGCTCTTCCTTTGCAAACTTTCCTCAAATAATTTCAGGAAAGGACTCCAAAAGAGTATATTCTGGAAAGCTTATAACACCCCAACTGAGAAGATACAAATTACTTAATTTTTCAAAAAAAAGCAAATTTGTAATTTATAGGACAGCAACAAAGAGTAAATTCATATTGACATTGGCAATTAAGCATACAATTCAAAAAAAATTCGCGAAAAACTATTTTTTCCAAATTTTCTGCACTTGCGTTGATACAGGTTTATAAGTCAAGTATTTTTACTCTTTTTCTCTGTTGAGGCCAGTTGTCTGTCGCGCATTTTCAAAACTAGCATTTAGACACTGTTTCGAAGCAGAAAATAATGTCGAGGGCAATACAACCGTTTGAGGGCCTTCAAGCTTTGGAAAGTTCTTGCCAGTTGGATTGACTAGTATTCCCAACGCGCCAGAATTCCTTTTCAGCACCTTAGTCATGACAGCGACATCTCCATCGCTGTTTCCAGCGCAAAACAAAGCTTCCGTATGTTCAAGCGGTTCGATATAATTTTCCAAAACTGCTTTCTTCCCTTCCCCATTGACTATTAAAAACTTATTCTCCGGATTTTTTGTAAAGCTTCTGTCATAAACCCTTGTAAACCTGCCCATTGGGGTTCGTTTTGAAATGTTCCCTATTATTTTAACTCCATCAGGTTTCTCCCGGGAATAAGGCTCATAACTCTCTTTTACCAGTCCTGAAAAATTATAGAATTCTTTATTGGAAATAAGAGATTTCTTCTGAATTTCTCCTAGTACAGTCGAAACATAAATCGGACTGGATCCAGTAATTATCCAGACCTTGAATCCCTTGTCAAGAAGTCTTTGCAACACATCTAGCATCGGGTAAAAAGCATACTTCTCAGGAGGATAATCCACGAGAAATGCCTGAATTGTCTGGCGGATTTCATTTTCAGTCATCCCTTCCTCAAAAGTCGATGTTTCAGAAAATTTCATCCAATCTTCGATGGGAACTGGAGAAAGGCGTTCAACAATTTCATCCATTTCAATGATGTTTTTTTCAGTTTCAAAAGAATCCTCGTTCACACGAAATGTCGGAAACGCAAATGGAAATTGAAGAAGTCGTTGAGCTGTCCAGATTCGCCAGGCAGATTGCCCCGATCTCAATGTCCCTTTTATGGAGAGGTATTTCTCACTGTTTATAGTTCCATCAAAATCAAAAACAGCGATAGGATGTTTCGGAGCATTACGTTCAATCCATCTATTGATTTGAACCAATTTTATTAGTTCCTGGTTCCAATGAGGATATAAACACTGCAACTCGCTTCCCTGTAAATTGGGACAAACAAAGATCATCCAAAAAATTAAAAAGAAATGTACATTCTTTCGTATCATTATTTCCTCCAAAGTTTCTTTGTGAAAGAGCTTTCTGTAGAACCTGATTAGCTTCCTCAAGCCAAAAAGTGCCAAAAAAAATCTTCCAGTATCAATTGTTAAAAACTTATTGATTTTATCATTTTTTTTGTGAACTTTCACACGCTGGGCTTGAGAAAACTCTCTTTTTTGTCCAAAAAACATGGAATTTCCGAAATTTTTTGTTTATAATTATCCTTCTGGAATTAACCAATTCCGTAACTAAAAAAAGAGTAATTTTTGAGTAATTGAGGAGGTAGTTTTTAATGAAGCGTTTTTTATGTGTGTTGGCGATTTTAGCCGTTTTCTGTCTGTTTTCTTCTCCGGTTCAGGCTGTGGAAAAGGAATGGACCTTCCTGGTCTTTTTAAATGCTGACAATAATCTCGATCCATATGGTGTTAAAAATCAGGATCAAATGGCAACCGCCGGATCAAATGATTATCTGAACATTATTACTCTGATTGATCGCTATAATGCTCCGGCAACATTGAATTATATTGACAAAAATAAAATAGTTAAGCTTAAAGATATGGGCGAACTGGATATGGGCGATTACAATGTCCTTGTCCAGTTTGTTAAGGATATGGTAGCGCAATACCCTGCGAAGCATTATGCTCTCGTGATCTGGAACCATGGCTCCGGTTGGGTAAAAGGCCCATCATCAGTAACCAAAGGCATTTCCTATGATGAATCGTCAGGCCATCACATTACAACAGATCAGCTTCAAACTGCCATGGGTCAGATCAAGGGTATTATTGGCCATAACCTCGACTTATTGGCCATGGACGCTTGTTTAATGGAAATGATGGAAGTTACCTATGCTTTAAAAGATTCAGTTGATTTTGTAGTAGGTTCTGAAGAAACAGAACCCGGGGACGGTTACCCTTATGACAAGATCCTTCCCGGTCTGAAGCAAGGGATGAGCCCAGCCGATTTCAGCAAAGTAATCGTACAATGCTATGCTGATTATTATCAAAATGCTGACCCTTCCGGGGATTCAGATTTACACGCAAGAAATGGGCACCGTGCTATAAAAGCAACCCAATCAGCAGTCGACTGTTCAAAACTTTCGCAACTCAAAACCGCTCTTGATGAAATGTGCACTTACCTAATGAAAGGGAATTACGCTCCCCAAATCAAAGAAGCCCTGAGCAAGGTTCAACGTTTTGAAACCTGGGAAAATGGTGATTTGCGTGATTTTATTGACCTTTTAAAAAATTCCATCAAAGAAGACGCTTTTCAGAAACTAACCGCGAACTTGGACAATGTTCTTGACCAAACAATCGTTTCCAACGGTGTTTCCGGGGAAAATGATGACCCTGAAGAACCACCTCCAGGCGGATTTCACTATGGGAATCGCAGTCCCTTTTTGGCACACGGTCTTTCGATCTACCTCCCGGGAACATTACCATATTTTGCTTCCGCATACATGGAGCTCACATGGGCAAAAGACTCCCAGTGGGACGAAATGCTAAAAGATTACTATCAAAAAAGCCAATCGACAACTATTATTTCCGACCTCGAAACCGGCAACTTGAACAGTTTACGAGATTTCGTAAGAACTGCCGGGAATGATAACCGCGATGTAACCGAGAAAGTACTTTCAAATGTAAATTTCCGAGTATTTTGCGAAGATGAGTTGTCAAAATCATTACAGAGCGAAACCCGAGCACTCTTGTCTGAGCTGAAAAGCCGATAAGAAAACGTTAAATAACAAGATTCCTGACATGTTGAACTCAACATATCAGGAATTTTTGCTTTTTAGTACCCCTAGTAGTTCGTTCGCTAAATAACCTTCCAATAGGAATTATTACCGCGCAGCTCGGTGGTACGGAAAAGATGAGTCTTTTTCACGAAGACAATTCTTTGTACAAAGTGACTTTTTGGAGTTGCATTGGATGGTTAATTAGCGAATATCGTACTAGTTACTTAGCAAAAAAAGCACTTAAGACAGTCTCAAAACAGCCTTTTTTTTCCAACCCCTGTCAATTAAGCAACTCATTCAAAGTCCGATTTATCAGTTTTGCACATTCAGTCATGAAAACTTCGGGGTTAGTGGAAAATTCTTTAATTCGACCCGATTTCTTAAGAATTTCCATCAATGTGCGGCGCGTCAATTCTGTTTTGCCTTGCAAAAAAGTGAGTATATCAGGTAACGGTCGTTCATTGCTGACAACATGCGTTTGTCTATCATTAATTTTGCCACTTTCCAAACCAGATTCTTTAATTTCGAGGTTTCTTTTTGTAATCTCAATATAAACTGCTTTAATTTCAGCCATTTTATTGATTTTTTCAGATGCCTGTTCGATGAGCTTCTGCGTATTAAATTTCACCGAGCTCTGAATCTGGTCTTTTTTTTCCCACACAATGTTAAAATCTTCTTTCACTTTTGTTTGTTTTTTGCCAGAAACTTTCTGATGATTGCGTGCATTTTTGGCAAAATCGCGAGGCAAATAATTTTTCACTCTATCAAGAATTGCTTTCTCTAAACCAACGTATTTTTCAGGCAATTCAAGTTTGAAGTCAGGTTGATTCAGTTGAAATTCAGGTGTAATCCCAATTAAATCGTGTGCAAAACTCATCGAACCTCGGCTCGAAGCACCGTAATCTTTCATAATGATGGAACACAACCTTTGCGCAAATGTTGTAAAATCACCGTATTGATCTATCAGTCCCTGGTTTTTGAGGCAACTCCAAATTTCTGTCGATTCTTCCTGGGTTAGATAGTTATTTCCATCAGACTCAAGAATTGTCGTGAAAGCAATCTGCGGAAGCCGACCGAATTTAAAACCGCCATTCGGATCAATTACATTTTCAATCTCTGATTGCAACCCGTTAGCAAAGTTTTCAAATGTTTCGTTAGCAATTACTGTAAGTCTATTGATCTGATCGTCATAGATGCGATCTCCATTCTGATTAACAGGAAGACGCAACCCCCGACCAATCGTCTGACGGCGTTCGCGGTCGCTTCCCATTTCACGTAGAGTACAAATTTGGAATACATTTGGATTATCCCAACCTTCTTTCAAGGCAGAATGGCTGAAAATAAATCGCAATGGGACATCAAAAGAAAGCAGGCGTTCTTTGTCTTTCATTATGAGCTCATAGGTCTCCTCGTCTTTTACAGAAACACCTGATGTATCCAAAAGATCTACAATTTTCCCTTTTTTCCTGTCGGCTGAAAAATAGCCATCGTGGATTTCTTCAGGATTGTAAGGAATCAACCCTTTATACGCTGGTTTATTACTGATAGCAGTATAGGCCTCCTCAAACCATCGGGCTATTTTGCCTTTCTGCGGGCTTCCCGTACAATCATAAAAGCGGTAGCTTTTTACATGATCAATAAAAAAAAGTGATAGGACTTTAATGCCATGCGGTTTCAGCTTTTTCTCCTTTGAAAAGTGAGCTTCAACAGTCTGCTCGATCTGGCTCTTCATGCGTTCATCACGCATCTCGTCGCTTTCCCGAGAAATCTCCAGGGTGACACCATTTTGAAATTCCACGTACTCGTTTCCTGACTCAGAACTGATATTGGTAACCACATAGCCCTCATAATTTTCTGAATTGGTCTGTTTGGAAAGAGCCGTGCCACACTTGATTTTGATTAACTTTTCTCTAGTACCATTTCGGGTATTTTCCAAAATACTCACTTTTGCCTGCGGAGACTTCGAATTTTTGGGATAAAAGATGGAAGATAATCGCATAAAAGCATTGTCATTCTCCTGCTCACTTGAAACATCAATAACTTCTATTTGCTTAACCAGTCGTAAATCGTAAGCCCGAATAGGGTCAAGTCGATAAACCAAATTATATGGATTGATATGCGTAGCGGAATATCTTAGGCAGAAAAGCGGATTTAGATTACAAATTGCCTTTTGTGACTTTTCTGTAGTGTCAACACTTTGGGGTTCATCGATAATTAAAATCGGATTGGTTGCCTGAACATATGCAATGGGGCGACGTCCAGACAATTTATCCTGTTCCTGATGAATGATGTTGAGCTTTCTCTTTTGTTCCTCACCTAGGGAGGCATAGTCAACATTTTCGCCGGCATCCTTCTGAAACGCCTGAATGTTTATTACCATAATCTGAACTTCATTATTCACCGCAAACTGGCGCACCCGACTTAAATCCCTGGATTGATATACAAAATGATCGAAGGCAAGATTATCGTACAATACCTTAAAGTGGTCTTTCATTACTTTGATAGAAGCTATTACACCTTCGCGAATAGCAATAGAAGGGACAACTATAATGAATTTCTTAAAACCATAAAGCCTGTTCAGTTCAAATATCGTACGAAGATACACATATGTTTTTCCAGTTCCCGTTTCCATTTCCACGGAAAAATTAGGAAAGGAATAAGGATGATCAGCTTCGACAAGTGTTGAGGATTTCAAAATTTGATTGCAATATTGTATGGCTTGGAGATTTCTAAGAATCTGTTGCCAACAAAGAGCTGAATTATTGCTTATTCCAGGTTCATTTAACAGATCACCGGTGGTTTTGCGGAAATCAATTTGAGAACAATCGCTCGCCAAGGGCTGCCCCTCGAAAAGGCCTGTTATGCTTCGTATGGCATCAAGCTGGTAGTCAAGGTTCGAATCGAATTTAAGATTCATACTGAACTTTTTATCCTCTACACTGTTTTGAAAATAATCTGTTTTCTTTTCCCCTTCAGTTTGTTGTGGACAGCAAAGGTCTGAAGTGCATTAATCTTAAGGAGATCATTCCCCTCGAAGGCAGAATCAAGACAGACAAATTCCATGGGTTCAGCTTTGGCAACTGCGTCTATAAGATTTTGGGTAATTTTTTTTTCAAGGCAAAAAAGAAAATTACCATTGGCCAATGTGAAAACATTTTTTCCGCCAAATGCTTTTATTTCAATTTTTTCACTAATGCCAAAACCCCCTTTCAAAAGGATTTCATAAAGCAAGGTCTCCAATGTGGCTTTGTCATCTATATTATCAACACTAAATTCCAATTGCTCGACAATTTTTTCAGCTGAAGTTAAGGGGGAAAGCTTTTGCCATTGCTTAAAATTGGATTTATCCAACTTAAAAACTCTAAACCCGAGGGAAAGTGGGTCTTTATTCTGAGATTGCGCCAATTCCTTCTGACAAAATTCCAATTGATTGAGTGTTTTTTTATTCCGGCTATTTTTCGGGCTTTCGTTCTTCGTTAGCCTTTTAATTACACGTTTGATGCGCTCTTTAGCAATATCAGCAATAGTTTGGTATCCGGCATTGAACGCTTTACTTTCCCGTGGGCAAGGTTCGGGAATTTGGACCAGAATAAATTTGCGCTTTCCTTTATCCTGTTCGTTCAACTCTAGTACAGCGTGAGCTGTGGTCCCCGAACCGGCAAAAAAGTCAAGAACAACATCTGACTCACTCATACCAATCTGCAAAGTTTTTTTTATCAGATCAAGCGGCTTTGGATGATCAAAAAAAGTTGATAAACCTAATTCCCCAAGCTGAATAGTACCTTGTTCACTTATTACTCCCGTATCATTCCAAATTGATTTTGCTTTGGCGGAACTTTTCCTTGATTTTTGATAAATATTCCATTCACCATTTCTTTTTTGCTTTGCAATTACAGTTGGTGTTGTGCTTGATAAATCCTCGGATGAAAGTTTGGAAATTCCCCATCGCCAACAACCATCTTCTCCTTCACTATTTTTCGGAAAAACTTCTATTTTGTAAGTCCCCTGCTTTTTGCTTGATACTTTGTTAAATCCACTTTCATCGAGTTCAACTGGCGAAATATAGATCGGGAAAAAAAGATTCGGCCTGTTGTGTTTTCCAAACTTTGGATTCCGGTTGCGGAGCTCCCATAAATCATATTTTCCGATCGAATCTTCAAAAGGGAGAGCCTCTACGGATTTTTCAATTTCACCGATTTCTGCCTCAGAAGTTTTACTGTAAACTAGAATATACTCATGAGTTTTTGCAATCTCTTTGTAGGTCTGACCACGCTTATTGGATTGCACAATTATTGAGGATTCAAAATTCTCCTCCCCAAATATTTCATCGCACAGTTTCCTGAGATTGTTTACCTCGTTATCATCAATACTGATAAATATTACCCCATCGTCACGCAATAAATTTCTCGCCAAATACAATCTTGGATACATCATGTTCAGCCATTTTGTGTGGAATCGCCCTTCGTTGGCGATGTTGGCAGATAGTTTTTTCCCTTCAGAGTTGACCAATCCAGCGTATTGCAGATAAAATTCAAGACTTTCAGTGTAGTTATCAGAATAGATGAACTCTTTGCCAGTATTGTACGGTGGATCAATATAAATCATTTTTACCTTCCCGTAGTAGCTTTTCTGAAGGAGTTTCAATACTTCCAGGTTATCGCCTTCTATGAAAAGATTTTCAGCGGTGTCAAAGTCCACCGATTCTTCGCGGCAAGGTTTCAGGGTTGCACAACTCGGAGTCTGGATCAGTCGAAGAGACTCTTTTTTTCCGGGCCAATCCATTCCATAACGTTCACGGCGACTTTCATAGAGATCTGAGAATACACCAAGCTCTGCTTTGAGCTTTTCAAAGTCGATGGATTCCAGCAGTTTTCCGTTTTCACTTAAGGTTTCAGTAAAGACCGAAGGAAAAACTTGCTTCAACTTTGCGCGTTTCTCTGCGGAAATTTCCAGGGATTTGCGGTCAATTTTTTCGAGTTGTTTACTCATCGACTCATCGCCTCACTAACTCACAAAACCACTCAGCCCAAGCTATTCACTCAAGAATGGTCTTTGATTTCGGCAATTTTGTTGTCATCGTTGACAAATACTACACGTGGATGATGTTTTGCTGCATCGCAACGATCAATCAATCCATATGTCACTATTATCAGTTTGTCACCTGGAAGTGCAAGTCTTGCTGCAGCTCCGTTTAGAGCCACTTCACCCTCTTTTCCTTTTATTATATATGTGGAAAAACGTGCGCCATTATTCACATTGTAAATATCGACTTTCTCAAAAACATCCATTTGGGCTGCTTCAATTAGTCGGGAACAAATTGAAACTGATCCCTCGTAGTTCAGATCAGCCCCTGTCGTGGTCACGCGATGAAGTTTGGATTTCATTACATGGATTAACATAAAAACCTCTTCTTTCGACTTTTCTAATTTTGTTTAAGTAGAATTTTTTGACTTCTTACTTAAATTAAGTTAGTCATTCGCCTTCCTATGGATCATGCTTATCATTTCCGGATTTTGTAAGTTCCGTTATTCCAACATTTGCCAGCAATTCAAGATTCCAAGAGGTGAAGGAGTCATGTAGACGAAACAATTGCAGGGTTCATCATAAGACAGTGATAAATTCCGTATAAAACCAAATCCGGAACATGTTCATCAAAAACACCTGAATCTGCAAACATGCCAGCAAAACCTCCTGTGCCAAGCTTAATTAGCTTTTTTTCGCCAAAGCACTCCTGGGAAATTTTTCCCACCATTTCCCTGATTGCTCCAAGTGTTCCGAAATATAATCCTGCCTGAATTCCTTCAATTGTGGAGCGCGCACAGGCCTTGGAAACCTTTACGATCTGCACGCTTGGAAGTCTGGCAGTATTTCGTTCAAGAGCCTCCATTGAAGTTCTGAGCCCTGGAATAATGGCACCACCAAGGAACTCTTTCTCCGCACTTACTGCAGAAAATGTAATTGCCGTCCCCATGTCAATTATTATCAAATCCCGTTCGGGAAAAGCATTTACTGCTGCAATGGAATTTGCAATTCGGTCAGGACCGAGTTCGTATGGATTCTTGTATTTTATCTTCAATCCGGTTTTTACACCGGGCTCTAGCACAAATGGTTGCGTGTTAAAATATCTTGAACAAGCGTTTTTCAAAGAATGAATTATTTCCGGAACAACTGAAGAAAAGCCAATCTTCTTTATCAAAGCAGGATCTACACCATTTTCCTGCAATACAGAGCGCAGAAAAACACCATGTTCATCCGAAGATACTTCTGTATTCGATCTTCTTCGAAAGCGCAATTTAAGCTTTCCATCTTCGAAAACTCCACCAAAAATCTGGCTATTACCGACATCAAGACAAAGAATCATTTTTTTTCTCCAATATCCCCGGAAAGAATTTCGAAAATTCCATGTGCAAGCTCTTCTTTAGTCGTAATGGATTTAATCAACTCTTTCCTGGAGTAAATCTTTGCACAGTGCCTGGTATTACTCATTTCTGAAAGATCATTCTGTACAACAAAATCAGCCGAACTGTGGCTGAACATTTTTTCAACAGCCTTGATTCTCTCACTTTCAGACGCGCAATTAGTCAACTTAAAGCCAAAAACACAAATTTCTTTGTTGGCGCTGTAGTTTTTTAAAAAATCAATGATTTTAAAATTTCTTTTCAGATGCAAGGAAATTTTGTCGGCGGAGTCAGAATCTATTTTCGTTGCCGATGCAGGTGCAAAACGTTTCTCTCCTATCTGAATAAAATCAATTGAAAAATCGCTGACTGCAGCAAGATGAATAACCGCAGCAAATTTTCTCTCTCCAAGAATTCTTTCTAACTGACTATTTAAACTCCGGAAGTCAGAAAATGTTTCATTTTGCGTCGCACAACTCGAAAAACAGCATCGATTCGAATGCAAACAATAAACCTTTAAACTTCGTTTTTGCAAATATTCGTAAATGAATGCTCCCGTAGAACCGGTGCTGAAATTCGTCAAAAACCTAACTCCGTCTATTGGTTCTTCTGTGCCACCAAACGTAATTAAAATCGGTAATCGCTGTTTTTCCGTCAATTGTGCCATAATCAGCTTATTCCACTATTTTGTTCCCAAACATTTCATTATTTCCAATAGAATCTTTTCAGGTTCAAGAAGACGTCCTGGCCCTGAAGTTCCACAGGCAAGCCGGCCTTCGTCAGTCGGCAAAATGCGAACTCCCCAGGCTTCAAGCTTCTTGAGCGACTCCTGGGTAGCCGGGTGCAAAAACATATTAGTATTCATAGCCGGTGCTATTAAATAGGGTTTTCGGAAATTGTTGGCCAGAAAAGTAGACCCGATAAGGTTGTCGGCTAATCCCGCCGCTAGAGCGTTGATCGTATTGGCAGTAGCCGGGCAAAGAATCAATAGATCCGCCCAGTCCGGAAGATCAATATGAGCACGTGGGAATCTGGTACCAAACATTTCTGTAATTACCGCATTATCAGTCAAGCCTTCAAGGGTTGCTTTTCCGATAAACTTTAACGCAGCTTCGGATGCCAGCGTTCTTACCTGATTTCCGCTTTGCACTAACTTGGAAATAACGATGCATGCTTTGTAGCACGCGATTGAGCCTGTAAGTTGGAAAAGAATGTTCTTTCCGTTGCAAATCCCAACTTCGGGAATTTTTTTTTCCGATTGGTTTATTTCCTGATTTTTATGTAAAAAAGACTTCTTAAGCTGGGACATTGTCAATCAATCTCACATTTTCAAGAAAAACAGCGCCAAGTCTTCTTCCAAAAAATTCTTCAATGTAGTCAACTTTAAAACCATTTTCCTCAAGATTTTTCCTGATTTCTTTCAATTCTTTACCCGAACTCAGTTCTTTGAAAAAAAGACCAGCTTTTTCACGACCTTCTGCTGAAAGCCTTTCATTGCGTGAACTCATCGCTAATCCGTTTTCCTCTCTAATTATTGGACAAGGAACAACCTGGATGTTCATAAAAAAGCTATCAACCATTTCCTTGATCAGAAGGAATTGTTGATAGTCCTTTTCTCCAAAGTAAGCCCGAGTTGGTCCGACCAAATTAAAAAGTTTCATTACTACGGTAAGAACTCCCTCAAAATGTCCCGGTCGGCTCGCGCCACAAAGTATTCCACTCAAATGATTTTCGGACACCCTGAATTTATAACCATCTGCGTAGATTTCATCGTATTTGGGATAAATCAAAAAATCAGCCCCGGCAGCTTTAAGCAATTCGTAGTCGCCTTTGAAGGTGCGAGGATAATTCTTCAAATCGTTTGGATCATTAAATTGTGTGGGATTAACAAAAATGCTTACAACAGTGATCGGATTCTCAAATCGACTTCTTTCCACCAGCGAAACGTGACCTTGATGTAGCGCTCCCATGGTGGGAACAAAGCCAATTTTCCCTCTTCGGAATTTTTTCCTGAAAGCAATCCACTTTGAAAGCGAGTCAAATACAATAGTTTTCATGAATAACTCTCGCTTTTATCAGGAAATGTTCGGCTTTTGACAGCTTCGGAATATTTATTCAGAGCTTCAGAAATCAAATTTTCACCTTCAAGGAAGGTTCGCAGAAACTTCGGTTTGAAAGATAGATCCATCCCCAACATATCTTGCAGCACAAGTATTTGCCCGTCCACATCAGGTCCCGCTCCAATTCCAATTGTCGGAATAGAAAGGCACCTGGTTACCTCTCCAGCGAGATCTTGAGGGACACATTCCAAAACAATTGAAAAAACTCCAATTTGTTCAAGTCTTCTGGCACATTGCACCAAATGATGCTGGGCATCAGACTCAACAGCCTGAACCTTGTAACCTCCAAAAGCGTGGATCGATTGAGGAGTCAAACCTAAATGCCCCATTACCGGAATTCCAGACTGTATAAGGTGGATAATCACATCTTCATGACCATCCAATCCTTCGATTTTTACCGCTGCAGCACCGGCCCTGCAAAGGGTTCCGGCATTTTCAACAGCATCTGCAATTCCCTTGCGAACGGAAAGAAACGGCATATCCGCCACAATTAATTTCTCAGGAGCGCCTTTAACAACCGCATTTGTATGCAAAGCCATTAGGTTAATATCAGCAGGAATAGTTGTAGAATGCCCATGCATCACCATCGCCAAGCTATCTCCAACTAAAATTGCATCTACATCAGACTTATTTATAATTTTTGCAGACCAGTAATCATAACTTGTAACCATTGAAATTCTACGTTTTTCAGCTTTCATTCTGGTGAAATCAATTACTGTTTTTGCCATATTTGTTCTCCCGATTGTTTTCAAAAAGTCCCGCAAAGGCAAGATAGATTTTCTGAAATTCGTCGTTTTGCAGCGATTTCAGATTTTTTTCAATCACTTTATAGTCGCCTCTCGCAAAAGGGCCCGTCAATGCCTCACGGAAATTGCCAACCAGGTTTTCAACAACCTTTTGCAAATAGAGAAAAGCGGCTTCTGGGGGAATTCTCAATTTTTCTTCAAAGTCTCTGAAAAGTTTTTGCCACAAAATACTGGTAAAATTCCCCGCCATAACACATAAAGCATGATAAAAAGGTTTCATTTCTGAATCAATGTAATAAACTGGGTTCTTTAAGTTGGGAAAAAGATCTTCAAATCGACTTTTTCCTTTTTCACAAACAAATGGTATCCTGGAAAAAGTATCCAAATCATATATTTCATTTGAAAAAGTCATCAGAGGGTGGGCACCCTGAACTCCTTCAATTGACAGGCAACCCGAAAAGTGCACAAGAGTTGATTTGGGAAAAGAATGAAGATTCTTTTCTATAAAATCACTTATCTGGTCATCGGAAATAAGGACGAGCAAAACATCACATTCTGCGAATTTCGCTTCGATTTCCGCCCGAGCCACTCCTCGGCCACTTATTGTCGTAAAATCAAGGCCCAGAAGTTGAAAGTATTTCGCAAAATGTCTTGAAACCCTGCCAGAGCCAACTATGCCATATTTGCAGGGAGATAAATCCCTTTTACAAGGTACCTGTCGCATCGGATCAAGTCCTTTCATGGAATTACTCTTTTATACTCCAATTTCACTCATTTTGCAACATTTTTTTTTGATATGATTTAAAAAATCAAGGATTAAAGCATCTAACGGGAGAAAATATTTTTTTGCGCTGCAAAAAAAGTTTCAAGCGCTTCGGTTAAAAACACAAAACGCGTAAACTATCAAGTTTACGCGTTTTGTGAAAATTAAATTTATTACATCAGAATTTTTGAGGCATTACTGGGTCAACAGCCGGAAGCGAGCTACCCGATGGAGTTGAGGGCCCGGTTGGAGATTGAGGAGTAAACGAATCGCCACCGCCATTAAATCCTTGGCTGGAGCCATCGTTTGCAGTGCTAGGAGTGCCGCTCACATCACCGATCCCTGTAACACCAGCCCCTGGAGTGCCTGTTCCAGTGGTTCCACCTGGAGTTCCGCCAGATTTTTTGTGTCTAATAATTCTTCTGAAGTGGCCGCTGGTGTGATGCTTGTTTCCTTTTTTATAATGACCTTCTACCCAGGTATATTTCTTTTTGCCGGTAAGAGCGGTTTTTACATTTACCGCCCCATCCATTACTTTGTTCGTGACTGAACATCCAGCATTTACAATACCTCGGTGAACCTTTTTGCAGGTTCTATTGAAGTTTCTTTTGACCGTTCGTGAGATTCGGGTGAAAATTCCAACCTTTTTATGCCGGCCTTTGGCTTCAGCGGACCTAAATTCCCCGAAAAGGGTAATGAAAGCAATTACGGCTAACATGAGAGTGAAATTTCTAATAATTGCACTTTTCATATTTTTCCTCCATTTTTATTTCCTAATAATTTTATTATAGGAATTTTTTGAAAAAAACGTAACCGTACAACAAAAAAAAATAAAAAAATCCGGATTATTTTTCCGGATTTTCTAATTTTTTTATCTCAATTTGCATCATCTAAATCATTCAAGAACCTTGTAAACAACTTTTAATTAACGTTCACATTCTCGGCTCTAATCAAAGCACTTGATCTGATTACTTCCAAACAATCGCTTATCAAAAAGCAGCTCCTTCGCCTCGTTAATAATGACACACTTCATCCATAAGCGATTGTTTATGCTTACTTTCCTACATCTTACGATATGCAACAACCTTTTCATGGGTTTGTAATTTGTAAGCTTTAGTAACATTATAGAGAGATTCTTTTCCAGCTATGAATAATGTTCCGCCAGGAGCAAGAACATTATAAATATTTTCAGCCAACTTTTCCTTTTCTTTCTGGGAAAATACTGAGAAAACATTCCGGCAGATAACTACATCGAATGTTCCTTGATCATCCATTTCTTTTGTAGAGCTAAGATTCATGTAGCGAAATTCAACCATATTTTTAACTTCGTCCTTGATTCTTAGATCACCTCTGTCATCTTCAAAATACAGATCAATAAATTTTCGATCAACATTTCTAAGTATTTCACGTTTGTAAATTCCGCGTTTTGCCGTGTTCAAACAAATATGTGAAATGTCAACTCCGGTAACAGAGATTTTTATTTTATCTGAATGAACATCTTCAAGAATACTCATCGCAATGGAATAAGATTCGGGGCCATAAGAACAACCTGCTGACAAAATTCGAATATTTTGAACTCCGGAATTTATTCGTTCCTTGATCAATTCTGGAATAATCGTTTTAACAAGAACTTTATTTTGGTCAGGTTCACCGAAAAACCCGGTCATCGGATCAGTAATGGAATCATGAAGAGCTACCAAGAGATTTTGGTCGTCAGACCCATATTTCAATGAATGATAATATTCAATCCAATTGGAAATATTAAATCTTTCAAGATTTCTGGACAATTTTGCTTCGATTTCGTTCTTTCCGAGAAGTTCGATTCCACATTTTTCAGAAATAATATGGGTTAAAAGGAAAGTCTCTTCACAGCTGATTCCAGGCTCCTGTTTAAGAGTCTTCAGCTGCTGAATTCTTCGCCATTCCCTGGGAGCTGTAACTGCCTTCATTACCTTCTCAAGCATCGGGCAGACATTCTCTCTAAAACTCACCATGAAGTAAGCCTTAATCCACGGGTTAAAGAGAAAAATTTTCTGGAGTTTCTGATCAAGGCCGCCACATTCACTCTCATCAAATTTCAGGAAAAACTTGATTGCAGCAATCACTAAATCGTTATCTTCATTCTCCAAAAGTGTTCGGGCAATTTCAAAAGCCTTTTTGTTTCTGATGTTTCCGAGTGCTAAAAGAGCTTTTGCCCTTACTCCATTATTTGAATCTTTCTCCACGACTTTTATAAGGGCATCGACGGATTTTTGACTTTTCAGCTTTCCAAGCGCTTTAACAACTTGATATCTGACTTCCCAGTTTTTATGTTCCAGGGATTTCTGTAAAGTGACATCGAGGGAAGAATCATTAAGTTCAGACAAAGCTTCCACTGCCAACTTGGCAACAACTGAATTTGAATCGTTAAGGAGCGGAATAAAAAACGGCTTCAACTCTTTACTTTTGAAAACCCTTAGTGCCGAAAGAGCTGCACGTCTGATCTGCCAATCTTCGTTTTTCAAGAGTTCTCTTAGCGGGAAGATTGCTTTCAGGTCTTTCATCTTCTCTAGAGACTGACAAGCATTTACAACAACACGCCATTCTCGATCAGAAAGCCGTTTGATCAAACTTTCAACAGCTGGAGCTGGGTCACATTCCCAAATTGTCTTTGCAAGTGTTTCTCTGATTCGAGAGTTTTCACCATCGAGGAAATCTATTATTCTTTTGGTAATATCCTTATCTTTTCTCAGAGCAAGAGTGCTTGAAATAGCTTCTCTGACATCGCCATAGGGTTCATTTACAATGCGATCAAAAAGAGGTTCAATCACTTCTCTGGATTGAGTTTCGGCAAGAGCCCAAGCGGCTTCACGCCTGACATGACCGTTTAAATCCTTCAAAGCGCCAATAATAGCAGGGATCGCGCCATCAAAGCTGATCATCTTTTTCAGCCCAAGAACCGCAAATCTCCTAACTTGTTCATCTATGTCTTTCAACATTCCTTTCAGAGCTTCAAAAGAAACATTTGAAACATTGTTGGAAAGAACTTTTGCAACACCTTGTCTGACCATGTCTTCAACATGATTGACCAATTGAACAACAATTTTTGGAATTTCAGCGTGAGGGAATTTTTCAAGGAATTCCAAAAGCTTGATCTGAACAATAAACCCTGAGGTCTGAAGTCTGCCCAAAGCCGTGCGAACTGCCGTTTCACCTAACTTCATCAAAGCATTGAAGGCAATTTTTACAATTGCCGCATCTGAATTATCAAGTGCATTTATAAAAGAATTCGCATATTGTTCATCTTTTAAGGCTGATGCAACATTAAGGATATGTGGGTATTCCGCAGAATCGACTTGTTCAAGAAGCGGGGAAATAATTGGGTGGAAAGTGCTTCTATCAAGCTTGGCAATTGAACCGGGATTGACTTCTTCAATTTGTGAAAGAGATTTGATGATAAGCCTTCTTGTTCCGGCGTCTTCTTCTTTCTGAAGTTTCTTCAGAAGAGGAGCAACAAACCGGGAATCTTCCATGGCACCCATAGCTCCAATGCCGGAAAAAGACTCAAGAACATCTTCTGAATCAAGCGCGCTCATCATTACGGGAAAAGCATCATCTACAGCAATGTTTCCCAGAGCTTCAAGGATTGAATACTTCAGGATGTCAAATTGGTGATATGTGTTAATAAGAGTTTTTACGGATTTTGGATCCTGGATTTTTCCTAAAGCTTCTATTGCTGTTGTTTTTACGTTGTCATCCTCATGTGAAACTCGATTCAAAATCGCAGTTGAAGCAATAGGAGAACCAATATTTCCAAGAACTACAAGAATCTGAATCAGCTCATCTATATCCTGAGCTTTTTCAAGTGCCTCAAGAAGTCGTTCAACAGCTTTAGCTCCGTGGCTTTTAAGAACCGACATTCCAGCGTTCCTGGAATTCAAATCCGAACCTCGAATTACTGGAAGAAGTGCATCAACAACCATTTCATGAGGGAAATGAATTAAAGATTCAAGAGCTGTGTTCTGCACCCCTTTATTCGGATCTGCAAGTCCTTCAACAACCGCTTCCACACTTTCTTTAGAAGGGCATGCAACCAGGTCACGAATTGCACGTCGTCGTATAGACGGGTCTTGATCATGAAGTTTCTCAATTAAGACAGAAGCATTATTGTTTGTCATTTCGCATCCCCCTTGGCAGGAAGTGGTGCTTTTTTGTTGAGAAGACGCTCCACTTCTTGAAGCATCAAATCAGGTTTGATAGGCTTTTGCAAAAATGAGTTTGCTCCGAGGGTTAAGCCCTTCATGACCATTTCTTTCTTCCCCTCGGTGGTCAAAATTATGATGGGAATGTGTTTGAAGTTATCATTTTCTTTCACCTGGGCAATAAGCTCAAAGCCATCCATTCCAGGCATGTTGAGATCGGTGATAATCAAATCCACCTCGTTTTTAGACATGGCTTCAATCGCTTCAATACCGTTGTTGGCTTCAAGAACCTTATAACCCGCTTTTTCCAGTGGAAAACAGGCAACTTTGCGAAGCATCAATGAATCTTCGGCAACTAATACTGTTTTGGGCATTCGCTAACCCTCCATGAGAATGTACGATAATTCAACTCAAAATTATAGCTTCAAAGCTTTTTCAATTTCAACCAAAATTTGATTATTTTTTTCCTTTCGAACATATTCTTATTTTTTAACCCAATCTTCATCCAGCAAAATAACGTTCAAACCCTGCTCTCGAGTCCTCAAATCCTTTGGTTTGCCCAAATTGTCCAAATTTCCCGACCAGGAAACATCTTTAGGTGGTTCTTTGGCTGATCCTTTTACCTTAAATTTTATTGTTGGAATTATTGGATTCGGTTTATCCTTGGATCCGGCTTCAACCAATACATATTCCACTGGCCTTGCAGCATTGAGTGTAATCGAGATTGGCTTGGAATTTAGCTTTGGTTGAAGTTTGACACTTACCGAGTCCAGAAGACCTTGATCAGATAATTTTTCGCCGAAAGAAAGCAAAGACCCGTCAAGAACAATAGTATCAACCAAATCAACCGGAGTTGAAAGAGGCAACGCACCATTGAACATTGGACAAAGATAAGTAACGTTAATAAAATTGTTCCCCGAGCTTAGAGTTTGTGAAATAACCACATTCACTTTGATCTTAAAGTTCTTATTAATTAATTCGGTATTATCACCACAACTTTCAAAATTTCCTGCCAACGGAAATGCCAGGTAAGCCGTCGAAGAACCATTAGAAACCCAATAAGATGGCGCGCTTTTTGACCAGCTTGCAGACTTTATTCCGATTTTTTCAAGGGTATTCCCGTTTGAAGCAACAATTGACGCGAGAATATTAATAGTTGAGATATTAAGGTTTGCATCAACCCCAACTGCCGGGAGAATAAGATAGGCTTTCGCCCATGACCCTGGTTTCATTACTGTGACGCATGAATTTCGAACCGCTTCCGAGTAATCTCCAACTCCTATAAAGCCCCCACAACAAGTTGTTTTTTCCAGAATAACAGATTGATTCATTATTATTACTTCTTTTTGGTGACTTCTCTTTTTTACTTCCTTCATCCTTGAAACAAATTCTATTTTTAACGAAGGGAACCAATCGGTTAATAAATTTCCGGAATTATTTCCAACCAAGGGAGATTCAATTTTCGCAGGAGGCTCGATGTCATCGAACATTTCTCTACACAAACGATTAATAATCGGATCAAGATATTTATTTAGTTTTTCATCAGTAACCGCCTCATTGGTGGTCGATTCAACCGACACCGCTTTATTATTGATCAGATCTTTTCTGATCTTCTGCTTGGAAACATCCACGCTGAGCCCGCAGAAACAGCTTTCCAAAGCCACTCGAATTCCCTTATCTTTTTCGACTGCGGAATAAGTTTGATCCCAATCAATGGTTACTTTGAATCCTGCCGGGGGAAGACATCCTTCAAATTTAAAAGTATACAGAACGCCAACTCCGGAATTCTTATGAGTAACCATGGATGCGTAAGTTTCCGCCCCCATTCGGTTAAGATTAACCTGAATGGGCATTGCTGAATTTGCGAATGTTGGAGCAATACCCGGGACATCATAAGAATTAGCGAACTGCTTTCCATCCATCCCGTAAATTCGCGCCGACGCTTCGACAATAGGCAGTGGCGTTAAACTTAATTGGGTAGTATTCGAAGCCAGACTCTTTTCAACAATTTTTTTCTTGATCTGAGAAACTGCCGCTTCTGAAATTCCTAAATTTACACTGAACTGTAAGATTCCACCTTCATTCGTTTCAAATGAATCGCCTGCCTGATAGGTCATCAGATTAAATTTAGGAAATTGCTCGTTCTTTTCATTTTTATATTCAGCCAATCTTGGTTTACTGGGAACATAAAACCACCTGAAAGGGTTTTTCATATCCCGAATAACAGTGATCTCTTCGACCTTCTGCTGGTCATTCGTAAATGTTACCACTTGAGACAATGTAGGATCAAGACTTACCTGTGAAAAACCGATATTTGGCAAAAAAATCATTGAGGAAAATACTAAAAAAATAAAAATTCTGTCAAAATTAGAAAGCACTTTTTTCTTGATTTCCCTGCAAATTCTATTACTTTTGATTTCCTTATGAGAAACTATGCAATTCCTATACAAGTCTGCAAAAGGCTCACTTGAGAATAATTTCATTTTCATAATTAACTCCAAATTCAGATTTCCCAACCTCGGGGATTAAAATTTGATACCATTTTTTAGATTAATGAATCACCAAGTTGCTTTGGAAGGCATCTTCTAATTTATTTTTATGAATGTTGGTCTCAGAAAAAATCCAATCGAAAAATATTCCAAAATCAGGAAAATACCTTTTGAAGCTATTTTCCGAGAAAATGCAAACTATCGATACCAGGAATTCTGAAATTAACTCCAAAAGAAAACTTTTCCTGACAAAACAAGCCCCGCAAAATTGCGAGGCTTGTGTTTTCGCGTTCAATTAATGATTCTACGGATTTGGCTTCCAATCCAGATCATAGAAAGTGAAATTGAGAGTGTCATCAACTTGCCAAAGATTTTTACCATTATTAGCCCACTTATAGTTCAATCCGGGGCCCTTGAAAGTTACGTTTGCTGTGATAGGTCTTTCAGTGTTTTTCTCAACAACAAAAATCGCTTTCTGGGTTTTGGAATCCAATGTAACTGATGGACTTTTCTTTACAAGTTTGTCTTGGGCGTTCATATACTGCAGGTTAACTGTAATTCCAACATTGTTCAAATTTCCGGCCGTCTTGGTGTCTCCAAAAGACAATGCTGAAACATCGAAAACCAGAGGTTGAGCTACATCCATTGCTTCGTTAGTCGGGAAATCACCATTTGCAAGCGGGGAATATTGATTAACCTTCAATACGCTATTATCCTTAAAGGTAATGGTTACTTCAACTTTATATTGATATTCTTCCGCGATTTTCAAATGATTCTTTTCACACTCGTCAAAATAAGTTGCAATTGCGAATGGAAGCGAATTGATCTCTTCTTTGGGTTTTTTGGGATCGTACCAGAAAGCATTTCCCTCTTTGGGTTTTGCCCAGTTAGCTGATTTCTTTTCGGATACGACTTCTTTCGCTTTATTAGCAATACAACAATTCAGATTCACCGATAGAATGTTCAGGTTATCATTATCGCCTACCGGAGGAAGAACAAAATATGCTTTTTCCCAATGTCCTTTTTTCATTCTGAAGACGCATTGGTCTCTGACAAATTGAGGATAATGTCCAATTCCGATAAAGGATCCGGCGGAAGTGCAACGAGAAACGATTTCCTTCTTGTTGAACTTGACAACTTCTTTGCCATGCTTGACTTTTTTGATGTCTTTAACATGAAGCGTAGACTTGCTTCCACCGAACATTCCCATAAAACCACAGCCAGGATCTTCTGCTTTGGCTGGTTCGATTGCAGTTGGAGGAGATGCTGCTTCAAGCAATTCATTGTTGATTCTGTTGAGAATGTTATCCAGATATTTCTCAGTCATGGTGTCGCCAGCCTTAATCGTGGAATCAATAATGAGTGATTTGTCCATCAACAGACTTTCTTCAACTTTTTCTTTTTCTTCTTTTGAACTGCCACCCCAGAATAGGCACGACCATTCAGTAACGGTCTTGGTTGCACTGCTGAGATGTTTGAAGGTTTGATCCCAGTCTACAGTAATTGTAAAACTTGAAGCCGGGGTGACGCCTTCGTAATAACATGAATAAAGACAACCGATACCACCGGTTCCTTGAGTACATAAGCATTTATAGGCATCAGCACCGAGTTCGGTCAGAGTAAGCTGGAAGGGCATTTGTTGAGTCGCAAAACTCGGGGCAATACCGGGCATCTGAGGGCCTTCACCACACCAGGTTTTATCCGGTTTATAAAGATTGATAGTTGCGGAAGAAACCTGCAAAGGTGTGATCTTAATTTGATTCGCAGTGATTTTCACTGTTGGAGTAGGACTTGCAATAGTTGCAGAACCTATCGCAGTCATTATTGGATTAGTAACCATTCTGTCTGCAATAACTTTTGCGGCATCTGAGGCCATTTGTTGTTCGATATCCATCTGGAGGGAGAACTGAAGAATAGCTCCCCCACCGATATCCTTTCCATCATCAGTTTGGAAAGTCATCATCTGGAAAATCGGTTTGGTATAAGTGGCATCTGCTGGTTTGACTTCAGCAAGACGTGGGTGATTGGGGACATAGTACCACATAAAAGGATTGTCAAAATCACGCAAAAAAGTATAGTTTTCCTTGTTCCCACTTTTGTCAGTTAATTCAATGACTTGTTGATGATTGGGATCAAGGCTCACTAGAGCAGCGACTTTAAAATTGCTGCACAATGCGAACAAAATCACCAGAAACACACAATACTTCTTCATGCCCTAACTCCTTATTAATTAAATTTAAATTTTAGGAATTCCCTTTTTTAGTGGAGTTTTGCACATTTTGGTATTAAAAGTGCAAAACTCCAAATTTAAAACGGAGACTTACTTCGAAAAATCAGTGGTGTAAAGAGAAAGCGGATTCCATGTATAGCCAGCTCCAACTGCAGTTCTGATATCCTTTGCACTGTTATACTTGCATTTCAGAATACCAGTATCTTTGGTGTTCAACTGAATAGTCGAAGTTACTGAAGTAATCTGCCTTGGAATTAGAAAGGAGGCCGAATTGGTTGCATTGTTCAATTTGGCAGTCAAAGTTGCTTTGCCGTCCTTAAAAGCAGGGGCGGTAAAGTTCAACTGAAGGCTGATATTGTCTTTGTCAACATTTGCAAAGTCAACCATGCTGGCATCAGCTTGAAAGACATCAACCATATCATCTAATCCAGCCAGGGGTGTCTGGCCTTTGAACATTGGTATGTCGCTGGTGAAGGACAAACTTTTGTTGGGAAGTGGCTTGGAAATTACAGTTGTAATTTCATATCGATATGAGTCACGATTTTTCTCGAAATTCTTTTCATCATAAAGATATTTAACCAAAAATTCCATATTATTCAGCTCTTTATTTTCTTTCCCTGCTATCCATGCCCATTTGGCATCAGCTCCGGAGCCATTCTTCTTGAATTTTGCGGTCTGTTGAGGAATTTGTGCAATTGCTACAAACTTTCCGGAAGCATCTTTTTCCTGAGGAATGACTGTCATATCGACCGAAGTGATCCCGAGAGCATCCGGATTTCCAATCTCAGGAAGAATTAACAAGCCTTTTTCCCATTGGTTGGGGGGAACCATTGTGATGCATTTTTGCTTTACGCTATCAGGATAATTTCCAATTCCCAGGAATCCTCCGCAGGAAGTTGTGCGAGTCAATACAGCACGCTTTTCGAATTTATATTCAATTGTTCCCTTTTTACGATATTTGGCATCTTTCAAAGAAAAGGAGATAGCCCCTGTAAAGACCTTGGTAGGCAACTTATCCTGTTGCACAGCTTTCGCTAGACCTTCAAGAGCTTTAATTGGTTCCGTAATTGACTTGGAGGAGTCGTCTTTTTTCTCATCGTCTTTTTTCTCGTCGTCTTTTTTCTCGTCGTCCTTCTTATCTTCTTTCTTCCCTGCGTTAGCATCTTTTGTTCCCGAATTATCATTCTTTGATTCGGGAAGTGAGAGATCTTTTGCAACTGCCGGGTTAATAGTTGCTGGAGGTCTGAGATTTGCAACTAATTCATCTGTAAGTGTTTTGAGAACCGGATCCATATACTTTTCAAGATCAGCATTGCTAACGGCTTCATTTGTAAGGGACTCCACTTTCAGAGAACCGTCAGCCATAAGAGTATCCCTGATGGTCTGGAAATCAGCGGCAGCATTTACACCCCATGAAGCTTGTTCAACAGCTGCTTGAAGCTTGGTATCAGTCGAGAAATGCTCATAAACGTTATCCCATTTGACCGTAATCTTAAAACCGCCCTTGGGAGTTATGCCAGAGTAGGAAAACGCCATTAAAACCGGTAAACCACCTTTTCCACCTTTTCCAGGCGCTCCACCGGTAAGAACTTTCATTGCATCAACCCCTACGTCTTTGAGATTGACATTGAAAGGAACATGTTGAGTTCCAAACAAAGGGGCAACCCCAGGAGCTTCAGGAGCTGTTGAGATTAAATCACCCGACAAGGAATACAAGGAAATGGTTGCAGTGCTTATTGGCAACGGTGATAATTTCGGAGTTCTTAGCCTGGTGTGGTTTTGAATTTCAGTAACCATTTTCTTTTGGGTTTCTTGAGAAACCCCTAAAACTGAGGAGACTTGAAGCATTCCACCGGCGACTTCTTCATTTTTGGAATTTTTTGTCTGCCAGTAAACTAAGCTAAAAATGGGTTCTTTTACGCCCTTGACTGTCTCATAAGCAACCGTCGGTCTGATCGGAACATAATACATCTGATCATCAATGTTGCCATCCCGGATAATCGTAAATGTTTCCTGGGAACCATCATTATCCACCGTTATCTCAAATGAATCGGCCCCGGAAAGACTTGGATATTGGGCGAAAACCATTGGGGAAAAAGTCAAAACAAACAACACCATAATAAAAAAACTGAGTCTGTTTCCTAACCCTCTTTTTAACATCAACAAACCTCCTTATAAATTTAGAATTTAGGAGCAGGATGCTCTTCGATTTAAGAATAACAATCACTTCACCCTTTTTACAAACAAATTTCAGCAAGCGGTAAAAAATGCAGTGAATGGCAATTTTTTTTCCAAATAGCTCTGATATAATATTTTTTTGAAGTTCTGCAAGACTCAGCCACCGATAAACAAGTAAGGTTTCAAATTAAAAAATAAAGGGGATCGATTCCTCGGTCGCTTTTACTCTGCCTTGCCAACAAACGCTCAGCATTTTTGACTCCTTTATCCAAGATTTACGGAACTAAGAGATGATTTCTGCCGATGATATGAACATTTCGCATCAGAATAGGAGAAGTAAAGAAAAATGACTTATAAGCCTTTAATAATTATTTTAGGAATTCTTTTTTTGTCAGTCTCCTGCTCCGCAGGAGCCAATGACTCTAAACTTTTAAATTTCATCACGGATTTTGGAAATAAAGATGGTGGGGCAATTGCACTGTCAGGAGTAGTAAAAAGGATTGATCCTGACATTCGAATCGGGATAATAACTAATAACATTTCTCAAGGAAACATTTGGGAAGCAGCTAACTGCCTGTTTCAAACGACTCCCTATTGGCCTGATACAGCCGTTTTCGTTTGCATTGTTAATCCCAAAGTGTTTAACGATAAACAGGGAATAGTGGTTAAAAACAAGCTTGGGCAAATCTTTGTCGGCCCGGATAATGGAGTTTTCTCTTTAGTAGCTTTACAGAATCCTCCCATAACTGTTCGTCAGATTAACGAAAAATTCAGAAACCTTAAAAATTATATTAATATTAATGCATTGGAAGATCCCAAAAGTTTTTTTAACCGGGATATCTTCGCTTACATTGGAGCAATGCTCGCTTCCAACAAAATTGCTTTTGATCAAGTCGGATCATTGCTACCAAGCACTCTTCACGGGCTAAATGTTCCCAAAACTGAATTTCAAAGTGGAGGTGTTTGCGGAGGAATTCCCTGTTTTGATAAAAATGGCAACTTATGGACTACTATCCCTTCAGACCTTTTTGACAAACTCCAGGTATCCCCTGGAAATAAAGTCAAAGTAACGATTTCCCGAAACAAAGAAGTTCTATTCAATGACACCATACTTTTCACGGATTCATTTTCCAAAGCGAAACCAGGGGAAATAATTGCAATCTTCAACAACCTTTCCCAATTAATGATAGCTCAAATCGGAGCATCGTTTGTAACCAAATATCAAATATTCTATGGTCCGGAATATTCCATACATGTATCGAAATGACAGTTATCTGAACAAAGGTTAGGCACTGAAATTATGGAGAAAACCATCAGTTCTGCATTTGAGCGTAATATATCAAAGTGGAGTATCGCACTTTTTATTCCTGAAGTGAACTACCCCGAGTTCCAAAAAATGCGCGAAAGTCAACTCAAAGAATATTAATGAATTTGGGAATTTTTGATCTAAAGAGGTTTATATGAACCGGATACATATTGCCAATCAAGGCACTTCACGTTATTTTTTCTGTCTTATCCTTGTTTCCTTGATCATAACTTTGTTGATAGGCTGTGGGGGAGGTAGCGGTGGAAGTTATAATCCTGGAACGTCAGTATCACCAGGTTCAGCCCAACTTTCCACTGAAGGAATTATTTCGGGAATTATTACCACCAACAACTTAAGTTCATCCCTGAAGGCTCTTTCAAAGAAGGTCTCTTTCGATCAAACTTCTTCAGGAACCCCCATTCCCAATGCCGATGTCTGGATCTCTGAATTGCCACAAAAATTAGCTAAAACCGATTCAACCGGACATTTTTCAATCTCCGGCATTCCATTTGGATCAAATTTCAAAATTGTTGCAAGATATAAAATCGATCAAGAAGGAAATACGCTCATAGCACGATCTCAATCCATATCTCTATCGACAACCAAACCAGCCGCAGACATTGGCCCTCTTTTACTACAGCCTGGAGTGAATTCAATCTCCGGAATACTAAAAGATCAATATGACAAACCAGTTATAAACGCTGAATTGACATTGTGGGGAATTAAATTTACCACAGATTCATCAGGAAAATTCATTACCCCTTCACTTCCCTATTCAATTGCAAGTGATGAAATAATCATTACATCGCCTGGTTTGAAAGATACAAAAGTTCCGATCGTTTTTTCCCATTCTACCACTTCATCATTAGTGGAATTATCCATTCCTCCGGTTGGAGAAATCAATATTCCTCCGGTAATTTTTATTTCGAGCGCTCCAGACACAGTTTCGCCACAAACTGAAGTAAAGCTTCAGGTTGAAATCTTTGATCCCGACGAACTTGATCCCAACTTTTTCAAGCCGAAATGGTCGGTAACTGACGGAACTCTAGCGTCAACCCCAGATCCAAAAACAATTGTCTGGCGAACTCCTTCAGAATCTGGATTAGCAACCATTTCTGTAAGCGTCATAGATTCCAGGGGAGCAAAGGCTTCTGTTCATGCTGGTTTTGCTATTGGAGGAATTTCAATTCCAGTTATTAGAATTGCTTCTGTTTTTCCAACCTCTGGATCCCCGGGAACACCTGTAAAAATTACAGGAACAGGATTTGGAACTAAAACGGACAAATCATTCGTCAGCTTCAACGGAGCTTTATCTCAACTCGTTAGTTGGTCGAACACAACCATAGATACCATTGTTCCAACTTCAGCCAAAACCGGCATTCTGTTGATTTCCACAGGAGATATTGAAAAATCAGCAGGAATATTTTCAATTCCCGAAATGCAGGTTTCATCGATTTATCCGACTTCTGGTTCTTCGGGTACAATCGTTAAAATTTCAGGAAATGGCTTTGGATTGTCATCTGAAAGTAGTTCCATCAGTTTCAACGGGAAACAATCGACATTTATCTCTTGGAACGATTCCGAAATTAGAACTATCGTACCATCTCAAGCTAACAGTGGAATGTTGGTAGTTAACATACGTGGACAAGAGTTTGCTCCTGCCAATTTTGTGATTCCAGATCCAACATTAAGCATTTCTCCCGACTATGGACCACCCCTTTCCGAATTTACCATCAGGGGCTCAGATTTTGGAGGAACGCAGGAATCCGGCTCAAGTTCGGTTTTTATAAACACTGTGCCGGTGGACATTCAATCATGGAACGATACAGCGATTAAATGCAAAATCCCTGCCACTTCCACCAGCGGAATCATTGCTGTGAAAACTCATGGCTCCACACTAACCGCTGGGATCTTCACAATCTCAAGAGTTTTTTCGGTTTCCTCAACGAAAGGAACCATTGGTACTGAATTGGTAATCAACGGAGAAGGATTTGGACCTTCCCAAAACGGTGCGGGAATTTCATTCGCAAATAAAGCTGCTTTTCCAATAAAAAGTTGGTCGGCAGGGCAAATTTCCGGAATTGTACCATCTCAGGCATCCTCAGGCCAAATCACCGGAACAATTCAAAACATTGATTTCAGGATTTCGGACTTCAACTTTTCCGCTGTAAATAATATATCAATCATCGGCGGTAAACCTGGTGACCCGATCGATATTTCAGGAATTGGATTTGGAGCCACTCAAGGAAGTGGAAAAGTGCTGATTGGAGGATTAGCAGCCCCAGTTATTAACTGGAGTGACACGAGTATTCGTATCACCATCCCGGATGGGGCAACTTCCGGACCTCTGTCTGTAATGGCAGGGGACCTCAAAACCAACGAAACCACTCTTTATATAATTTTCCTAAATAGTATTTTCCCCATATATGGTTTTTCAGGAACACACCTTATTCTTTCGGGAAATGGCTTTGGTAGTAACATTGGAAGTGTTCTGTTCGGAGAAACTTTAGCGAAACAATTTGTTTCATGGTCGGATAACCGAATAGAATTGGTAGTCCCTGATGGGATTAGTGGAACGCAGGATGTGGTCGTATCCAACACATCCAATCGTTCCAATTCGCAAAAATTTGCTGTTACGGAATTCGGATCAATCGATAAAATGGGTGGCTGGACTGGTCTTGAAGTCACAATAACAGGAAGGAACTTTGGTATTGCTACTCCAGAAAACAAATTACTGTTCAATAGCCATGAAGCTCCTATCATTCAGTGGACCGACTCAAGCATCGTTTCCCGGGTCCCCCTAAATTCTGCTTCAGGCCCACTCATACTTAAGATCAATGGATATAACTACACGGTGGGAACCAAAGATTTCACGGTAGTTAAAAATCTTGCTTATGAAGCTGTTGTACCAGCCTGGAGCGGCCCGCGCAATAAAAGCAACCCACAATTGACTTGTGCAGCAATAGCTTCAAATGGCAATATTCTGGTTTCCGATTATGACAACAACTGGATTTGGCAATACGACTCCACCGGAAAATATCTTGGCAAAATGGGAACCGAAGGAAACGGAAACGCGCAATTTTACCTTCCGTGGGGTATTACTTTCGATTCTGCGGGAAATATTTTTATAGCTGATTCCGGAAACGACAGAATCCAGAAGTTTTCCGGAAATGGTGATTTCCTCGGATGGTTTGGCCGAGACACCAAGGGCACAACCGGGTGGCACCCTGCCGATTCCCCTCAAACAGTTCCTACCTATGGGAATCAAGATGGTGAGTTCAAGAGTCCAACCTCGCTCGCAATAAATTCTTCCGGAGATTTGTACATCGCAGACACAGGGAACCATCGTATTCAAAAACTCAAAGGGAATGGTGATTTTGTAAAGAGTATTGGGAAGATTGGAGCGGCCAACGGAAATGGGGATGGAGAATTCAACTATCCAGGCTCAGTCTCATTCGATTCCAAAGGCAATCTTTTCGTCGCTGATACGGGAAATCATCGAATTCAAGTTTTTGACCAATTCGATTCTTTACAATACTGGTTCGGCCAGGATGACGCTAATGCTACAGGTACTCACACCCCTGGAAGCGGCAGAACAGGGAAAAGAGGAAATTTCCCTGGCATGTTCGATAGTCCAAATTGGGTCAACCTCAATTCATCTGACACTATTTTCGTTGCGGATACAAACAATAACAGAATTCAATCATTTGACTCCAATGCGCAATTTATTAACGAAATCGGTCAGTTCGGAAGTGGCCTCGGGCAATATCAAAGTCCTGTTTCAGTTATATTTTCCGGTGGTTCATTGTTCATTGCAGATATGACTAATTCACGCGTTCAAGTGGTCGACCCCAATAACATTTTCTTAAAATCGATCGAACCTGACACCTCAGGATTGAATACTGATCCCACGAAGCTTGCGGTTGATCAAATTCGTCAACTTCTTTATGTCGTTGACACCGGTGATCCTCAGGCATCTCCAGAATCTTCCGTAAATGTCTTTGATTTATCAGGAAATTTTATCAGAAAACTTGGTTCGTTTGGCTCTGGAGCAGGACAATTCCGGTTTCCACGCGGAATCGCAGTTGACTCGTCTGGAAATGTCTATGTTGCCGACTCCAAAAATGCAAGAATTCAGAAATTTAATCAGGATGGTGCCTTCCTTAAAAAATGGGGAGCTTACGGAACTGGAGACGGCCAATTTTCCCTTCTTCAACAAGTTGCGATAGATTCAAGCGGAAACTTCATTTATGCTATCGACTCACTCGGGAACAGGGTACAAAAATTCACCTTAAACGGTGATTTCATCAGCAAGTGGGGAAAATCAGGAAGTGGAGACGGAGAGTTCAATCACCCGATTGATTTGGCCATTGACTCATCCGGAACCGTATACATAGTGGACACGGACAACAACCGAATACAAAAATTCACCCCGGATGGGGCTCTTATTGGGTGGTGGGGGGCAGACACATTGGATTACGTTGGATGGCACAACCCTGGAAGCCAGCGAACTGCAGTTTCAGGATACCTTGATGGGGCATTTCAACAACCTTCGGGAATTGCTATTGATATTGAAGGATCCGTTTACGTTCTGGACCCTGCAAATAAAAGAATTCAGTTGTTTTCCTCAAACCAGGCGGTTGGCGACATAGCTGGCTTAAGTCAAACAATATCGCTTGATTTCGATTCCTTCGGGATAGCCTTGGATGCTGGACGACGAATTTACATTACAAGAAGTGATAAACTCATCCAGAAATTCGTCCCGAAAGCGAACTAAGATAACTAATCAAACTCAGATAAAAGGATTGGAAAAGTTCAAAATTTTGTATTACTTTTTCAAAGCGATTTCCAATCCTTCTATTTTGCAGCATCTATTTTCTTTGGTTTAAGGATGAGTTTGTCTTAGTAATTTCGGCTTTAATCACAGTTATCACAGTTATTGAGATGATTTAATTCATTCATCTTTCTTGAAAAAGCTCATCAGAAGAACGAGCAGTCTTTTCAATTGAGTTCTCTTTTTGCGGAGAATCATTTATTGTCGCTTGGGGTGATTGAGTTTTCGCTGATGAGCTTTCAGTGGAAAAAGAGCTCTGAATTCGTTTTCCAATGATGTTCCCTTCTGTTACGGCTGTTGAGGTAGCCCATTCCGTACCATTTAGAATGCGGTTAGAAATTCCCTTCCTCGGAGCTCTATAAGTGGTTGAGCTGGAGGAGCCCGTTGAAATGGAGGAAGTGCCGCCTCCTGAGAGAACCTGAATTCCTATGCCACTTCGAATCATTGGAATAGAAGGAATTGCTGTTCCTGTGTAGCCGATACCGGAGGTGGGCCAGGTTCTTGTACCAGTGCCGGTGCCGGAACCATTTCCAGTCGAACTAAGAGTGCCTGTTGAAGTGGATGTAGATGTTGACGTAAGAGTGCCACTTGAGGTCGTAGTATTACTCGATGTAACCGTTACCGTAATGGAAATAGTATCGGTTTTACTTGTTGAGTCCGTATTGGTGCCAGTATTGGTCAGCGTGTTGGTATTAGTCAACGTATTGGTAAGGGTAAGCACTGAAGTCGTCGTATTTGTTTCTGAGGCCGTTGATGATAAGGTTCCCGTAGAAGTAAGAGTGTTAGTTATCGTAGAAGTGGTGCTTGCCGTTGAGGTTAGTGTTCCGGTGAATGTTAAGCTTGTCGTGTCAGTTGAAGTTGAAGTTGAAGTTTGAGTCATTGTGGAAGTATTGGTCACAGTATCAGTAATTGTTCTTGTCAGAGTTGCAGGTGAAGTTGAAGTCACAGTTAGAGTCAGAGTTGAGGTTATGGTTGATGTGCCTGAAGCTGTGATCGTGTCTGTGCGATGTTCCGTTGAAGTTGCAGTTGAAGAATTTGTCGAAGTATCAGTCGGAATGGGAGAAAGCATTAAATCATCTTTCTCAGATTCAGAAATTTTGTTTAAGGTTACTTCATCAAGAATTTTTGAAACATCGGCCTTGAAGTTTGGATTTTTTGAAATGAAATCGCGTATTAAATCTTTTATTGTCGTGGTAGTGCAATCTGCCGATTTGAAAGACGCAAGGATTTTGTTATAGCCATCTGGAATCTGATTTGCCATTTTGTAAAGAATCTGGCCTATTATTGATTCCACTCTTAGCATGTCGGAAGCCTGGCAATCACTTAGGGCTTTAGTAGTGTAGCTTCCAACATCATTTTCAAATTTTAAGCTGGATGTTACTCCCAAATAATAATTCGCGTCTGTCTGAAAATTGTACATCTGGTGAAAGGTAGCCCATCCTTCAAGAAAGGCTGAACATGGTTTAATGACCTCATTCACATAATGTACACTATCAAAACCGTAGCCACCTGGTTCAAGTTGAGTTTTGTCTATACAGTGCGAACACTCGTGAGTAAAAATTGATTTGGCTTCCTCAGAGCTGTTGGCGTAATTAAACCTGGTAGTGGAAAAATGCATTTGAGTGCCGTTACTCCATGACCGAAATTCAGCGTCAAAGTCAGTTCCTGTGAAAGTTCCAGTGTCGGTAAAAACAACCGTCACTTTGTCACGAAAACCCACCTTCATCAAATTATTAATCTGCTGTGATTTGGAATATTCAAATTGAGCCAAAAGAGCTTTTTGCCCCTCATTTAATTTTGAGGTATCGCCATCGGGAGCGCCCATCTGTTCAAGAAGTTGTTGCTCCGTATTAACTGTGGTTTCAGCAACTTTATAAAAAATTTTGCCATATCTTCCTTTAATGTACCCCGCCGGGGTTGCTTCGTCAGGAGATTTTACTGGCTGAGCATCTAGTATTGTTTGATAGGTGTAAGCAAATGCAAAATTGTCAACCGCCAAACAATTTCCTGAAATGGCAAAAAAAACCATCAACAGGGCTGATAGCTTTAAAAATAATCTCATAATCTTTTTCCCTCCCTGGGGTTGAGAGTGGAAAGATCTACTCATCGGTCAGGTTTGGAAGGCGTATTACAGAAGAATCTTACAGAATCTGTTTGAGTAGCATTTTGTTTCTGATTTGTTTCAACTATAGCCAAAACCCTTTTACGTTCTTCTTCTGCCGGATACTTTTTTGCATCAGAAAAAACTTTTTTTTGGGCTTCATAATCAGGAAGATAAACAACTCGCAGTCTGATCCATGTGCCATCTGGACCGGGCTTGCATTTTTGTTGCTCAACATCAAATTCATAGTCAACAGGTTTTCCAGGTTCTAATTTCAGAAGCTTTTCTGAAGATTTGGAAACACTCAGGTTTTTTGAAGATTCAAAAAAAACTTCAAGGTTTACTGGAATTCCGACTAAAGATTCAATGGTTCCCTTGAATCTCTGATTTAGGATTTCGGAGGAGGTGGCTAGGGGGTGCAATTCTAAGGAAAGATTTGTAGGAGGAATATACCTGATATCATCAGAGTTTTGAGAAAAAAGCGGGAAAGGAATCAATAAAAACAAAGTAAAAAATATTGTACGGAATCTGCCCATTCTTTTCCCCCCCCCAAAAAATGCACCATTTTTCCTAATTAAATTATAACAAATTTTTGTCGGGCTTTTGAATGTTTTTTAAACGAATCTCAGGAAGAAGAATAATATCAATCCCAAAAAATATGTGCATCACCTTAAGAACATTGATTTGATCAAAATGAGGTTGGATCGGTATATTTTCCAAGAAAACACAGAACTTTCATGAAAATAAGGAGCCATTACTGGATGGTGGAAGCATTCTTTTCTGTCAAACCCAACTCCAATTTACACAGACCTGAAGCACAAAAGAGGTTGGATGAACGAACTAATTGAAATTGGTATAATATCTATCCCATAAAAAAATAACGTAACAATTTAGACGGTTTACCGCGCTAGGGGTTTGATCAAACCTATATATTTCGAAATTACTTTTAATTATTGGTATAACAGCTTTGCATTCAGTAAATTAAGTGGTTTTTCAAAGTTAAAACCATCTCGTGCTCCGTTCAAAATTGAGCCCAAAAAAAACATCTCTTCTGATGGCAGGTTCGCCTACCGCCTTCTCTTCCCACATGAAACGCCTCATTTTGATCAGAGTTGAAAGCGATCTGTTAATTGGCATTTTTAAAGCAATTTCACCATCTGAACCGCGAATTTCAGACATTTGAAATGAACCAAAAATACAACCATGTAACGACAGTTCCCAATTTTGGAAAATCTTTTTTGTAAATTGAAATCCAAAATCATAACCATCATTTACCAAAATTTCCTCGGATTTCGTCCGAAACAATCTTCCGGAGCATAGAAAGACGCTCAGGGGGGTATACCATTTTGATTTAGTAATCGGGGGTTTCCACAAACCTCCCACCATCAGTTCTCCAAACTTTGGAAAAGCCGGGCCCTGCTGTTGTGGACGTAATGAAGATTGATAGTCCAAAATAAGTATCGGATGAATTTCTCCTCTACTTTTGTTTATTGAATAACTGGTATTAATTTTCAAGGAATCCTGGACTCGAAAGTCATTATAATCAAAAGTGTTAGCTTTAAAGGAAAGAAATAAATCGCTCTCTGAGCGGTCGATTTGAAAAGTTTCATCCAGAGAAAATCGCTTTTGCTGGTATATCGCTCCGATTAGATCAGGGATATTGTAATTTGTCCCTGTCATGCCGATCGCCCCGCCGATTCCTCCTGAGCCTGAGGTTGTATATCTTGAAATTGGCCCTGAATAATCAGTTTTATCAAGATTAAAACTGAAGTTTCCATTAAGTTTATATATTGCGCGCTTATCATACTTGCTAAGAAGACTTTTCCTCATTTTTGAAGGATTCTTCAGAAAAAAATCATCCAGAACGTTTGTCAAAGTCTTTTTCAGAACTTTTCCTGTCCCTTTTGGAAACAGGTCCATTCCACCAAGTGAAAAGAATTCTGAAGTCACAAGCCGGTATTTTTCAGTTTCGTTAATGACTCTGCCATTTATCTTGATTCCATTTTTATCAGCTATTCCTTCAAAACGAATAATCTCTGCAAGCAACTTTGAATTTTTAACTTTCATCCAAAGTGAATACAAGGAACTTCCAGTCATTTCAATCATTGCCACACGATCAATCGATGGATAGACCGCCCGAAGATAGTTCCCAAAAGAAGCGATGTTTTTCGTTTCAGGATTCTGGAAACCAGACATATCCATCATGCAAACGTCTGCTTTTGTTTCAATTCTAAAAGCATTCAAAATAGTCGAATCAAATTTTTCCAGCTCTTCTGCTGTTGGCATCAGGCAATCAGCAATTCTTTTATTTTTTAGAGGTTCTATCTGTTTTTCCAATTCCTGGCGAATACTAATATTTTCTTCTATTCCTAGTTTTTCCTTTAAAGCTTCTCCTAAAATTTGCCTCTTTCCATCTTTTTTATTTATTTTCACTTTTCCAATAACAGTTTCCGAGGAGTTGGCATAAAACACACTTCTCCCATCTGTTAAACGCAATTCAAAAGAGATCCCTAATGAAGGGGGATCATTTGGAACCGAATTTTGAATTGCAAAATCCAACCACGGAAACCTATAAAACAAATTCTGAAGCTCACTCAACTGCATAGTTGAAAACAAAACAGTAAAGGAAGCGCTTTCAGCCTGACTTTTCAAGGATTCAAGCGTTTTAGCACAATCTTCGACATCTATTTTAGGATCCCAGGATGGCCACTGAAGTTTTACTTCCGGGCTGATCAAGGAAATAAACAGGATGGTCTTCCCTTTGTATACAGTCTTATAAAAAGGCAATATTTTACTCTGATATGATGCAATTGGCTGATTTTCAAATACCGCGTTGGAAAAAATGAATGGGAATGAGGCATTTTCGGAACACATTTTTAAAGCAGAAAGACCTATTGAAAAGTCATTTGGGTGAATTCCCATTACCGTAAAGTTGGATAAATTCATAAGACGTGTAATCCCAACTTCATTTACCGTATCAAAAGCCATAATTGGACCAAACATATCCCCCGCAGAAATCAAAAGGGAGTCATTTTTTGAAAACCCATCTGCTTCAAGAATAGGCCACACTTTGGAAAATTTTCCACCTTTGTCCGGAGCTAAGGACCCGTGAATGCTCTCAAAAAATGCAAAGTTTAATGCTTCCAGGGGTTCCTGGGCAAAGGAATAACTACAAATAGTACACATAAGAATCATTAATCTAATTAATTTCATGAATCTATTCCCTGTTTTGCCAAATTGGGGATCCTTTTCTTTAATCTTTCAATTGAATTTCAAAGTATAATTAGGCACAAAAATTGCCAAATGTCCACTCATTATTATGAAAAAAATGATTCGTGTTCGGCACTGCAAGTAGAAATTTACAAAACTTAATATATCTATTTGGGGATTAGTTTGACATGCTACGGTAAATAACTTAAAATTTAATTGAAGAGTAAAAAAGGATAAATCCGTTAACTGTGAAAATAAAGGCAACAAAGGGTTTTATTTTCTTGCTCGCGTTGTTCATGGTCTTTTTTCTTTTTCTCGCGGGCTGGATGTTCCTGCATTACACAATTCAATCAAAAAATGTTTTCAACGTTTTTTTCAGAGATGATTTGGCACGATTTATAGCTGAGAGCGCGATTTCAGAAAAGAGAGTCATTTTTGAGAAAGATCTGAAAACTAGTTCCGCTTCTCTTCAGAGACTTATTGACTGTGGAAACATGAGTGGGCCATCAGAACAGAAATTAGAAGATTTCACTCTCGCCAATTTGCCTCAAACTTCTGCTCTGATTTCACAACTTGGGTTCCCTGGAAATTTCACCATAAAAGCCTCTACGATTGTCAAAGACATTGATCGCGTCCTGGCTGAAACCGGTGGAGTAAGAAAAAAATACGACAAAGAATTTCAGGCAACTGTACAATTTAAGCTGAACGTCGGAAGTAATTTCAAGGGGCATACGGGTAATACGGTATTTGTTCAGGAATTCGACCTTAAGCTTGTTTCATTACGCAGTCCACCGAATCGTCCTGCCAGTAACGGTTATACTACAAATGTTACAAACGATTACGTTTTGTTCGTCCGAGATGCTTCCAACGAATTCAAAGAATTTTCAGGTGAATCTTTAAACAATGACAAAATAAGACTTTCCCTTAGGCAAGATGCCACTTCTGCAGTAAAAGGAAAAATTTATTTTGGATGTCCTGACAGTGACCATGTGTTTCTAAATATAGGAGAGGATCTTAAGAAAATAATTCCTGCTGATCTCCCAATAGTAACCATCCCCTGGTCTGACATCCAAACTTGGATGCCAAACGTTGCCCAACAGTTTCAGATTATAAAAAGCAATGCGGCAAGCAAAGGGGTTACGATAGATCTCGCTAAAATTGAAGCTCAAATTTCGGTTAAACATAATCCCATATCGCAGAATCCAGGCTTTTGGCTAACCTTGTGGGCTAAAATATCCGGCCTGTTTGATAGTTTTTTCAATGCTTTCCAGAATGTAAATAAAGAAAAAGGCAACAAACAGCACGGGATCGGTATTGCTTCCGACAACGATCTAGACCAAGGTATCTGTGACCGCATGGAAGGAAAACTCAGACAGCGATTTTGGCAAACATCCACTTTTAAATTCGATCTAAGTAAGTTAAGCGATGACGCCGATTTCCAAAATGAATTAAAACAGAAGGAAAGCGAGCTAATTCGCGATATTTCTTATCTTCCCCAATCATTATTGGATGAAATTTCAGCTAAAAAAGCAGCAGGAACTTCCTTGAATATGGGTGAAGAATTGGCCAGTCTGATCGACCACTATCAGACAACGGAAAATAGAGCCTTGATGTCGCAAGGGAATGATCGCTTTAAATTTAAGCCGGGTCTTGCTCAATCTGATCAAAACCAAGATTTCCCTGAACCAGTTGTTGTGAACAAAACCGGATCACCTGATATTTCAACTTTTCTCCCTTTTTCTTCATATCTTTTAAGATCCTACAATTTTCTTACCAGTGATGATTTCTTTGGTAGCCCACCCTCCAATCCTGCAACGCCGCCAAGTCCATTAATGGATGTAACAAACAATACTATCAACCTCAAAGGAATAATAGCCATTGGCGGAAGTATTACTCTTAAAAAGGGGTTCAAATACCGTGGAGCTGGCGTATTAATAGCCCTGGGGGACATTAACATCGAAGGATCTGTAACAGCCCTCGATCCAACAGTTGATGGGCCGTTTTTTATCTACACCTGGCTTGGAAACATTAACGCCAACACAGTTGAACAAGGAAAAATTGAAGCTTCACTAATCGCTCTGAATTGGCAGTTTTCAACCGGGGCAAGGTCTATGGTAAATTTCAACAAAAAGAAAGCTGAAGTTCTTGGAAATCTGGTTGCTGACCGTATTAACTTGACAAGCATGGGTGATAACATGGATAATACGATCACATATGATTACCAAAGGCTAGGAATACCCCAAGATCTGTACACCTTCTTTCTTGGAGGGCTTACCAGAACTACATCGATTTCTTTTGACCAGCCAGAGCTTTGAAATTAATAAATGAAAAAGTTTAACGGATTTACAATCTTTGAAATTCTCCTGGCGCTTATTGTTTTTTCAAGCGCAATGGCTTTCTTATACGGGCTTTTCAGCTCCTCCTCCCAAGGAACACTTGATTCCTACAATGAAACAATAGCTTACACGATTGCTGAAGAATCTCTTGAATGGGTGGCAGGTTTGGGGTACGAACGTTTAAATGAATGGTGTTCTGATTCATCTACTATTACCCCCGACGAGCTTGGAATTTCCGTTAGAGCACCTGGCGCATTAGGTGGAGGGGAACCTTTTCAGGATATCACAAAAGTTACAATTGATGGAGGAGTCGGAAAAATCGATTATCCGGAAGATTATCAGAATTTTGAACGCAGAGTTGTCATTCAAAAGATTCCAAGCGCTAATTTAATTTATGTCGAAACAACCGTACAAATTAAATTAGGCTTTTTTAAAAAAGGCAGAATCGTCCTTGGAAAACTCGTCGGAGCCGAATATCTGTGAAAATTAAAAATAAATTAAAAAAAGGAATGAACCTGGTTGAGGTAGCCGTCGTATTAGTTATTGCAAGCCTAATGTTTCTTCCAATGACGAGGTTCTGGTTTATGAGTCAAAAATCCGCAGTAAAAGGTTTCGAAAGACTGGAAACCCTGACAACCGCAAGAATAATTCTTGAGAAGGTACAGCGCGACCTGAAAACCTATTGTTTTTCTTCGTCTAACAGGTTCACCCAATCACCCAACGGAACCTATCAATTTCTGGTTTTCCCTGGAGTGGAATACGTTAAAGCTTCACCATCCAGCCCAGACGGAAAAGTTCCTTTAAACTCAATCACTTATACTTTTGACTCAAACAAACGGACTTTGGTTCGTACCCTGCTCTATAATTCTAGATATCAATCAATAACCGGTAAATCACAAATCTCAGAAGTTGTAGGGCAGAACGTTGCATCATTCTCAATTAACCTTTATTCTTTATTCAAAGTAGGTTTTTTTGATATTGATGTTTTCTGCCAGTCTTTTAATCCTTCCAGGCGTACCGAAAGTACACATTTAAGAACTGCAGTGCGATCAGACTATGAATGCCGGCTTGCGCGACATCTCTTCCAGATCCCGAATATGAAATCTGAGCTTCTTCAACCATAATTTTTGCATATTAATGTGCAAATTTTGATCACACGAATGGGGAGGAAAAAAGAAATGAAAAATTTTTTCGGAATGTCTTTGTTGTTACTAATGTTGTTCGCTGTTTCCATCTCTCAAACTGGCTGTGACGCAGCGGCCCTTTCCAAAGCACTTAGTAGCGTAGGAACAGTATTAAGTTCGATTAGTTCAGCAATGGGTTCTTTAGCTTCGGGAACCGCATCTGTCAGCGCTACCAGCAGCACTGGCACTGGCACCGGCACTGGAACTGGCACTGGAACTGGCACTGGAACTGGCACTGGAACTGGCACTGGTGTGCAAAATTCTACTTCCACGGTTAGTAATACCAATCCTTAATTCTGAATAATTTTAAGTTCATTAATCATTAACAATAGAGACCAAAAAATTTCCAAATAGGAGGGAATTATGAAAAAGTTTTTACAAATGGTTGTGGTCTGGGTTCTTTTAGTAGGGGTCGTTTTTACTCAAGTAGGCTGTGATGATGGCAGCAATGCTGTTCCAGCCGCCATTGATTCCACCAGCTCGTTATTAGATGCCATGACTACTTTAATGAATCAAAATGCCGCTCTTGCTTCTGAGGTGGCTTCACTCTCAGCTCAAGTGAACACACTTTCGACATTAACAGCTTCGAGCACAAGCACTTCAACAGCTTCTTCTACATCAACAGCAACCTCAACAAGCACTGATACTAGTGCATTAACGAATACTTACACAAACATACTAACAATCACTAATACTAATACTAACACTGCCACCGATACCACCACCAACACAAACATACTCACAATCACAAATACAGACACCAACATTCTAACAATCACTAATACCGATACTAACATCTTCACTATCACCAACACAGCCACTTCAACTTCTACGGCCATTTCGACTGACACAGCTATGATAAACACTTTGTTAAATTCCTTTAAACGAGTGATCGATCGAGAAAGAGAAAGAGCACGAATTGCCAGAGAACTCTGGGAAGCAAGAAGAATCGAACGTGAACGCTTGGAACGTGAACGCTGGGAACGTGAACATCGCTTCCATGGCCCCGCCTCCTTCCCCCCAATTCCATTTCCTTGGGCAACTTCGACAGCTGCTCAGAATGCCACAACTACAACAGGTGCAGTCAATCCGTAATTGAGGTTCTCTAGCTTAGCTGATAGTTTACTTTAAGACAATAATTCCATCATCCAAATAAAGTCTTAAAGTAAACTATCCAAAAATGGTTTTCGGGAGGAAAAGATGAAAACAAGATTTCAAATTATGATGGTTTTTGTGATGCTGATTTCAGTTTCAATCACTCAAACCGGATGTGATATGGCCCAGCTCGCAAACCTTATCGGGGCTGTCGGAAAAATTGCCACAGCAATAGGGGGGGCCTTCAGCGCGCTTGGTAGCACCGCTTCCTCGACAGCCCAAGTCCCCAGCACATCAAGCATCCTAACAAGTACCAGCACAAGTACTTCCACCAGTGTTAACATCGTTCCTGGTTATACCGCAGGCGACACCTCAACCAATACTATTCCCGGTGCTTCGACATATAGTAACACATACACAAACACAATGGTCAACGTGGTTCCTGGGTATACCGCAGGCAACACCTCAACCAATACCATTCCTGGCGCATCTACATACAGCAACACATACACAAATACGAACACAAATACGAACACAATTGCAAGCACTAATACCTACACTAACGTACTTACTTACTCTAACACTTTTACTAGTACGGTCACCTATACTAATGTGCTTACCGTCACAAACACTTTAACTAATACCAACACTCTCACCAATGTACTTACCATCACAAACACTTTAACTAATACCAACACTCTCACCAATGTACTCACCAACACTAACACTTTAACCAATACCAATACTCTCACCAATGTACTTACCAACACTAACACTTTAACCAACACTGTTACCTATACAAGCCTCATGACTTACACCAATAGTTATACCAACACCCAAAGATCGACATCGACTGGCGTTACCAACCCCTAACCAAAAATCCTTTTTAAGGAAAGCCCCACCATTAAACGTGGGGCTTTTTTTATAATGTTATATTTGGGTGACGGTTAGCACTCCAAGAAAATCGGTGCTGAAAAAAGAAGAAACAGAAAAAAAAGGACAGTGTGGCAAAATCACTGAATAAATCACCTTGAAATACACATGAACAGAGGAATACAAAATTAGGAGGAATATATTTTTTTGTTCTACCAAGGTTTTCTGCATTTAGCCTTAAATTTGAGCTAAAATTACCAGCCAGTTTGCTGTGTCAAAAAAAGAGAATAAAAGCAGAACGAAAAAAAAGCTGGCTGGAATAATAATACCAATTTCAATTAGTTAGTTCGCTCATCCGGCCTAATTCGAGCTTCAGATCTGAGGAAATTGGAGTTGGGTCTGACGGAAATGAATGCTTCAACCGTCCAGGAAGGGCTCCTTAATTTTCATGAAAGTTCCGTGTTTTCTTGGAAAATTTGCCGATCCAACTTCATTATGATCAAATCAATGTTCTTGGGGTGATGCAGATATTTTTTGGGATAGGAGTAATTACCTACTTGAACTGCTTAATCCTAATTTTTTTAATGCGTTTGTTCTGAAGGTGTGAAAAAATTGATTTTTTGAAAATGTATCTGCTTCCAAAGTCACACTAGAAAACTATTGTAATAATTTTCACCTGTAAAACTTTAGATTTTTCACAACTTGTCTTGCAATAGTTGAACTTTTTTGAATCTCTCTATTGTTTGTGTTAAAATTAATAACAGATATCTTAGGAAGGTTTTATCGTGGGCAAGGTTAAATTGTTTGTATTTTCGGCCATCATATTTTCTGTCGTTTCGTTTTTTAACGCTTTGGAAGCTCAGGAAGATTCGGAATTCACCAAACTTTCCGAATTTTTAAAGAGCAAATACCAAATTACCCTCGAAACAAAAGATTTGGTGATGATCAAAGCAGTTTACGCGTTCTGGGAATCCTTTGGAAAAAGCATCTGGCCTGGAGTAGACATTTCAACGACCCCAATGTCAATTGTTTTTCCCCAAAAACAGAATATTCTCATCGGCCATCCGAATCCGCCAAAAGATGCGATATATCTTTCAGAAAGCCTCCCTTTTCTTAACAAAAAGGCATTTCTTTATCCCGATAGAACCTTTATGAACGGGCTTATGACCAGTCCCAACTACGAGGGGAAACCCACCGTCTTTTTTAATACCATTCAAACTTACAACGAGTTTGTACATAAATATGCCCAAGACAACCACAAACCAGACTTGGAAAACTATCAGAAACCACTGCTTGAACATCTGGGTGGTATTCTTCACGAGCTTTTTGTAAATTTCCGCACCTAAATCTCATTTTTTGAGCCTAAATTCTCACGATCTTTTACCTGTCATATAAAGTGGTAGGTATTACAACGCGAGAATATTCCTCACAACCGGAACCGCCAATGCCTTTA
>JADFXM010000046.1 GCA_015233565.1 Candidatus Rifleibacteriota bacterium
AAAGAAAAAAAGCAAAAACAATCTCTTTTAAAGAAAGAAATTTTAAGCTCCAAATCAGAAACTTTTGTGAATCAACGTAACAATTTAGCAGAGAAAAACCGTATCAATTTAGCAGAGCGCCATAGCACGAGGAGGTTTTTTCAAAGTAATTTAACCGGGAGAGACTGAACGCTTACCAAAATTTAAACAACTGCAAACTTTTTGCATGCGATTTGTACAATATTCCCGCGGAGTTGATTAAAGCCTTTGATGGCGTAATTTCTTTCCAAACATTATCCTGGTTACCAGAGTATTCCCATCCAATAAAAATATTTACAGAATTAGCAAAACGATGGGTAAGTATGACCTCTCTTTTCTTTGAAGGGAATCTAAATTGTATTACTAAAGTGGAAGACCATAATAGTTTAAATAAACCCAAAGAATATTTTTACAATATTTACTCTTTGCCACTAATAAAGAAAAGCTTTGCAGAGAATGGTTTTGACTCTTTTCACTTTAAGAAATTTGAAATTGACATAGATCTCGACAAAAGTAATCCCGATGGGATAGGAACGTTCACTGAAAAGCTGGCTGATGGAAAAAGAATCCAATTTTCTGGTCCATTGCACCTACCGTGGTATTTTGTCTACAGTGAAACCCAGAAAATTTAAGGAAAGCTTAAAACGCAACTAAACAGCACGAACAACAATTCCGAATTCCTGAAAATCTAACCCTAGACCGATTTCCCGACAATTCAGGGTTCTTGATGGTTCAAGTTGCTTCAAATGCAGGATTATTTGTTTATGATGCTGCATCCCATACTTGCAGTGTGTTAGCCTCAACGGGCATGGCTACAAACACCGATGCCATTGGTTATTTATGTGTCTATGCAGCACCTCAGCTCAATGTGACTCAAAGATTAGGAGCAGCCACTCAGTCAATACGATTAAAATTCTGGAACTATTAACCAATTTCAGAAACCAGTTAAAAAATTTACTCTTGGAACTATCTTTAAACACCAAGAGTGAATTTTTTTCAAGAAATCTTTGAGAGAAAATTCTTTTTCAGGGAATCAGTCGTTTCACTTATTTGACGTTTCAAAGAAATAATTCGACGAAAAAAAGAATACTTCAATAAAATCGAAAAGAAATAACGTAAGAAATAAGGTCGTTTTAGCTTTTGTTCCGGGGAAAGAATCCAATCTGCATTTCTCAGAGTCATTAGGCATGAAAATCCACCTGCCAAATCCAAGTTCTTCAATAATTCAGGCCCTTCAACTCGATCTGACTTACCGAATTTTGAATGTGAATAGTCGTGATTCTGGTGAATTATCGTTATCGCTTCAGTTGCATCAATCACAGGAATCTTTTTTTGAATCCTGTCAAAAATTAACCAACCATCCCAAGCAGGTCTTCCAACTGCAAAAGGTTGCATTTTTACTGAATTTTTGGGAAAAACAAAATAATCAAGTCCACACATCCCATGAAGAAATCCATTTTCCTTTAAATTTTGAAAAAGCGAAGCCATCTGTTCATTGTCTTCAAAATTTATCACTTCATCGATATTAAGGTCCCATCGTCTTCCGCAAACCAAGTACATGCTCTTTTTTATGCTCTTGATGGTTTGCAGCATTTCAGGAAAGAGAATAATGTCACAATTGCAATACATCAATATCGAATGTTTTGATTTATTTTGTGCAATTTCAAATGCTGAACTTAACAGCGGGGTGTTGAACTCATTTTTTTCAATATCTGGAACATGAATAAGATTAAATTCTTTGGCAACTTCAGGAATACCTTCCTCATTTCCAAATAAAATTATTTCAATCTGTGGATGAAGTTTTTTCCAGCTTCGAATTGCATTTCGCTGGATTGTATTTATATGGCCTTTAAAAGGCTTGGGAATCGTAAAGATTGTAATCATAAAATTATTTTTTTCAAAAAAAATTCAGAACTTAACGAATAGGACTCTTTTCTAATCAGACTTTTCGAGAACTTTTGCTAAAATCTCACTAACTTTCTGATTGAAAGTGTTTTGATTCCAAAATTTCAATCTGGTGGCGCCCTTTTGAGACAGATCAAGACATACTTGATCGTTTTGCCAGAGTTTTTTAATTGATTCGGAAATTTCTTCTTCAGACAGAGGGTTGAAATATAAAGCTGCATTCCCTAGTTGTTCCGGCATTCCATAAATCCCAGAAATGGCAACGGGGCAACCAGTAGCGAAGGCTTCGAGGGGAGGAATATTTGTGGGCCCAAAAAATGTGGGCATCACTAAAGCTCTTGCCCGCCTATAAATTTCCCCGATATCTTCATCTGGAACATAACCTAAAAAAATCACATCATTTTGAAGTCCAAGCTTCTTCACATTTTCTAAAATGGAATGGTATGCATTTTTTTTGGAACCCACCAAAACCAACTTTAAATCAGAAAGCTGACTTTTCAACTGATAAATAGCATTGATAAGCCTATTATGGTTTTTATGCTCCCAAAATTGCGCTGGATAAAATAAATACTTTTTGGGTAGTTGATACTTGTCATCAAAAGAATTATTTGCCCTTTCCGAAAAAATATAACTAGGTGCTACAAAAGGAAGAACAAATACTTTTTCTGAATTGACTTTGTAAGAGTCAATCACTTGTTTTTTTCCAACTTCTGAGTCAACCAAAACACCTTTTCCCCATCGGCAAATATTCTTAAAATGATATTCCCGCCTCCCAAATCTTCCATAAGCACCGACCTCTGGGAATCTTCTTTCATAAATATGCATCAGATCAAATATAGTTACAATAGAGGGAACCGGAAGTTGGTAGGCCAGATTATCCTCAGATGGAAAAATCCACAAATCACATTTTTTTTGGAGTAAGGTTCTGGAAAAAGTGAAATACTTTGAACAAAGCCTTTGCCAGAAGGGAATCGACAAACCAAGGTTTCGCCAAACTCTGTCGAATAACCACCTAGGAAAATCTCTTGGAAGAAAGAAAGATTCAATATCAGGGGAATTTATTTTTTTTTCCCAAACATTGGAGGAATAGCCTACCACGCAGCAGAATTCCTTTTTTGGTAAGCTCAAAAGTGCTTCCAGCATAGATAAACTATACTGAAATTTTCCTCCTCCAAAGGGTTCAGAGTCAAGAAAAAGGCCAATTCTTTTCATTTTTTTGCAATAAAACAAGCATTCCAGCTTTGAAAATCCGGCTCATCTGTTTTCAACCAGTTTAAAGTTGCCTGTAAATCAAGACCGGCTTTTTGACAGAAGAAGGCAATCTCCGGGGAGAAAAGATAGCGCATCTGGTGGGTTTCCTTCAATTCATTGATAATTTCTGTTTTTTTATCTTTGATCGTTACGGTGTAATTCACATCGACGATATTTTTGTTGGGATAGATTATAGGTTCTGCAATTCTACAGACAGAGATTTCTTCATCTTCAAGACGTTTAACACGAACCTGGGGTTTATCGCTGATAACTCCCGGACCATACCAGCAATCAAAAATTAACACTCCCCCTTCTTTCAGATGCGATGCGGCTGAAAGAAATGTATTGAACAAGTCTTCATTGGTTGTTTGATAGCTGAAAACGTGAAATATAGAGATTACAGCGTCGAATTTTTTTCCGAGATTGATTTTTCTGATATCTCCATGATGAAAAGGAATATCCGGATAATTTTTTCTGGCAATTTTCAGCATTTCTTCGGACAAATCGACACCTTCAATCTGATAGCCAAAATTTTTAAGGATATGCGCATGAATTCCAGTTCCGCAACCAAATTCCAATAAAGATTCAGCTTGAGAAGAATATTGGGTTAACAACGATTTAACATAATTGGCTTCCAGAGAATAATTTTTATCTCTGTACAAAAGGTTATAATATCTTGAGTAGGATTCAAATACCATTCCAGCCATTTTTCACCTGCTATTACAAAAAATTTCTTTTACTGCACCAGCGACTTCTTTCATTTGACTTTCTGTTAATGCCAATCCACTGGGGAGATAAAATCCTCGGTGTGCAATCCCTCTAACAACTTGGAGCCTTTCATTTTGAAAAAGAACCAACAAACTGTTAAATTCAATTTTCCCCTGTTAATTTTTCATAATTTAGTTTGGTTCTTAATTTTATAATTTCAAAATTATGGCATGGCCATTTAAATTGTGAATTACTAATCTATCTTTGAAACTCATCTGCTCTTCTACGCACTTCGCCACTCCCGGGCAGCCTTCAAAACCATAATCATCAAAAACAATAATTCCACCAGGGACCATTCTGTTCCAAATCCAATCCATTATACCTTTAGCTGATTGATAAACATCAACATCTATGTGGCAGAACCTAAATTTCAAGCCTTCCAGATGATGGCCTGTCTGCTCAGGGAAAATGCCTTCCAATATCTCAACATTCTCTAGATTCATTCGATTGAAAATAAATTCTTCCACCGTTTTCCGACTGGTGTCAGAATGTTCCCCCCCTTTATAGGCGGTATCTTTTACACCGGCTTTTACAACTCCCCTAAAGGTATCACAGAGAAAAACTTTATCTTCGATGCCGCATTTCTTAGCTTGTTTAGCAATAATTGCACCAGTCCCCCCTCGCCAAACACCGATTTCAATAATACTCCCGTTTTTCAGCTTTGCGCTTTGCTCAATTAGTTTCCAAAGCTCAAAACACCGATATTTGTCGACCAGGGAAAATCCTTGAATGAAATCAAATACCGTTCGAAAAAGTTTATCCTTGTTCCAAGGACTATACGTTGCAATTGGAAGCACTGGTTCGTATTCCGGAAAAACCCCCCTTTTGGGAATTCGAAATATTCCAAAACCTAGCCGATTGACTAAACGTCTAAGAACTGCCTTTATTAATTTCATGAACCTTTTCTCCCATCGTGAGGCACCTGTTTAATTGCACTTGCTTTTCCGAAAAAAAATATCAACTTGCATTCCATTCAGATCTTCCCACCTTTAAAGAAGGGAATTGAATCAAAATCTCCGGGGAAAATAAGAGAATCATTTCAAGTAACTCAATGCAATTTTCTTCTCTTTATTAAGGCATAACGCGGAACTCTAATCCATTTTTAGAAAAATCGAGTCCTTCGATCTGATCCAAAATTTTGAGGAAATGCACATGAATAGCTTCCTTACCCCAAAATTCAAGCACCGATCCTGCTTGGGGAAAATGTTTGGCTAATAACGATTTAATATTATAGGCTTTCAGAGAATAGTTTTTATCACAGGACGAGAGAGTATAATATCTTGAGTAGCTTTTGAATACCGTTTCAGCCATTTTTACCTGCTATTACAAAAAATTTCTTTTACCGCATCTGCTGTTTTTTTAATCTGTTCTTCTGTTAAGGCTAGTCCGCTTGGGATATAAAACCCCCGACGTGCAATCCTTTCTGCCACAGGAAGTTTTTCATTCTGAAAAAGCCCCATCTTATGAAATACGGGTTGTTCATGCATTGGCCAGAAAAATGGTCTGGTTCCAATTCCCTTTTCAGCCAATCTTGCCATTGCCTCTTGAGCGTCAAATGGAACAAAATCTTTTATTACAAGGCCATAAACCCAATAGATACTTTTCGCGTAATCTTTTTGATTGCATGGGAGTTGGATTTCCTCAATATTTTGAAGACAGTCACTGTACAGAGCACCCATCTTCCTTTTCTTATCAATGAAGAAGGAAAGACGCTCAAGTTGTGCTATTCCAAGTGCTGCTTGCAAATTGGTCATTCGCATGTTCCATCCTAATTCTTCATGGACAAAGCGTCTTTGCGGCTGAAAACAAAGATTTCTCAGAGACCGACATCTTTCCGCCAGATCGGGATCATCGGTAACTACCATTCCACCTTCTCCGGTGGTAATGTGTTTATTGGGATAGAAGCTAAAAGCACTGATCTCTCCAAAACTGCCACATGGTTTTCCTCTATAGGTCTGCCCATGCATTTCAGCAGCATCTTCAATAATTTTCAGTCCATGTTTTTCCGCTAGCTTCAAAACCGGGTCCATGTCAACCGGCAAACCATAAATGTGAACCACCATTATTGCTTTGGTTTTAGAGGTAATCTTGTTTTCGATTTTTGAAATATCAATGTTCCAGGTTTCCGGATCACTGTCAACAACTACAGGCTTTGCGCCCATTCTGACAATTGAAGCGGCGCAGGAAATAATAGTAAAGCTTGGAAGAATCACCTCGTCTCCAGGTCCCAGTTTTAAAGCAGCAACTGCAACATCCAAAGCGGCGGAACCGTTGCACACTGCAATTCCAAATTTTCGATTAACCTGGGCTGCGAATGACTCTTCGAATCTCTTTATAAAAGGGCCTTCTGATGAAATCCAGCCGGTGTCGATACATTCCAGAAGATATTTTTTTTCATTTCCATCCAATAGTGGTTGATTAACGGGAATCATTAAATTCACTCCAGAACCTTTATTTTACTTTCATCCAAAGCTGAAAATCTTTGTTTGTCCTTTTCTCCAGAGAATGGGCCTTGTTTTACTTCTATTATTTCGCATTCTTCGAGCATTTTAAAACCATGCCCACCACTCGCCAGAAGAATTACATCTCCGCACATCAGGACGCGACTTTCAAGATATTCCTGCTCTTTATTGTAAAAATCAACCCTAACTTTTCCTGATTTTATGAACAGTACTTCTTGAGTTAAAACAACTTCCCTCGGAATGGGAGTATGAACATGAGGTTCTATGAAATAATCTTTCGGTCGTTTCATATATGCCAACTGCTGAGAAAAATGGGGAGGAGTAAAAAACTCTATGCCATTTTTTTCAAAGTGGGCCCGAATAATAATAGCAATAATAGAATCTTTATCAAGAATCTGCTCTAGCAAATCCATCATCCTTTTTAATTGAAAATTTAATTTTTCCTTTAAGGTAATAATAAACAAAATAAACCAGAGCAATAACAAGCAAATATTGAATTAACCATGCAGGATAATAAAATCCGATAAAACTGGAATCAATTGGTAGCAAAAAAGCAGTGTAAACATAAATTGCCATATTAAATGGATTTTTCTCAAGTTTCAAGAATAAAATATTTAATATTTGAATAGCAAAACCTACCCAAATTGGAGCGATTATAACTCCGAATAGCCCAAAGTTTGCCCATGCCTCCCCTATAAAGACTGTTGTTGCATGACCGGCTGTACCTGCGGCAACCTGTTCGGGCCTGAACAAACCCATCACTGTCAACCCATAGTCTTCGCTGAATGGAAGTCCAAAGAACTCATGTATTCCTCTTCCTGTGGAGGAAAACCAAAGATAAGGATGGAGATTTGGAAAATATTGAAACGCCAGGTAGCTGCAAACAATTTGGCCGAAGATTATTCGGTGAAAAAACGCCCCGATTCCTACTAACAAAAAAGGAAGAATTCCCCAAGCATTAACAGTAACACCTTGAAAAAAAACGGTTAAAACACCCATTAGAATAAAAAAGAACAAGATGACAGTAATCCCCCAATACCAGTTTGGCATTTTTCTGGAAATCAAAAAATTTGCGAAAACCAAACCTAACAAAAGGAAAACGACAGGTCCCTTTACCATATGGTAAATGGAATTAAATACTGCAACAATAAATAAAGAAAAAAACCAGAGATAATTGGTTCGAGTTGAAAACTTTTTCCAATAAAAAAATGATGTGTAAAAAAAAACGGGAAGAACACCGGAAAACAGAATCAGAATGTTTTGTATAATAAAGTTCTCGCTTTTAAAACCGGACTCTCGTCTAAGTTTTAGAAGTAAAGAATAATTTTCTTCCCCAGAAAATAATGCAAGTAGAGGAATTTTTTCACCCTGAGAAAAAATAGTATATAAGGCCACAAAAGCACTCAAAGCTGAAAAAACAATCATCACTTTTTTGAACAGGGGTCTGTCTGAAATGACTGGTTCACTTTGAATATACCTCTGGGTAAGTTTTTTCATGGAATCAATCTTAAAAAAATTGGAAGCTAAAACCATGCCTGTTGGTAGAGCAAGCATGGTATACATTATTACAAACCAGCCAAACAACCTTAAATCCTCACTTGCCTTGAAAGCGGGTAAATAACCAGGTGGGTCCCACCCATAAAGAATTTCAATTGAACCGAAAAACATAATGAACAAAAGATTGTAAAATACAAACATCCCAAGATTAAAGTGTGTCAAAGTTAGAAAACCGCAGGCTTTCTTAAACAAGACAATTGAAACTACTAAAATAAAAAAAGAAAAAATAATGAACATTTAGCCTTTTTCCACCTGAAAAGCGTCGCTAAAACAACAAATCATTTTGAAACAGAATCATAATATTCAGAAAGTCTTCTTTTGGCGATAGCTTTCCAGGAAAATTTATTTTGAATTTTTTCACTGCCGAATTTTCCCAACCTTTTTCTGAGAGATTCATCCTGCATGCAAAGAAGCTGAGAAATCAGACTTTCTACGTCGTTTTCCCGATAAGTAAGACCATTGCCTTCAACTCTTTCTTTTGCCAACACTCGATCACTGATTATAATCGGTAATGCACAAGCTGAAGCGTCTATCATACTTATTGATTCCTGGCGTGGCCATATGCCAACATCCGCAGCCCAAAAAACTTCGGAAAGTTTGGAAAAAGGAACAAAAGGTCGAACCTGGCAACCTTTAGCCGCAAGAATCTCTTCTTTTTGGGGGCCTTCCCCAAAGAAAACAGCTTTAAAAGGTTTACCCTGGAGATACAATCTTTCAACTGCTTTTGCCAGGCAAAGCGGGTTTTTTTCTTCAGTGAACCTGCCGGTATAAACACAGAGGATTTCTGATTTGTTAACTCCCCAAGACTTTCTTAATTCAAATCTTTTTGCTTCTTCAGTGTCATTTGAAAAAGGGTGAAAAAAATCGGTATCCACTCCTAGAGGATCTACCGTAATTTTTTTTGCAGATACTCCAAAAAACTTTTCGGCAATATGCGCGGCATCAACTGTGGCTGGAAAAGACTTCGTGGTAAAAAGACTTGCGACTTTTCCGGGGAGCGTATGAAAAAGTCGAATTCTCATTCGCTCCCTAAAATTCATTTGAGAATAAGAATAATAAGGCGGGTAAACACTTGCGACTGTGTGATTTCCTGTAAAAAACTTATATTTTAATAAGGGTGACATTATTCCCAACATGGCAGTCATTAAATATCGGCAATCAAAAGTCTGAACAACCTGTGGCTTTAATTGTTTCAATTTAAGGGGAAGTCCTTTAATAAAATGCTGCCCTATCGACAGGAAAGGCAAACGATGCACAAAATAACCATCAATTTTTTTTTTACCTGTTTCTTCAACGCTTTTTCCAAGAAAATCACCATATACCTTCGAGAAGAAAGGAGAATCGAAATATGGTTTCACATTCGAGGTAATGATATGCACTTCTTCATTTAATGACGCGAGAGCTTTTGCCAAGCAATTTTCGGCATAACCCATTTTTTCGACATACCATTCGGTAACAAACACTATTTTCATTACTTTAACCTTTCATGAGAAAAATCAGTTTTCAAATCCAGAGGTCTCTGAATAGAGGTTTTGAGTCCTTTTTGTAAGCCACTCATAAATGGAAGCTGGCGATGTGATCCAGGCATCTTTGTATTGTGAAAGTTTTTTCAATAAGCTGACATAAGTTTGTCCCCAATTCAGGAATCTATCATTTCCTGGGAAAGAAGTTCTTACATGCCAGTCTATCACACCAAGACCTTCAAATTTTCGAATATTCTCAATATACTCAATCGCTTTTTCAACGGCGCTTGATGGTGAAGGGAAATAATCAACTAAATGAGCATCCATACAGAAGACTGGAAACTCCCAAAGTTTCAAAGCTCGGTTAAGTTTTTTGGACCACACTTGAAAAGGCAATGCCAAATTCCTTCGGAAAGCAATGTTTTCGTTGAAGGAAATTGAAGTATCATATTTAAAGCCTGCCGCTTCATGTATTTCAAATGTATTTGTTTCATCATTCCCAAGGTGCCATAAATGATGACGGTTTCCCTGGATTTTACCCCCTGTTAAGCTCTCCAGTTTTTCTTTCTCTTCAAAAATACGCTCGCGTTCTTTATACGCATTATAGCTGGCATGAAGTCCTATTTCAAAATTATTTTCCTGTAAAAAGCAAAATAGTTTTAAATATGCTGGGTTTTTGAAGATACTATACTCAACATCAAAGTTGGAAGCATAAACATCTCGTCTTGAAGCAGAAGAGAAATAAAAAGCAGAATTGAATCCATAGCTTTTTTCAACTGTTGTTATGTCTTCAAACTGCCAATATTCATTTCTTTTGTTATCCAGAACAGAAAAAAAAGAGTCATACAATTTTCTATAAGTAAATTTCAGATTTTCTTTTAAAGCCTTTCCTTTGGATAAAAAGGGAAAAAATTTTGCCGGATATTTTTCCGGGTTATCGACATCATGAGAAAGTGCTACTGCCCATTTTTTGCCATTTGGCCAAAGCGGTACGCCAGAAAGTTTAAATTTTTTTAAAAATAATTCTTTCAAGATTGAAATGTAGACATTGATCAATGGAATTTTTTCAAAACCGTTTTCAAATTGGAAACTTTTATGGAAAAGCAATCTTGCGTGTTCATCAAAATAACCAATATCCTTGCTGGAATGGACCTCATCGCAGAGTAATGCTGCAATCGAAGCAAATACGTCGAATTCCACAATTTTCCCAACAGAATCAAGTTTGAGGGAATCATTTAAAAGTTCTTTCCAGACTAGTTCGTTGGGATTTTGGCGAAAAATTAACTGAAACTTTTCTGGATCGGGGCAATTATTGCCATAATAAACCTTTGTTACTATATCGGGCTTAGCTTTCTCAGAGATTTGTATGGGAATGCCTAATATCATGAAAACAAATTCAATCGCATATGTTATGACCGGATCTTTTTTTTCCATAAAGAAATGAAATTTGCGATTCATCACCTTCTCCAGTTTTCTAAAACAAAATGTTTCACTGTGGATAAAAAATTCTGGGCAAAATATTGGAGGCTATAATTTTTGAAGCCTTTGACAGCTTGGCTTAAGATTTTTGAAAAATTCCGTCCGCTGTTTGCAAAAAACTTTCTTTTCCCATTAAGCAATAATTTTTTGATTTGCTCGGGGCTTGTTGGGGTTATCTGTTGATTTTCAAAGGTGTTCAATGTGGTAGGTAATTCCCAGAACCAATGGGCATCAGATCCAACCAGGGATGGTTTATTCAGTTTTTTGCCTAATTCCAGTGCTTTAAAATTTTCTGAATGTGTACATCTTGCATTAAACTCTTCAATAATATTAATTTTTTCAAAATCGATTTTATTTAGATCATGCCCTTTAAATGGATGCGGAAGAACAGTTAAGCCACCTGCTGCGCCTATTCCATCCAATATTTTGTTCGGCTCTTTTGTATCAAAAATCTCGGTAACAAATAATCCGATAATATCTCCTGCAGTCGTTGAATATTCCACACCAGGAATCAGTATTGGATAAATGGAATTATCTTTTCTTTGCGACAAATTAAACTTGTCATGATCAGTCACAGCCAAATAGTTAATTTGGTTTGTTTGACAAAAAGCAATAATACGATCCATCGAAAGTATGCTATCGAAGGAAGCATTGGAATGAACGTGAAAGAGCAATTTAATTTCTTTTTTATTCAACGCTTCCACCAATTTTTTAGAAATACAATAATATTCCAGAGAGAATAAAAAGAAGAAAATGCATGGGGAACGGGATCAGTAAAAAATATGTTCGACTTTACTTTTGGATTAAACAAATCAAAAAATATTTCACGAAAGGAAGATGGAGAAAGTAGAAAATGGGAAATTTCTCCATCAAGCGGCCAATGATATCGAAGGCCAACTTGATATTTATCTGAGAATTCAATTCTTTCTCCAAGTGCCATCTTCACAGCATATAATGGAAAATTAACTCCAGCTTGAAGTGCAATGTCCAAAGATCCCCAGAATTTCGGGTTAACTTCCATTATATATGGTTTTCCATCAATTATGGAGCGCTTGAACTCCACCATTGCAACACCATGCCAATTAAGACTGTCCAGAATTTTTTTTCCATATTGTAGAATATCTTCTTCAAAAATACTTTCAGCGCAGCAGCTTGGCCCTCCTGAAGGTGGGTTTTCACGCACACGTTTATGCATGAAAATCCTTTTACATTCCCCACGATCATAGAGAGCAAAAAAGGCACACCCAACTCCATCAATAAACTGTTGGATAATTGGAGGGGGGCCCTTCCAAGAATTCATTATTATTTCATATTCTTCAATTGAGTTAGCATATTTGACGGGTTGGTTGTAAAGTTCATTCCTTCTTTTAATTACCAACGGAAAAGAAAGGGAAGAAACACTTTGGAATTTTCCCGAGGGGTCATAATAGGTTTTTGGCGATGGAACTCCAATTCTTTCAGAAAGTTCTGCAATCCGAAGCTTGTCAAATGCAAAATCAATTTTTTCTATTTCTGCAATTGGAACAGGTAGAATTCTTTGAAAATGTTTTAATTGTCTGCTTACAAATTCAGTTGCCGTTGCGCTTACGGGAAGTAAAACTTCGTATTTTCTTTTCTTTATTTCCCGAAAAATATAGTCCAGATGATTTTCGTCAAAATATTTTGAGGGAAAACCAATGCCGGATGAGTATTTGGACAGAGCTCCGATGTCGCCCCTTTTTCCGACGCAAAAAACATCTATTCCAGCTTTTCCAAGGGAACGAATAATTCCTAAGGTGTGTTTGAAACCAGCATCAGTAACTAAAACTTTCATGAATTTTTCCTAAGAATTTTTATAACACGCCAAGATTTGAATCGAAGGAAGATCCAAACGACTTGGGGGGAAAAATTTCAAACCAAGTGTCAAAAGGAAATTGTTTAGGAGGGAAAGAAACAGTTTTCCATATTGGAAAAATTCCATTTTTCCAATCGATTTTTTGCTGTAAATTTGTTTTAAAATCTCATCTTGGATGGCTAAAAATTTTTGATCCATAAAGTATTTTTGCCAGTAAGATTTTTTTCCAGTTGTCCTTGAAGTTAAAATTTTATAACCATTCTTTTCTAGAAATAATATTAAGCTTTTTTGGGTATATGACCAAAAATGTTCCCCTAAAGAGCTTTCAGGAAGAGAAATCACCGGTCCTTCTAAAGAACCATCTGGTACTTCCAGAAACAGAATATGCTCATGAAATCCAGCTTTTATTTTATTTAGAGCTCCTAGGGGGTCGCTTAAGTGTTCCAGGACGTGCGAAAAAGCAACAATTTTTTGGTGGGAATTATAATGCTCAGTTGGTAAATTAAACGAATCAACAAAACCACAATCCATTGAAAGACCTAAGCTTTCTTTTCCCCAATTTACCGCGGCTTCATCTGGTTCAATGCCCACAGCCTTCATTATACCAGCTTTATTTTGCATTTCTTTTACTAACCATCCTCGGCCTGCTCCGAATTCAATGAAAAGAAAATTATTCCCTAATTTCAATTTTTTTATGTTCTCTTCAAGCCAAGTGCTCTGTTGCGATGCGATCTTTCTTTGAATTCTGTCGCTGTAGCGCGAATATTGGTGATGATAGTAATCAATTATCTGTTGTGGAGAGGGGAGGGGACTCCTCCAGACCAATCCACAATTTTCGCAAAGATATGTTGAAGAATTAACGACATCAAAAAGAATTATATTGTTTACTTTTTTTCCAGGGGTATCGCATCCGATGCAGAGGCTTTTTGGTTCCATTTTTATTCCTGCAAAAATAATTCACCCGGAAGAACTGGCTAATTTATTTTTAGAACATAGTTTTCAAGCCAAAATTTTCGAGTAGATTTTATGATTCAAATTAATAATTGTCAATTTTTTGATCTAAACAGAATTTAATAATCTTTATTTGAGTTTTTCCAGCTTTGCTTTAATAATTTGTGCGATCAATTCCGTTGATGGAACGTCGATTTGTGAAAAATATTCCGATAAAAATTTCTTCCTATCAATATCTTTCTTGAAAAACCATGCCTTGGCAAAAGATTCATCAGTTAATAAACGCTCGATCAATAGTTCCATTCCCTCAAAGTTGGAAAAATATTCAGAAGCATCTCCAAAAATTCGAAATCTTTCATCTCCAGAAGGAATAAAGCTAAAAACATTGCAACCAAATTTTAAACCTTCGACACCTAACAATGAATATTTTGTAATAATAATATCTACCACGTTAAAAAGATGATAAGACAAAAGATTTTTTGGAAGAATCAAGACATTTTTTGATGTTTGTTGGCTGTTAATCATTTTTATTACGTCGTCCGGGCAACCTGGATGAGGTTTGAAAATAATCTCGAGCTCTTTCTTTTTTTCAGCAAGATTACAAGCCCAAAGAAAAAGGCCATAAATTTCTCTACTTGAAATATAACCTCGAAGCGGAATATTCAAGTCGATGAGGATGGTCAATTTGGGTTTTTCATTCAGTTTTAATATGTTTCTGGAAGCAGTTCTTGAAAATTCTTTCTGAAATGATTCAAATCCTTCGAAAAGATAGCATCCAACATCAAAAAGCATTTCAGTTGAAAACCCTTTTTTTAAATAGAGCTCTCTGGATTTCTGACTGGCTACAAAAATCATGTTTAACGGGACTGCAAAGTGCTCATAAGGGGCTTCCATGTATAAATACCAGGGAATGAGAAAAGTAAGCGGTTTCTTTCCGGATTTTTCAAAAGATTTATTTGCCAATCGAGCGTCAGAAAAAATTGCAGTACGATGATGAAAAACTCTAGGAGTGTGATTCTTCCAATAATTATCATAAGCATTTTCCAAGCGATATCTTTGTGGAAAATCAGAAAGAATAGAATGATGCAGGGACTTCCATATGAAATTGTTACATTTCACTCCCTCAAAACAGAACTCTGAAATGGAAAAAAATTCCTTCTTTTTCAATAAAAGTGTTTTTTCTAATTTAAAAAGATAAACAATTGAGTCGATAATACATCTTAGCGAAACCCAATTCTCAAGTTCCTCGGCGAAATATCCTTTTTTCCGAAGAGCTTTGGCTCCTCCGAATGCTTCCCAGCAAAGTGTCACCGTTTTCAGACCATGTTTTTGCAACTTATCGACTAAATTTACTACTGGGAGGATTGCCTTCTCTTTCCAAGAGGAGAGTGAAAGGAAAACATCTACAGTTTCAATTAAATCAGAAGAGAATTTAAATGTATTTTTCAATTTGATCCACAACAGATTTGCCAGAAAGAAATAATCACGACCAAACATTGCGCAAAAAATCTTTGCTTTGTGGTACAAAGCTAGAACATACTGACTTTTAACTGAACTTACCGGAATATTTTTCGAGTTTGCACAGGCAATCATTATTTCCTCTTCCCAATCGTGTTGGGGGGATTCGACATACAAAAGTTCTGCTATGTTAAATTCGGAAAAAATCCAGTTGTATGAACGTATTAGCAAGAAAAGATCCTGAACTCTTTGTGTTGTATAGCCCCCTTCAGCGTGTTTTATCCATGCGAGTAGATCAGGGTTGAGTGAAAATTTTCTGGCAAGATTCTTTTCAAGCCACTCATTGATAACATCAACAAATTTTATTACATCATTTGCTACTTCAAAATAACTGTCCCCTTTTTCAAGAAAAATTACTTTTTCAAAGCGCTTGTCCTGGGAAGCAATATTAAAGGTAGCAATATCTTCTGTTCCAACTATTACGGATTTTCCATCAAAATCGTAATTATTAAGTTTTTTCAAGTCCTTGATGTTTCGAACCACAACCAACTTCTTTTTATGCATCACTTTTCTCGCCTGTAAAATTCAACAATTCAACAAAAAATTAAGTTCTTCGAAAAAATAGAAACCCGAATTTCGATTATTATAGAAAGTTTGTCCCACGTTTGAAGAAAGCAATTAAGTCATTTGGTGGGAAAAAATTGTGATTTTACAAATAGAATCTCTTTTTTGCTGAAAAAACCCGACACTATAACCAACAGAAAATATGAGCTGATTCCAATTGCCATTCTACACGCAACATCCAAAGATTTTCTTTCTAACCCCGGAGATGCTTTTATCATTGCGAACATAAATATTGCACACAATAATGATTTTACAATTCCTGGCAGGAAATCTCTAATATTTAGACAGTTAATCTGACCAAATTTTATCATCAAAATCAAACCTAAAATATTACTGATTCCGAAAGCTATCCCGACAGTTATTACACTCTTAAAACAAATCAATAAGATTATATTAATACAAAAATTAATGGCAAAAATGACAATATTTAATTTTAATATTAAAGCAGTCCTCAATTGAACAAAAAGAACACTGGATAGAATGCCTTTAAGTCCTAGAAAGGTCATTCCAAAAGAAATTAAAGGAATAATCAAATACGATTTTTTTGCGACCTCTTCATTAGCAAAGATAGCTAGGATGTCCTTACCCATTGCCAATCCACCAAAAATAAAAGGAATTGCTATCAATAAAAACACTTTTATAGAATACTGCAGAAGAATCGTTCCTTTGTTTTCTTCATTCTGGTCAATGCATTTATTATAGAGAGGCTGCAGAGCTATTCCACAAATTCTTGGGAAAAAAATAATGAATGCCCCAAGAGAATAAGCTGGTAAATATTGGCCTACAGCCGAAACTGAAATAAAGATTGCCAAAAGAAATCTGTCGGAAGAACTAATGAACATCTCAATTAGGTTATTTACAACTAGAGGTATTCCCAGCTTAATGTCCTGAAGGAGAGTTTTCAGGTCAAAAAATTCAAATGAAAATTTTATTTGTTTAAGCATCAGCCAAAAACACACGGAACCGACCAAAAACGCAGAAATTAATTCAGCAAGAAGGATCAGATCAATTGTTAGCGGAATTTTTATAAAACCCAGGAGAAGGACAAGTATAATGAAAAGGTAGGGAAAAGTAATCCCTCCAATGTTGTAGACCAGCATCTGGTTGGAATAACCAAAATATTCAGTAGTCTGTGCGTAAAGCAGATAGGAAAATAAATACGGAAAAATCAGAAAATATCTGAAATTCAATTTTCCAGCCCATAATTTCTCATTTAAAAAAGGAAAATACCAATACAAAAGCAAACCCAGAATAGAAAGACTGATTAAATGAAAGTAGAATTGAGGGTAAAACAGCTTATTTCTTTCTGAGAAATTTTCAGTTGATGGAAGAAACCTCTTACAACGAAATCCTACTCCAAATGCTGAAATTCCAAAAACAATTCCTAGCAACGAAACTAAAAGAGCATAGCTTCCATAAGTTGTTTCACCAACAGTTTTTATCAGAATAGGGATAAGAAAAAAACTTTTTAAGTTCAATAAAAAATGGCTGCAGAAAACTAAAAAGTTATTTTTCAAAAAGGATTTATAAATATTCATTTTTTCTGCAGTTCATATAATCCGATATTTTTCAAATTTAATCAACTTTTGAATAATTTCCACAGCAACAAAGAGTAAATTCATATTGGCATTGGCGAGTAATCATACAATTCAAAAAAAAATCGCGAAAAAATATTTTTTCCAAATTTTCTGCACTTGTGTTGGTGCAGGTTTATAAGTCAAGTATTTTTACTCTTTTTCGCTGTAAGTTCCATTGAAAAAATCGTGAAACTCAAAAGATTTGTCAAAATAACTGTTAGACAAAAAAATAGAAAAAACCAGCTTTTTTATTATGAAAAAAAATACTTGGGAATAAATCTCTTGCCAATTAATAATCTATTTACGTGCTACATTTTTTTTGTATACCAAGTTTTCTAGCTAGAAACTACTATTTTAACACATGGGGTGGATCTCAGCAAATTTTTAAATTCCCACGTTAACTTGGAAATTATGAAATAAATTCTAGTGAGTTTTTATGAGATATTAAAGGTGGTATTTGAGGCGGGAAAATCTTTAAACAAGTAGCAGCGAAGCCCTAGGATTTTATTGAGGAGCCAAGTATACGAAACAGTTTGCCTTAAGAAGAATCTACGGCCTCTGAAAAAATGGATTACTTCAACGAAAGTGCCCTTCTAATGCTGTTTTAGGAATAAAATATGTTGGCAAGGCTCGTTGAAAAATTCAGTTGCGAAATCATGAAATGGCCGTTATACTATGCAAGTAATCGTTGTTTTTAACCGAATTGTCTGTAATTCTTAGGAGACTTTTATGACCAAAGCGGATTTTTTAAGAAACCTAGAAATAGTGGTTGAGGCTCCTCCCAATTCTATTTCCGTAGGCCAGCCGCTCTTGGATCTCTCAGGCTGGGATTCAATGGCAATCATAGCTTTTATTGCTTTTGCCGACGAAAAACTAGGAAAAAGCGTTCAACCTGAATCTTTGGAAAAAGCCAAAACCGTTGATGATCTTGCATTGCTGGTTGGTATTATTTAATGTCTGGTCTTAATCCATTTGACCTTAAAGGGAAGAGGATTTTAGTAACGGGTGCCTCTTCTGGAATAGGGGCGAGCACTGCTGTTCTCCTTGCCCGATTAGGAGCAGATGTTTTTCTAGTTGGCCGCTCCAAGGAAAGATTGGAAATCACTGCGAAAAGCCTTGTCCCAGGAAACCATCGAATTGGTATTTTAGACCTTTCGAAGGTTGTGGATATTCAATCATTTTATGAGCAAGCCGTGGGTGATGCTGGTCCATTTTGGGGTATTGCACATTGTGCTGGAATTCAAAATCTGAAACCACTCCGTGCCATCACTTCTGATTTTCTGGTTGATATGTTTCAAACCAACGTTTATTCAGCTTTTTTTCTTGCCAAGATGTTTGCGAAAAAAGGAACTTCAGAGCCGGGTGGTTCATTTGTTGTTACCAGTTCAGTCATGGGAATGGCTGGCGAAAAATGCCAAGGAGTTTATTCAGCAACCAAGGCGGCTATAGTTGGAATGGTTAGATCTTTGGCTCTGGAGTTCGCCCCAGAGAACCTTCGCATTAACTGTGTTGCACCAGGGGTTGTTGATACGCCTATGGGTAAAAAGCTTATGCAAAGTCTTCCACAGGCGGCGAGAGATCAGGTTGTGGCAGCACATCCACTTGGAATTGGGACCCCGGAAGATGTTGCCGGTTCCATCGGGTTTCTTTTATCCCCTGCCAGCCGTTGGATTACAGGGACAGTTCTGGTGGTAGATGGTGGATTCCTTGCGCGATGAGCTAGTCAATGGTAATTTCCATTTTTTCTTGATGCCTCTTTCAGAAAGGCTAATTTTCTTTTCTTAAAAAATCCTGAAAATAATTTAAAGAGTAAAATTTTTTTAGTTCAATTCCTGGCTTTCTGTGGTTTTGTGAATTCGTTACCGATTTTCATTTCAATTTTTCATGGAGGTACATGTGAGGGCCTTTATAAGGGCAATTGAATATCATCTTCCTTCAACGCGATTAGATAACATTGAACTTGCCAGAGAGTTCGGAGATTGGTCCGCCGAAAAGATCTTCGAAAAAACTGGAATTCGCGAACGCAGAATTGCCCAACCAAAAGAATGCGCTTCCGATCTTGGCTATCAGGCTGCAATGAATCTTTTTGAGAGAGCAGGAGTTGCCCCGGCTGATATAGACTTTCTTCTTTTTTGCACACAAAGCCCGGATTTTTTTCTTCCAACAACTGCTTGTTTACTTCAGGAACGTCTAAAAATTCCTTCCTCCGCGGGAGCTTTAGATTTTAATTTAGGGTGCTCGGGTTTTGTTTACGGGCTTGGTCTCGCCAAAGGATTGATAGAGAGCGGTCAGGTCCGAAATGTTTTGTTGATTACTGCTGAAACCTATAGCAAGTTTATCCATCGACATGATAGAAGCGTTCGGACGCTTTTCGGAGATGGAGCGGCAGCAACCCTCATTGAAGGAAAGGACGGGATTCAGGAAGAATTTCTCGGCCCCTTTATTTATGGAACAGATGGGAACGGCGGAAAGAACCTAATTGTGCCTAAAGGTGGTTTTAGGAATCGTGATGACGCTTCAGTTGAGCTTCCGACCCAAGTCAAAAAAGATGAACAGGATCGGAATCTCGATAATTTGTATATGAATGGGTCTGAAATTTTTTCTTTTACTTTACGAGCAGTGCCTTTGGCGGTAACTCAACTCTTAAAAAAGGCTTCGGTAAAATTTGAGGACATTGACCTTTTCGTTTTCCATCAGGCCAATTCTTTTCTTCTCGAACATCTTAGAAAAAAAATGGGAATCACTTCTGAAAAGTTCATGGTTTTTCTCGAAAATGTCGGGAATACGGTTTCCTCTACTATTCCGATAGCTCTTTTTGAAGCAAATCTCCAAAAGAGAATTCGACCGGGAAGTTTAGTTGTTCTTGTAGGTTTTGGAGTCGGCTATTCTTGGGGTGCATCTCTAATAAAATGGCAATAAGAACAAAACTAGACTGAGACTCATTGAAATGCAGATAAACAACATTCTGATAAATTCTGCAAAGGATTTAGTTCCTTACCGTCAAAAGATTGCGGATCTTTTTTTATCTTGTTTTAAAAAGCCATTAATGAATAGTATTTGGGATTGGGCCTATCAGGAAAACCCTTCTGGTAAACCAATTGTTACCTTGGGATTTGACGAAGATCGCTTGGTTGGACATTATGCAGCAATTTCCTTTCCTCTCAGGGCAGGAAACTCTTGCTATAAATCATTTTTGTCGATGACCACTATGGTTGAATTCTCTTATCGAAAATACCACCTCTTTTACAAGCTTGCGACTTTAGCGTTTGATGAGATCAAACGCCAAGGGGGAGATTTTGTTTTTGGATTTCCTAATTTTCAATCACTACCAGGTTTCCGGCACCGTCTTGGTTGGCAGATCTACCCCAAGGACTACGTAGCATGCTTGTCTTCTAAAGAACTGGAAAAAGGGAATTACTTCTTGAAAGAGAAGCGGGAAGGGGTGATTGAATTTGATGTTTCGAACAAGGAATTCCTTGCCTGGAGGCTTTCAAAACCTGGAGTAACTTACGTCAGGGAAGGGGAATTAATTTTCAAAGATTTTCAGAATTCCTATGATGTTGTTAGGATGGGAGATGAGCAACCTGCGGCCTTACTTCAAGGAAAAAAATTTAATTTGCTGCTTGATGGTGCCCTTGAGAACTTTAAAGAATTCAAGGTTTTTGATTACCCTTTTGGCTGGCGATGGTTTCAACCACCCCCCGAAAATGTTCATTTAAAAAAAGAACTTCTTTTGTCGGATGTGTTTTGAATATGAAAAAGTTTCTCGGAATTACCACTATTCGGTCTGATTATGATCTTCTAAGTCCACTTTACCGTTTGCTCGATGATGATCCAGAGATTGATTTCCGACTATTGGTGGCAGGGACCCACTTGTCTCCCACTTTTGGGAATTCAATTCGATTTGTCGAAAATGATGGCTTTAAGCTAATAGGTGCATTGGAAACCCTTCTTGATTCCAATTCAAAGATTGGTCGGTGCAAATCGGCGGGAATATTAATGTTAAGCGCGGTGGATTTGGTTGCCGGTTTTTCCCCGGATTTGCTTTTATTTGCGGGTGACAGGGAAGATGTCTTGGTCGCTGCGATGATTGGTGGGTACCTTGAGATTCCTACCGCCCATTTTTATGGTGGAGACCATGTAAAAGATGGCTATATAGATAATTCAGTCAGGCATGCCACTTCCAAACTAGCTTCATATCATTTTGTATCCCTTCAGGAACATCGAGATCGGTTGATGCGATTAGGTGAAATCGGAGAACGGATATTTGTAGTGGGGAGTATTGCGCTGGACAAATTTGTAAACCATAAGGAAGTTCCCTGGGATTCAATTCTCCAAAAGTTTACCAAGGCAAAAGAATTTCGCGATTTTGCCACGGTTATTTTTCATCCTATTTCAGGTGAACGCTCGAATGGTCGGGAAATTTTGGGAAATATCATCTCAGAATTGCAGAAGCATGGAATTTCAGCATTTGTCAGTTACCCTAATTCGGATCCCGGAAATCGAGAAATTATTGATTTTTTACAGACTCTGGAAGCGGACCCCAATATTGTTCTTTTTAAGAACCTTGAGCGAGAGACGTTTTTGACCATCTACAAGCGTAGTTCGTTGATAATTGGCAATTCTTCCTCGGGGATTTGTGAAGCTGCGTCAATTCCAATTCCAGCCATCAATGTTGGACTTCGTCAAGTAGGAAGAAGTGCTGGGCAAAATGTCATCTTTTGTAGCCCCGACTCCGAATCAATTAGTCTTGCCCTAACACGCTGCAAAGATGCTGATTTCCGACAAATGGTTCAAAATATCAAAAATCCTTACGGCAATGGTAATAGCGCGAAAAAAGCTTTAGGCATCCTTAAGTGTTTGCCGCTCAAAAATGCAGTTTTCAAGCCTGAAGACCCCCTTGAACTTATTAATACATTTCAATCGCAAGGAAGTTGCCATGACCGGGTCTAAAAAAAAGAACATTTTGATTATTTCTCCCCATCCAGATGATGAGACCTTGGGATGCGGCGGTACCCTCTTGCGACATAAAATGGAGGGAGATCAAATTGATTGGGTAATCGTTACTGAAATGCATTCAAAGGCGGGGTTTTCCCCTTCAAGAGTGGAGCAAAGGGAAAGAGAAATAGAAAAGGTGGCAAATGCATTTCAATTCCATAAAGTCCATCGTTTAGGCTTTCCAACGACCAACCTTGAGGAAATCCCAAGGCGAGAGATCGTCCAAGCCATGAGCAATGTTTTTCAAATTTGCTCCCCACAAATAATATATCTGCCTTTCCCAGGAGATATTCATACTGACCACCGAATGGTTTTTGAGTCGGCAATGGCTTGCTGCAAATGGTTTCGACAGCCTGGAATTGAGCGAATTCTTGTTTATGAGGTCCTTTCTGAGACAGAATTATCGCCTAACACACTAAATGGTGGTTTCCAACCAAACATTTTCATCGAAATCACTCCTTTTCTTGATGAAAAAATCCGCATCCTGAATTTGTTTCAAGGGGAGGTTAGCGAATTCCCGTTCCCTCGAAGTGAGGTAGGGGTAAGGGCTCTGGCGTCGTTTCGCGGTCTTTCAGCGGGTGTAAATTCAGCTGAAGCGTTTGTAATGATAAAAGAAGTTTTGACTAATGGAAAGCTCTAACGAATAACCGAAAACCTCTGTGAAATCAAGCGTGAAAAGATGAACTTCCCTTTACCCACTTCGGGTTGAGCATTTTTTTGCAGGTTGCTTATATCGAAAATTTTAAAACATTTATTCAAGGCAATTCTTTGGATAAACACATTAAAATTGGTGATCCAGTTATGATTATCGCAAAAAGCACAAATAAAATTTGTTGCACTTGAACTTGCAAAATAGTCTTCAAAAGAGAAGCTCAGTGAATCTGGTGAATTTGTCTAGGGAAAAGCACAAAAAATTGACAAATATGTTGTAATTCATTATTCTTCTCCAAGTTTCCAATTTTTTTGGGAGAACTTCTCGCGGGATATTTTGAAAGTAAAGGTGACCAGTATTTTTCTGATTCATATCTTTGGTGATTCGCTAAGTTTACCTCGTTTGTCAGACGGGATTCCTTTTTTTTTAACTTACCCTGAATTATTTCGCCAGGGGCTGGAACAAAAATACCCGGGATGTGATTTTTCCTTGTTCAATTGGTCACATGGCGGAGCCAATATTTGCAGCACTTTAGAAGAGTTCAAAATGAGAAATGATTATTTCAGCCCCGCGACGAAAAATGTTCTTATTCTACAGTGCGGAGTAGTAGACTGTGCCCCCAGACCGCTTCCTCGGTGGTTAAGAGGAATAGTCAGTTTTTTGCCTGCTTTGTTTCAAAAACCGGTGGTTAGTTTTATTCACAACAATCGACCCCGCATACAGAAAGCAGGGTTTATTTTCCATAAAACTCCACCCTTGCTATTTACCAATGTTTATCAGGATTTTTTAGAAAGTGTCAAAAATCTGGAACGTGTCTACGTTTTTAATATTCCTCCCACCAATCGAAAAATAGAAAAACATTCCCCAGGTTTCACAAAAAGTATCATTGCTTACAATCAAATAATTGAAGATGCTGTAAAAAAAATCTCCCAGAATAATATATTCCTTTTGGATGTTTATAAGGAGATAACCTCTATCAAGGGTACAAAAACATTAATAAACGAAGAGGATGGTCATCATATTACGGTAAAAGGCCACGAACTTTATGCTAAACTAATTCTTGAAAGAGAAAGAGAGTTCCCTTTATTAAACCCTTAAGCGGTGTGTCCCAATTTCTATTTCCGGGAAAGAAATATAATTTATTTTTCAAAAAATAACCATCCTTGAAAAAAGGATGGTTATTTTACGTAAAAGATGAATTTTGCTAAGTTTTTTCGGATTAATACCCCGAAATTAATTTGTACCATTTGCAATTCTGAGTTTGCATTTCAATATTGCAGAAAGAAGAAAAATTCTTTCCCAAAAAAGCTTTTGCCTGACGGTACAGTCCTGGTTTATAGTCCTTGTCCAGTGAATCGTCCAAGGTAATTTCTACAATCGCCACAGTTCCTTTTTTCTGGATTTGGAGTTTTTCCAAAGGTCGAAAAATAAATCGGTAATTCTTTGTAAGCATCTCCACGCCCCATCTTCCTGGGGCATTCCAATTGGCTGAATAAGAAAAAAGTGCACCATTTTCAGAAATTCCTGAGCCGGCAAAAACACACGATGCTGGGTGCCAATTTAAAGAACCACTAGTGAAACTTTTCAATTCTTTTGGTGTTCCTCCCATGAAGAAAGCCATATCAACAACATGAGTGGAATTTGCCAAAAACCAATTCTCTAAAGCTTTTCGGGGTTTTTCAAGTTTTTCAATTTCATGACTCCATTCGGTAAACTCGAAATTAAAAGAGGTTACCCCATCATCATCTTGAATCATTTCCCTGGCTTTTAACACGGAAGAATAAAACCGGCGATTGTATCCTAGCAAGACGTGTGCTTTACGGTTACGAGAAGCAGCTTCAACGTCCATAATTTCCTGTAAATCAATTCCACCTGGTTTTTCTAGTAGAACATTGGAAATACCATAATCCAGAGCTTGGAGAGTGGTTAGTTTCAATTGTTCCACTCCAACACCGATGATAACTCCATCCGGTAAAGGGGGTTTACTCTTTAGAAAATTTTCAAGACCACCTGCGATGACTTTTTTACCAGTTTTCTGTTCAAATTCTAAGGCAGATTTTTCTCCACGGCCAATAACCGTAAAATCAACCTTTTGCGCACTTAGAACTTTTGCATGTTCCTGGCACATTGGGCCCGAACCAATTAACCAATAGCTCATTATTTCATGCCCTTTCGATCAAGTTATGGGACAATATCCGTAAGTTTTTCCGGAAATTTTTTCAACAAAATCCTGAAAAGTTTTTAGAACTGGGCGATGTAAATCGAACGCCTCTGAGAATTTTGTCAGTGGAATGGAACGCCCGTCAAATAAATCCGAAACCAAGAGAGGGGTTAATTCACTTTGATATAAAATTTTATAATGGATTTCTTCCCAGACCCAATTTTTTTCTTTAGCTGCAATTCGTGCAATTCCAAGGTTTTCATCTAGAACTACATTCATTCTTTCGGTAAAAATATGCGAAACAAATGGGCAGGAAGGGCCATTCTGAGAATATAGAAAGATTCTATGACCGCTGGTTTGGGTTCCCCGAATCTCCCCAGAAAGTTCGATAAAATTCTGCCTTCGGCTTGGATGAATGATTTTGTCCAATCCGGAAACATCAAGTTCAAAATCGGTTTCACCTGAAAAAAAAGCAAGGTGGTCGAAGAAATGGAGCGAATTACAGGCAAGTCCCCAATTTATACCAGAAACTGAATAGGTTATTTTTTCACCTTTCTGAATCATGCCTTTTAATTCAGAATAAAAAGGAAATGCCCGGCGAGGAAAATTCACATAGGCATCAATTTTTTTCTTTTGAAGAAGCATGCCAACTTCTTCAAAATCCTCGATTCGCTGAAAAACCACCTTTTCGAACAAAATTTGATGGACATCAGCTATTTTCAACAGGTCTTTGGTTAGTTTTGCACGAACATCTGAATTTGTTGCAAAAATAGCTAAATCGTAAGACTTTTTTAGTCCATCGAGAGAGTTGAAAAAATGTAAATCTTTTGTGCGCTGAGGATTCGGAATTTCATTAAACCTGTTTTGTGCAACTTCAACAGCCTGGGGAGAGGGCTCCACTATGTCAATAGATATGGGGAGGGTAAGTTTGGCCAGACCTTGAAGATGACGACTACCCAGTTGTCCAGCACCAACAAGAAGAATATTTTTCATTCAACAGTAACCCCGATTCTTAGGAAAATAACAATAGCAACTTCAATTTTCTTGAAGAAATAAAATCGCTTCTCAAGAACAGATAATATTCAAAATTTCAACAAACAAAGCTATAGAGTAAAACCATCGTCCAGTACAATATTTTGACCATTTAAATATTTTGAAGCATCTGAAAGCAAATAAATTATTGTACCATTCAAGTCTGTTTTGTCGAGCATTCCCTTACTAAGTCCGAATGAATTGTATTTTTTTACAAAATCTTCATTTTGTCCATTAAGAATACCCCCTGGACTTACACAATTCGAGCGGATGTGGCATCCTTTATAACACTTGGCAATGTATTTAGCAAGCTGGATAATCCCGGCTTTTATTACGGCATATTCGACCGGCATGGTAAAACCACACCCTTCATAAATCTCAAAACGTGGGGGAAGAAATCCATAGATAGAAGAAACAAAAACCAAGTTTCCACCACCTTTTTTCTTAAAATATTCAGCAAACAACTGACTTGTAAGAAAGTAGCCACCCAAATGCATCGAAACATTTTCGTTAAAATCCGACAATTCGACCTTTTCGAAAACCCGTCCATAATTTTTATTTCGGGGATAGGCATTGCTCAAAACGGCATCAATTCTACCAAACTGTTTGTCCGCTTTTTCAATGAGGCTAGAGAGTGAATCTTTTGAACAGATATCGACTTGGAAAAGTTCCGCCCTATTTTTTCCGTATTTTTTGCGAATCTCTTCCAAAAAAGGTTGGGCATTGTTAACTTCTATGTCTCCAATTAGAGCAACACCACTTTGTTCCAGAACTGTTTTTACGAACTCCCGGCCGAGGAGACCAGCTCCACCAGTAATGAAAATAACTTTCCCATTTAGCATAGTCTTAATTTCCCTTGCAAAAAGTTAATTCATTTTACGGAAAACCGGCTTGATTGGTCGACCTAGAAGGTATTTTTCAACTCCGTCTTCGAGTGCCAAAGAATAAACTTTTAAAGCTTTTCGAAGTGCTCCCAACGTGATTTCCAATTCCTTTTCCGAATGAGAATAGCAAAGTGCGATCCAGGGTATCAAAACACCTTCTTTGAGCATTTCCTGTGAGAAAAGAGTTCTCAGTTCCAGAGAAACCTTACCAGTTTTATCTTTGGTCACATACCCAGGTGAACAGGGATAACCTTCAAAGAAAAAATAATCTGCTATTCCCAGTTCATTAGCAATTTTGTTTCCCTCGGAAATCAACTTTTCCCCATATTTCCACAACTGACCTACCACATCGAGTTCTTTGTATACTTCGATTGTTTTATTCAAAGCACCCAGTCCGCACATTTCTGCACCATGGGTGGTTGATATTAAAAATACTCTCTCTTGGGATTCATCTAGGATCCCACCGATGTTCATTATTTCACGCTTTCCAACAAGTGCCGCAACCGAGAACCCGTTGGCCATGCCCTTGCCAAAAGTAGAAAGATCCGCGGTGATATTAAAATATTTTTGTGCTCCAGATAAGTGCCAGCGAAAACCGGTAATCATCTCATCAAGAATAAAGACAGTTTTATTTTTTTTGCATAAATCCTGAACTTTGTGCAGGAAATTATCTTTGGGGCCAATATTTGTCGCAGGCTCCAGAATGACTGCTGCAATCTGACCAGGATGTTCGTTAAACAATTTCTCAAGTGAGGGAAGATCATTAAAATTGAATTTTAGACTTAAGGCGGTTATTTCCTCTGGAACTCCTTTGTTCATTACTGTTGTTCCGATGAACCAGTCGTCGTAGGAAAAAAACGGGTGTTGAGCGCACAAAGCAACATATTTTCTTCCGGTAAAGGCTCTGGCTAATTTCACAGCGGCAGTGGTTACGGTCGAACCGTTTTTTGCAAACTTAACCATTTCAGCGCCCGGGATAATTTCTGTCAAAGTTTTCGCTGCTTTCAATTCAGTAACAGAAGCCCTGGTGAGGTTGTTACCTTTGCGGATCTCTTCAATGGCGGCGTTGGCAATAGGTTCATAGCCATATCCGACGGTTACTGCGCGTAATGCCATTCCATAATCCAAGAATTTTCTTCCATCGGCATCCCAAACGTAACATCCTTGGCCATGCGATAAAAGAGGAGGGGCATTCAACGGGTATTGATCATCACCACGGCTGTATGTGTGAGCACCGCCTGGAATCAAGTTGTGGATCTCATTCAAATTTGATTTTGTCACTTTTTCCCACCTTTTTCATGAGTAGTATTAATTCTAGCCTGAATTTTCGGCAAATTTTTTAAAATTGCTTCAACACAAACCCAATCAACCAGATCATCGATCTCAAAAGATTTCCATTTTGGAACAATAAACGGAAGAGTTCTGTCATGATAAAAACTTTTCCTCTGTAGAAGTATTTCAAGGTCGGAAAGGTAAAGCGATCCCTCGAAAAAGAACACTTCTGGAAGATCCTGCCGTCTTCCGGCAGAAGAAAAATCTTTGCCTTCGTAAGGTTTAATCAACCCATTTGAATCAAGGACAACGTCAAAAGCCGGGTGAGCTGAATGAACCTGGCTTACGCCAACAATGGAATCGGCAACTGATCTTTTTTGGAAAAGTACTTCAACTGCTTTATCGATATCTTCAGGCTGAGTCAGCGGAGAAGTTGGTTCTAATAAAAGAAAATAATCGAAATTTTCACCCTTGTTATTAAGATACTCAATGGCATGCTCAATTACTGAGATTGAGGTTGCTTTGTCTGTTGCCAATTCAGGAGGTCGGAGGAAAGGAACATGAGCACCTAATGCCCGTCCAACATTGGCGATCTCTGGGTCATCGGTAGAAACAATGATTTTGTCTACATATTTGGAATCTTGCGCTGCCTTTATCGGCCAGCCCAGGAGAGGAACCCCGAGAAGGGGAAGAAGATTCTTCCCTGGAAGGCCTTTTGAGCCACCGCGAGCAGGAATCAAAGCAATAATTGATTTGCCAGAATACATATTTCCTCTTTCAGTTTTCTTTTCCTAAACTTAATTTTTTTGCGGCTTTCTGAAATTCGTCCCATTGCCCAATATCAATATATGCCCCCTCATTTATCGGATACATCAAAATTTTTTCATTTTTTTCCAGTAAGACATCTATTAGATTTGGCATATCAAATGGGGTATCCGAAGGGATGTATTTGAGAATTCGCTTATTCAGGACATAAACCCCCGTATTTATAGTAAAAGTATACTCTGGTTTTTCCTGAATTCCTTGAACCTTTCCACCTTTTTTAAAGCGGATAACTCCATATGGGATTTTATAGCTTTGCATGGAAGAGATGATTGTGAGAGCCGAACCATTACTTTTGTGGAACTTGATCACATCTTCGAAATTTGCCTTTACAATTATATCGCAATTCGAAACGATGAAATCACCTCTTAAATCATGAGAAAGCAATTTCAAACTACCTGCAGTTCCAAGAAACTCCTTTTCCCAGACAAACTTAAGATTGTATTCCTTTTCAACACTATTGAAATAAGAAACGATCATGTCTCCCTTATAATTTAAAGTCATAAAAAAATCGTTTACCTGGTATTTTCGGAATTCTTCAATAATAATTTCAACTACTGGTTTTTCTCCAACCGGAATTAAAGGTTTGGGGAAAACTTTGGTAAAGGGTTCCAGTCGAGTTCCTTTTCCACCAGCCATAATAATTACTGGAACGTGAATCTTATGTTTAAAATTTTTCTGAAGTAAATGTGGTTCTTCCGAAAAAGCTTTGTCCCAGGAAACGAAATCAACAACTTTATTGTGCTCATCAACAATTGGAATTAATTCAATAACATTTGTCACCAGAAGATGGCGGACCTCATTAAGCGAGTAATTTTCCTGTTTCAAAGAAATAGGATTTTTATTGTAAATCTCTGTAATTCTTAGTCTGAGGCTCTGGCCTGAAAGAATAAAAGTCCGAATATCACCGTCAGAAAGTGTTCCCAGAAGTCGATTCTCGGAGTCAACAACCAGTAGAACTTTTTTTCCATTTAGGGAAAGTTTCTTTAAAGCCTCCTGAACAGTCTCATGCTCTCGAATTTGATATTTATTTAACATTAATTATTCCATATACGAAGAATATACTTATAAAAAATATGAATCAGAGAAGTTTGGTGTGAAATAGATCCTCAAGGAGTTCCAAGCGAATAATTCTCCCCTGGTTATCAACAACTGGGATCTGTTGTACTGATTTGTTTTTCATAAGGGCTAGGATTCGTTCCCCGGAGTCCTCTTCATGAGCAACTATCGGATTTGTGTTCATGACAACCCGGACAGGATCTTCAAGGGAAATTCCGCGAAGAATACCTCTACGAATATCACCATCCGTTACTGTTCCTGTCAAAACATCATCCCCCTCAATAATCAAGGCAATTCGAAGAGCTTCCGAATCAATAATTCTGATTGTTTCACGAATAGTTGCATTTGGCAGAACAAGACTTTTCCGCCAGTTCTTCATGGTCTTAACGAGCTTAGCTGGGACTCCTGTTACCATCTGGAGCTCCGAAACACTTCGAATTACCAGTGTGCCTGCGCCAACAAGAGAGTTCTTTCCCACCCGAATTCCCTGTATAACATTTGCTCCAGTTCCTATGTGAGAACAATCTTCGACTGAGACTCCCCCGGAAAGCGTGACACCAGGAGCGATATGAACATGGTCGCCGATCTGACAGTCATGATCAACAGAAGACCTGGTATTTATAATTGTATTCTTTCCAATTCGGGAGCCAGGTTGAATAACTACCCCTGCCATAATCTGAACCCCTTCGGACAAAACAAGATTTCGTGGAAGGACAGCGGAGGGGTGAATTACAGTTGCAAAATTAAAATTCCGTGATTTAAATTTTTCAAACAACGACTTGCGTCTTCCGAGGACTCCAGTTGAACCCAAGCCATTCACAAGTTGAAATTCGGATGTTGGAAGAGTTAGTACTAGGTCGTCATCGCCTATGATCGGAATATCCTCAAACAAATTGTTTGGAAGCTTTTCCGGGGTGGCTATTCCTTCAATCTGTCTGCCCATCCTCTGAAGTGCTTCGATCAAAACTTTGGAATGACCACCGGCACCTAGTATAATTACAGGAATACTCATTCATTCACCATTTCACTGAAAGAATAGAATCATTCTGATGGAATTAGATTCGAACTGCTGGGAATATTTACAACGCTCTTTTCAAGATATTCTGCCACTGGAAGAGCCATTTTGGGACAATTTTGAAACATCGGAAGGTCCGAATTAAGGCGCCAGGCTGGTCTGGTCTGGATTCCCATAGAGTTTGTTTTTTCAAGCAAATCATCTCTCAAATGGGAAAAATCTTTTCTAAAAATGAGGGTATTTAACCAATAATTGCTTTTGCCAAAAGAAGGTTCCGTGACGAATCTGACTTCCGGAATATCATTAAAAGCGTTCTTATATTTTTCCGCAAGCATTCTTTTCTTCTGAATAAACCCGGGTAGTTGTTCCAATTGCGCACAACCAAGAGCTGCACAAATATTTGGAAGGCGAAAATTATACCCAATCATGTCATGGAAAAACTCCCATTTATGTGGAACTTTCGCTGTGGTGGTCAAATGTTTAGCCAATCGGCCAAGTTCAGAGTCATTAGTTAAAATAGCCCCACCACCACCTGTGGTAATGGTTTTATTCCCATTAAAACTTAATGCTGATATTTTCCCAAAAGTACCGGTATGTTTTCCTTTGTAATATGAACCAAGAGATTCAGCAGCATCTTCCACTGCAGAAATGCTAAATTCATTAGCCACTTCCAGCAGAGGGTCTATATCAGCCGGATGCCCAAAAACATGCATTGGCACCAAAGCTTTTATTCGATTCCCGGTTTTTCTATTAAAGCACTCGTTGTTCCTTAATTCCGCAATTTCTTTCAAATAGGCTCTAAGACTAATGGGGCACAATCCTAAAGTCTTTTCATTCGAATCAACATAATGGGGGATACCACCGCAGTATGAAATGGCATTTGAGGTTGCAACGAAAGTTAGAGCATTTGTTAATACCTCATCTCCAGTAGTTACTCCAACAATTTTCAAGCAAATCTGCAGAGCTGAAGTGCCGTTCACTGCCGCAATAGCCATTTTTGCACCAGTAAAATCAGCAAGTTTCTTTTCAAACTCGTCAACATATTTCCCGACCGAAGAAACCCAACCTGTATCCAAACATTCTTTAAGGTATTTCCATTCATTACCCTCAAAGGAAGGTTCGTGCAATGGATAAAAGTTTTTTCCTTTTGGAAGAACATCTAAAATGGAATTAACTATTCGATCAATAATCGATTTATTGTTCATATATTATAAATATCTGTTTTATATTTTTTTAAGTTTTCGGGTTTTCGAAACCAATTGGCAGTAATTTTCAGGCCTCTTTTCAAGCCTTCTTTTCCGGCAAATTGAGGTTGCCAGTTCAGGAGTTCCTTGGCCTTGGAATTATCTGCCCAAAGCCGCTCAACTTCACTTTTCTGAGGGCGTAACCTTTCTTTCGAAGAAATAATCTCAATGTTTTCTTCCATTGTTTCGCTGATCAGATGAATTAATTCCTCTATGGAGACTTCAAAATTACTCCCGATGTTTATTACTTCACCGATGGACCGGTCAGATTCAGCAACTTTTATGAAACCATTCACTGTATCGGACACATAGTTCAAATCTCTTGTTGGGGAAAGGGCACCTACAGAAATTTTTTTCTTTCCTGCGACAATTTGTGTAATAACAGTGGGGATTATAGCTCTTGCTGATTGCCTTGGTCCATAAGTATTAAAAGGACGAATAATGGAAACCGGGGTGTCAAAAGAGTAGAAAAACGACAAGGCAAGTGTGTCAGCGCCAATTTTCGAGGCGGAATATGGTGATTGGCCTTGAAGGGGGTGAGATTCTGTAATTGGCACAAATCGTGCAGTACCATAAACCTCACTGGTGGAGGTTTGTACTATTTTTGTGAGGTTCAAATCCCGCGCTGCCTGAAGTACATTTAAAGTCCCTTTGATATTTGTATCGATATAACTGTCTGGAGAATGATAGGAGAAAGGGATAGCGATTAAGGCAGCAAGATGAAAAACAACATCGCAGCCTTTCATTGCTGTTTTGACGCCATTTGGATCACGAATATCTCCAGCAAAAAAATCAATATTTTTAGTGATTTCAGGGCTTACTTCGTCAAGCCATCCTCTTGAATTAAAAGAATTATAATAAACAAATGCCCGAACTGCATGCCCACGTTTGACTAGTTCTTCGGTCAAATGGGAACCGATAAAACCATCGGCTCCTGTAACTAAAATTCTTTTTCCGGATAAATTCATTTTGTTATTCCCAGAAATAATATACCTGAAGCATTAATAATCCCTAGTAAACAAACTTCAGGCTGAGATTATACTCTTTTGAAGTCCAGTTTTCAACTCATTTGAATTATAGCCGGCTATTGAAAACAATTATTAATACAATTGTTTATCAAATTGGGATAGCCTTTTCTTTAATTAACAGGATGGTTTTAGGGAAAAATTTCCAAAAGCCAATCATTTATGAAGAATTTTTGAGTATAACTCTAAAAGTGCTTTTTTTTCAGTGTTCCAATTGAATTTGGTGATAATTGCTTTACGACCTCTTTTTCCCATTTCTTCGGCTTCTGAAGGATGTTCGAACACCCATCTTAAAGCATTGGCGATTTCCGATGGATTTAGAGGATCGACCGTAATTCCACAGCCGATTTTATCAATAATCTCTTTCCAATAAGGAAAATTTGAAGCAATGACTGGCAAGCCGGCCGCCATGTATTCAAAAAGCTTGTTGGGTTGAGATTCAATATGATTTTTGTTAGGATAAAACAAAACCAGGCCGCATCTGGCTTCAGCAAGAATTTTTGCTACCTCAGTTCTATTGAGTTGGCCTTTAAAATTAACTGTTGCAGAGTTAAGGCTGGTTTTGAGAGCAATCTCCAATTCTGGGGGTCGGAAACTCCCAACCAAAAACAACTTTCCATTTAACCCAGGAGGTAAAAGTGAAATCGAGGAAATCATTTCCCTAATGCAACGAACCTCGGAAATCCCGCCAACAAAAGCCGCTATGTTGGTACGTTCGGCAAACGGTTTTAACGAATATCCATCCATTTCATTGATTATGGGATAATTTTGCACCAATATGGCTTGTGGTGTTTTAAATAGAGAATGGATTTTGGGTGTTGCGGCTATAATTCCATCAAAAAAAAGAACAGCCAAATACTCGAAAAAAACGACAGACCATGCAAAAAGGGGCCGAGCAAAATGTGGTAGGTATCTACTTTCCATAATTATTGAGCGGTAATCTTCATGAACATCGTAAATTACTCGTTTTCCCAATAGTTTTAGAAATAGTGCTCCCGGAAGAAGTTCGGGGTCATGAAAATGATAAATTTCTGCTTTTGCCTGAATTGCTCGTTTCAGGACTTTTCCAACAGTAATGAGCATTCGTTGAACTCTTCCTTGAGGAATAGGGACCGTTAGGACCCTAACTTTTTTTTTCCAATGATTCTTAATACCTTTTCCAATCAATGTGACTTCGTAACCAGCTTCGATTAGAGAACAGCATTGTTTCTCTAAAATTCGAGTGTCATCGGTCGAATGCACAGAAGTAAAATGACAAATTTTTATGGGCATTTTTTTAGAAGAGAACCCAGATGCGGTTGCAATGGGAGCAATCGGGAATACTAATTAGTCTTTGAAAAAAGGAAGTCATGAAAATCTGAAAAGCATTTTGTTTCATAATAGACAAGCAAAGGGCCCAAAAAATGTTGAACGACTTGTTGCTAAGCTGGCCATGTTTTTCCCTCAACGTATTGTTCGAAAGAAAGAGTATCGATTAAAATAGGTTTTGTTCCAATAACTAATCTAAAGGATTAAAGTGAAAAATCCACAAAAAACAAAAATTAAAAAACAGTCAAATGGAGACCGACTACTCAATCTGAACTTTAAAGTATACCCAATTTAGATCTTTTTCAGAAATTTTTCAAATTTAGATTTCCCATAAATCAGAAGAAACATCGCTTCATTAGTTGCTAATCTTCAACCATCGGGAGTTCTGATAAGGATATTCCGGGAGTTTAGATTTTTTGAGATTAATCTAAATTTTCCCACATCACGGAATAACTCAAAGCAGTTTGGGAAAGATTGACTTTAATCTTATTTGTGGCGTATTTTAAATTTGTGCATTTTGATTCAATCTCAGAATAATATCTATTTATTTTTTTAAAGCGATTTACGCTTTTTTGGAAACTGGCATTAATAAACACGTTGCAAAGTTTTTGAATTTGCCAAATTGATGAAAACAGATTTCTGAAAAAGATCCTTGGTTTATTTTATAAAACCTTTATTTTGAGTTTGGGATGATTCAAATTTTAAAGGTATTACGCTTTGTTCCAATTTCGGAAACGTTTGCTGACATACTTTCTTGGTGGTTTAAAAGGAAAAGTTTTTTCGTTGATTTGGGGCTCGATTATAGCTCAAGGGTTAGGCTTTCTTTTTTCACCAATTATGACAAGGCTTTATTCTCCCATAGAATTGGGCGTTTTTTCACTATTTTCTTCATTTTTTTCTTTAATTTCCGCTCCGGCGTCTGGACGTTATGAGTTTGCTGTTTTTCTTCCGCCAACCGAGGAAGAAGCAACAACAATCGCTCTCCTTTCTTTTTTCGTGCGATTGTTGTTTTCTTTTTTATTGATTATTCTTCAATTTACAGTCTTACCTAATTTTTTACACTATTGGAACCTGGATTGTATAAGAAATTTTCTTTGGCTTCTTCCCCTATGCATTATGGTTGTTGGTATTTTTTCAATTCTAAGGAATTTGTCTCTGAGAAACCGGGAATACGAAGAAATTGCAAAAACAAAAATCTGGCAAACACTTGGTTCTGAAGGTTTCAAATTGATTGGTCCAATTTGTTTTTCGGGTGGATCTTTTTGGTTAATTTTATCATTTATTGTCGGACAAAGTGCTGGAATGATAAGCCTTTTAAGATTAAGGTTTAAAGAATTTAAAAATTCCCTTCAAAAGGGCACAATAGGAAATTTTTTTGTTTTGCTGAATAAATACAAACAATTTCCTATTTTTTCGGTCCCGGCTTCAATTTTAAATACTGCTGTCGCAAATATTCTTCCAATTTTTCTAAATGCATTTTATGGTCCAGAAACTGTAGGCGAGTTTTCTCTTGCGTCCCTTTTTATTTCTGCGCCAACGATACTTTTAACGAACTCTGTTTCTTCTGTTTGGACGGGAGAAGCAAGTAGTTTTCTTCACAAGGATGCGGAAAAACTCACTTCGTTATTTTGGAAGATAACAAAAAAGCTAACTATTTTTAGCTTCTTTCTAATTCCGTTAGGTCTGCTTTCTCCTTGGATGGTTCCATTAATTTTTGGGAAGAAGTGGGCAAACGCTGGCTGGTTTGCATTTAGTCTTGTATATGTTACTATTGGATCATTTATTGTTTCTCCAACTTCAACAGTTGTTACTCTTGCAAAAAGGCAAGACATTGGTTTAGTTTTAGATATTTTTCGCGCGGGGGTTTCTTTTTTCTCGCTATTTATTGTTTGGAGAAATAATGGTGATAAATTTCTGGCAATCTGGGCGTATTCCTTAAGCGGAGTTGGAGTTTACTTAATTTGGTTCGCTGTTTTCATTTTTTTGCTAAACGAGATAAAGAAAAATTCCAAAAAAATTACTCCCTAATTAGAACAAAATAAAGCAAATTCAAGGGATTCTTTATCAAAGGACCTGAAGTTTTTGAATTCAGCACCCATTAAAGGATTTCTTGAAAGTGTGAAGAAATCTGATATTTAATCAGTAGATGAGGAACAAAATGAATAACGAAATAAAAGATTTTATTATTAGATATTTTAAAGGTAAAAAGCTGCCTAAGCTAAAAAACGAAACAGAAATCTTAGAGTATAAGTATTTAGAAAATGGACTTATTGATTCTATGGGCATTGTAGATCTTATAAATTCTATGGAGAATAGGTTTTCTATAGTGTTTTCAATTCAGAACATGCAGGACCCGGAGTTTGGAAAAGTAGGTGGGCTAATTAGTATGGTTGAGAGGTTGAGGAATAAATTAAACGAGTAATATATTTCAAAAAATGCAACTGCCATTGAAAATATTTAAAGACATTATTATACAGTTTATGCCAAACGGCAGATTTCTTATTTATAACGTATTTACGAGAAATAATTTTCTTTGTGAAAACGATACAATTTTGCTCTGCCAGAAATTGACAGAACCTGATGAATCTTCCAATAGCATCAGCGAATTTAAAAACAAGATTTTTAAAGTATGGGATTTAGAATATTTTAGCAATGAAAATGGTTTGTTGGCTGATCCAACAAGGGTCAAATGGAATTCTGAAGGAGACAAAAACCTTAAATCTTTGGATGTTGAAGGAGTTATTTCATTTTTGATTGAAAAAAATGTTTTGATAGGGGATATTAAATTGTATGAAAGCCGTTTTGGTTTAAAAACCAACCCCCTGGATTCGAAACATTTTGGTAATTTTCATCAGCAACTGGGATATCTCCTTATGATTGATCGGCGAATTGATCCTACTCAATGGTGGTTGGATCAGAAATTTACCGATGATCGCAATCATTTGCGTGAGAATCTCTATAAGTCGGTTCAAGGCAATTTCCTTAAAAAGTTTTTCCCCGAAAATATTAAAGCTGGAATGAAAATTATTGATATTGGGTGTGGTATTGGTTTTTACGCAAATAGAATGGCAGAAGAGGGAGCATCGGTAATAGGTATTGATCCATCAGAAAAATATATAGGGATTGCTCGTAATAATACATCCAATGTACAATATTATGTTAAACCTTTGGGGAAAGAAAGATGTCTTGAATTTTTAGAAACTAACAGTATCGATGCGGTATTTATCAGTGATTCATTGCTCTTTTATTTCGTTCCTTTTTCCCTTAAAGATAAACCAGACATTAAATTGCTTTTAGAAGAGATAAGCCGTATCTTAAAACCCTCTGGCAGATTCTGGAGTATTGAGCCTCATTATACTTTTTGGTTATCTCCATGGTTTGGGGAAAATGAAAGACCCTTTACCATTTTGACAGAATATAAAAATCGAAAATTTCTTGTTACACCTACTATTTCAGATTTCGTAAGCACAATTACCGCGAATAAATTTGTTTTATCCATTTTCAAAGAGATTTATGCGGATGGAATGGAAAATGGAATCGGGGACAAAAAAGGCATCAATTATGCTTCACAATTTCCTTTGTGGCACTTTTTTGAATTCCTACCTCAAAAAGAATAATTTTTTTTTTAGAATTGCACTTTTGAAGCGATTATATTGAATAATCTGTCCGGTGAGCGGAAAATCTAGGAGATATGTATTTGAAAAGCTGCTTGCAGCCTTTTATTAATAGAACCAGGAAAATGCAACAAAATGAAGTGGTAGAGTAATTGTGGTCATTAAGTAAAAATATAATAAAATGTAATAATGAGAGCTAAAAAAGAAATTTTAAATCGGTCTGGTGTGAATTGGATATTTAGTAATTATGGATGAGATTTTTCGCTCAATCAAAAGAACTGGTGGTGCTTTTGCACTTCAGTTAGTTCCTGATTTGGTAAAGTTTATCTTGAAATTTAAAAATAGGATTATTCAACCTTATGTTCGTAAGAGATACTCAATGCAACGAGAAAAGGCATTAAAGAAATATGGCCAGTTCGGGAAAACAGAGCTTCATGAGTTATTTAGAAATATAGGATTGAATAATGCATCAACACTTTTTGTGATGTCTTCATGGGATTCAATGCATACTTTTTCTGGAAATCCTTATGATGTGATTGATGTGTTATTAAATGTCATCGGCTCTAAATCCACATTATGTATGACTGCTTTCCCACCTCTTAAAATTTCTAAAAATTTTGAGGTCTTTGATGTTCGACATGATCCATCAAAAACAGGTCTTATAACAGAATATTTTCGTAGAATAGATGGAGTCATACGAAGTAGGCAGCTTCGATCTGTTTGTGCATTTGGACCAGAGGCTCGTTTCCTTACCGAAAGTCATCATTTGTCACCATTTACCTGCGGGGTTAAATCCCCTTATTGGCTTTTAAGGGAAATCGATAGTTATTTTTTATTATTAGGATTGTTCCCTTCTACTTATGTTCTCAATTTACACTGTGTTGAAGATGTTCTTTGCGATGACTTTCCTATATGCGTTTATCCACCTGAGCCAAATCAAATTACGGTAATTGATTACGATGGTAGGCCTTTAAATGTTAAGGCATATCGTTTACTTAGCCATATGGATTTTAAAATGAAATCTGTTGCACCAATTATGTCTCAATACTTTGAGGACCTGTTTTTAATAAAAGGAATCTATAAAGGAATTCCGTATTCTTTAGTAAAGATTAAACCCTGGACAGATCGGGTGATACAATTAGCTAGAAAAGATATACATGCCTTTGGGAATAAATTCCCTGAACCTGAAGAAACAATAAAGCTAATTACCCAATAATTTTTCTTTTTCCTTAAAAGGTTTATTTGGGAAGAGTTGTTTAGGAGAAAATATGCCCTTAATGTCAAAAGTTGCATCATCGATAAGTGAGGCAATGTCCATAAAGTTTAATAATATAGTCTATGAATTAAAAAGACAGGGCAAAAAGGTGATAACTTTAAGTCTTGGTGAAGCATTTTTCGATATCCCCCTTTTTCCGATGAACGATTTACCTTATCCGGATATTTACCACTATTCTCATTCCCGAGGCCTTCCGGAATTAAGAGAAAAATTATCTGAGTATTTCCACAAACAATTTGAGGTGGATTTCGATCCAACTAAAGAAATACTTGTCACTGCAGGCTCTAAAATTGCAATTCATATGGCTTTTATGGGAATGCTGGACCCTGGGGACGAGGTTTTGATTCATGAACCGGCTTGGGTCAGCTACTCTGAACAGATTAAATTGTGTTATGGGAAACCTCTCGGAGTCCCTTATTTTGAAACTGTTTTTGAATTTGAAAAATATATTTCAAATAGAACCAAAGCCATAGTGATAAACAATCCACACAACCCTACGGGAAAAGTATATTCAATTGATGAATTAAATAAGATTCTGGAATTAGGTAAAAAGTATAACCTTTGGTTATTGAGTGATGAGGCATACAGTGATTTTTTGATTGACAATTCATTTGTGTCACTTGGAGCTTTGGAGAAACCCTTTTCGCGAGTTGTGATTTTTAATTCTATTTCAAAAAACTACGGGATCTCTGGTTGGAGATTGGGATATATTATCGGAAATAGTGATTTTATAAACACTGTATCAAAGGTAAATCAACATTTGATTACCTGCCCTGCTACAATTTTAGAATATTACGTTTCGAAGCATTTTTACCGAATTTTAGAAATTACTTTTCCACAAATTCAAAATTTATTAAAAGCCCGAAAACAAATCGGAAGTTTTATGGAGTCAATTGGTCTGAAATTTTTGCCTGGTGAAGCAACTTTTTATTTTTTTGTAGCGATTATTCCTTCCAAGCTTACTTCAGAAGAATTTTGTGAAAGACTCCTCCGGGAAGAATATGTTTCTGTGGTCCCAGGAATTGGCTATGGTGCTTCCTGTGATAAATTTGTCCGCGTTTCATTTGGCACAGAATCTATGGATGATATCGAATTTGCTTTGAAGAAGGTAAAAGAACTGATTCGTGCCACTTCCTGAAAAAGGATTATTATGGAATTTACCAAATATGAACTTGAAGGTCTTAAGATACTTGCTGAAAATTGTGCATTTGCAAAAAAAGGGGAACGCGCATTAATTTTGTTTGACCAGTGGACAACAGATATCGCTTCTGGATTAAAGGATGTTTTGCAGGAATTGGGTGTTTTGGTGAAATGTGAATTGATTGAAAATCAATTTATTCATGGTCAGGAACCGTCAGAAAGAATAAGGCAGAAGATGCTTGCCGTGGAAATTATTTTTTGTTTTACCAAGTTTTCTCTTGCTCATACTGAAGCCAGAAGATCGGCAACTGAAAATTCAGCGAGGTTTATGAGTCTGCCGATGTACAACCGCAAAATTCTTCAAAGTCGTGCATTAAGGGCTGATTTTAAATTGTTGGCAAATGACGGTTTTCGGGTTGCGGAAATGTTGAACAAAGGCGAAAAAGTTGAAATCACCTCTTCAGATGGGACAAATCTAAAATTTTCTATCTCAGAAAGACGTGCTAATACAGCACCGGGTTTTTGCCATTTACCTGGAGAACTTGCTTCTCCTCCCGACTCAGAAACTAATATTGCGATTGTTGAAGACAGTACCGAGGGAATTTTTTTGGTGAATGGAAGTATTCCCCATCCCGAAATTGGACTGATTCACGAACCGATTACTTTGTATTTTCACGAAGGGAAGATTTATAAAATCGAAGGAAATCATTTGGCGAAGCGCTTGGAAAATATTTTTGAAAAAGCGGGTTCAGAAAATGCCAGAATAGCAGGAGAGTTTGGTGTTGGATTAAATCCTTTTGCCTCACTTTCAGGAGATATGCTCGAAGATGAGGGGGTCCGAGGGACGGTTCACATTGGAGTTGGCTCAAATGCAACAATTGGTGGCTTAAATAAAATTAACTTTCATTTGGATCATGTAACTTCAAGGGTTGATGTGAAAATCGATAAAATATTTTTGATGAAGCAAGGAAATTTATTTTTAGAGGAACCTCAATGAATTCAATTGAAAAACTTTCAAATATCCAGAAAATCCACGAAAAAAGTCCTTTGCTTGTTGATTCATTCAATGATCGTATTTATTCTTATTCAGAAGTATCCGAATTCGCTTGCTGGATTGCTTTTGATTTGCAGCGAAGGGGCTTAAAAAAGGGTGATAAAGTTGCAATTATTCTAAATAATTCAATTTTTCCACCAATAATTTATCTCGCATGTCTTTATGCCGGTTTTGTGGCTATTCCAATCAACCCGATTTTTGGAAATAAAGAAATCGAGGAAATTCTGCAGAAGGTCAACCCTAATCTTGTTATTTTATCAGTGCAAACTTTTTCAATTGTGAAAGCTTTTCAAAAACAGCCTTTGCCAATAAGTGTTTTAATCCTTCAGGATGGTTTGCAGCATTCAGAAGATAATCAAATTGATTGTTGGGAAATAAAAGCTTTTAAGGAAAAACTTGATTTTATTCCTTTTTCCGGAGTGAACGAAAACGATTCTGTGTTGATTGTTTTTTCATCGGGGACAACCGGAACTCCGAATGGAATTGTCCATAATCTCCGGAGTTTGGTAGCGAATGCTTCGATTTTTATTCGCACCGTTGGAATTTTGGAAAATCATCGGTTTCTTGCAAATCTTCCAGCTACCTACTTGGGCGGTTATTATAATTTGTTTCTTATTCCCTTTTTAGCCGGGGGAAGTATTGTTGTAGTAGATGCTTTTAATGCGGCAAGTGCAATTAATTTCTGGAAGCCTGTAAAAAAATATCAGGTTAACGCTCTTTGGCTGGTTCCTACTATAATAGCTATTTTAATGGAAACGGATCGAGGAAAAGAAGGCGAAATATATTGCAGAAATAATCTCAAGCTTGCCTTAGTTGGAACTGCACCGCTTTCGGTAACTCAGCGAATAGCATTTGAGAAACGATATGGATTAAATCTTTTGGAAAACTATGGTTTGTCAGAAACGCTATTTATTTCTAGCAATTCTCCCAAATTTCCGGTAATTAGTGGTTCGACAGGAAAAATTCTTTCTACTGTTCAAGTTTCAATTATGGATGACCAGTGTGCTCCGCTGGGAAGGAATATTGAAGGGGAAGTCTACGTCCAAACTCCCTTTTTAATGACTGCCAAAGTTTTTTTCGACATGGATAGCCCTACTGAATTTGATTCCAACCAATGGTTCTCTACCGGAGACTTGGGGGTTTTAAGCGATTCCGGAGAGCTTTTTATCACAGGCCGAAAAAAGGATTTGATAATTTGTGGTGGAGTCAATATTTCTCCAGTACAAATTGAAAATATAGTCTATTCTCATTCAGGAGTGAATGAATGTGCTGTTATCGGAATTCCCCATAAAATTATGGGGGAGGAAATAGTACTTGTTTTGAGGATTAAAAAAGGGTTTTCCTTCGAAAGAGTATCAGAGGAACTAAAGGAAATATTCGAAGAAAAATTAAGCAGAATTAAGCGGCCCTCTAAGTTTTTTGAACTGGAAATTTTTCCGCGTGCCTCTTCAGGAAAAATCTCTAAGCGAAAAATAGTTAATTTAATTTCAAATAGAGAAGGAAGGAATATTCCGAATTTTAATTTTCCAATTTTGCCTCCTTTTAGAAACAAGAAAATTTTCCTAAAAGAGACTTTTGAAAGACCAGATTCCAGAGTTTTGACTGAATTGGAAAAATATTCTTGTGCTTTTCTAACGGATTGTGGCGCAAATTCTCCAAGATGCGATTTAAAATGGATTTATCCGGGAAGTTTTTGTGGTCCAGTTTTTATTATTGAACCCCAAAAATCGTTAAGAACAATTTGTTATGGACTGAAATATGTTCGTCAAGGTGATATTGTGTTGATTGGTGACCCAACAGCTAGTATTGAAGCAATTTGGGACATTTTCTTCCAGAAGTTTTTGGAAAAAATAGGTGCTAAGGGAGTTATTGTTGATGGTTTTGTCAGGAGAGTTTCTTTGGCAACCATCCCGATTTATGCAAAAGGTTGTCATTCGGAATTGGGTTTGGGAGGGGAAGAAGGAGGAAAAATAAATTTGCCTTATATCCTAGGGGGACTTGAGATAAACTCGGGAGATATTATTAAGGCTGATTTTGATGGATTTGTAGTAATTCCCCCCAAAAAATTAAAAGCTATCTTGGAAAAAGCAGATCAACGAACCCGTTTAGAGGATGAAATTTCCCGAAGATTAAACTCAGGTGAAACAATTTTTAGTCTTTTGGGTATAGAAGAAAATAGAGTAGAAGTAGAGTTTCACGATTCTTAGTAAGGGAAGTAATTTCATTCGTTGTTTTTTTTCATTTTCTTGTGGGACAATTTGTGTTTCAAAATTCACTGGTTAAGTTGAAAGTTCAAAGTGATGAAGGTTTTAACAAAATATAGATTTTAAATATTCCTTTAAGAGATATCCTCTTAGTATTACTCATTGATTGGTTTTATTATCTTTTGATATCGGAGAAAAAGGTGCTTTTTGAATTTCCAAAAGATCAGGAAGGTTTTTCACCATTGGTTTGTGGTGCCTTAAAGTATTTGTGGCATCCTGAGGCTTTTCTTTCTCGCAATGGAGCAAAATATGCTTTAGAAAGATTATGGAATCTTGTTGCAAATAAAACTGATTGGATCGGTGCTCCGTTGGTTAATTTTACTGCTATATCTCTTCAGCAAGTCGAAAAGGTTTTTGAAAATCCTGAGAATAATTTGCCATGGGTTGAACTTTCCCAGTTTTTGCCATCTGGTGTCAAACTCGATTTAGACACCTCTTCCCTTCCGGCGGTTTTTGCTAGTGAAAATAAACTTCATTACTTTGGAAATGGGAATTTTCCTTTAGATTTGGTAGCAGCAACTTTTTTATTCCTAACCAGATGGGAAGAATGGAAATACCCAACCAGAACTGCTTTGAGCATACTTGATGAGGCTTCTTTGTTTGCGGTTAGACAAAAATTTCATGAACGCCCCCTTCTTGATGAATGGGGATTAGTAATCCGGAAATGGCTGGAAATCACATCCCCCAATTGGCAAATCAAACAAGGAGCATTTAATTTACGAATTACTCATGACATTGATCATGTGAAATATTTTAAAAAGTCGATAGATATTATTAAAGGTTTTGCCCGAGGTTATTTTATTGAAAAATCGTTATTTCGCGCGGCTGAAAATTTATTTACAGGGTTTAATTCATTTTCGAACTTTAAACTTGACCCCTATTTTAAATCCTTCCAGCAATTACTTAATTTAAATAAAAAATTCGGGGCTGCCGGGACTTTTTATTTTATGGGGGCAGAACGAAGTATCGTGGATGATGGTTACAGGTTAGATCTACCACCAGCCAGTGAGATGTGGAAACAAGCCTTGGATCAGGGACATCGTGTTGGTTGGCACATTTCCCAAAAAGCAGCGCTCCAAAAAAAAACATGTATACAGGAATGGGAAAGGGTTTGCAAAATATTTTCAAATTTGCCGGAATACTCCAGACATCATTACTTGGCTTGGCAAGGTCCTGTTTCATGGAGATTTTTGGAAGAAATTGGGGTTAAAGAAGATTCCAGTCTTGGGTTTAATGAGTTCGTTGGATTTCGAAGTTCAACTTCTAAACCCTATCCCGCTTTCGATCTCGAGAAGGACCGTTGTTTGTCCATCACAGAATTACCTTTGGTCATTCAAGATGGTGTAATTTTTAAGAGCCATCGTGAACTTGGCCCTGAAATCGCCGCAAAAAAAGTTGGGATAATTGAGAACCGAATTAAAAAGGTTGGCGGAACCTTAACAATTTTGATTCATAATTCTTTTGAGACTTATCTTATTAAGCCATTCTATGAGTGTTTCAAATGTGTTGGGGAAAAAAATTAATATGTGTGGAATTTTTTGTCTAATTTTGCACAACCCAACCAAAGTGGACATTGATCCCTTTCTGGAATCCCTGCATCACCGTGGTCCAGATGATAAAGGTGCTCTTTATTGGCAGCCTGGTTCAAAGGCCGAGAGTAAACCCGCTTTATGTTCAGTTGCTTTAGGGCAAACTCGTTTGTCTATTATTGATCTTACAAATGCCGGACATCAGCCCATGGTTAGCGAAGATGGTCGCTGGTGGATAGTACTAAATGGTGAAGTTTATAATTATCTCGAACTTCGTAGCGAACTTGAGGGTAAAGGCAATAGTTTTCGAACCTCTTCTGATACAGAAGTTGTATTGAAAGCAATAATTACCTGGGGACCAGAAGTCGCTTTTTCTCGTTTTATTGGAATGTTTGCACTAGCACTTCTTGATACCTTTCAGAAAAAGATAATCGTTGCACGTGATCCTTTTGGCATAAAACCTTTCTTTTATTGTCATTGGAGCGGGGGTTTGGCTTTTTCATCGGAAATTTGGCCTCTGTTAAACCTTCCAGGGGTGGACCAAAATCTTGTTTCAGAGAGAGTTTTTGAATATTTACGTTTTGGGATTATTGACTACGGTGATGGTACTTTAGTGAATGGTGTTAAACAAATTCCTCCCGCTTCGTGGGGGGAAATTAACCTTGAAAATTCTATTGAATTAGGGCTAAAAAAATATTGGGACATTAAAAAAATCAGTCAAATCGAAATTAGTTTCAACGATGCAGTCCAGTTAGTTCGTGAAAAATTTCTGAGAAACATCGAACTTCATATGCGGAGTGATGTCCCAGTAGGAATGGCTTTGTCCGGCGGATTAGATTCTTCTTCAATTGTTTGCGCAGCTCGCTTCCTTTATCCCAATAAAGAAATTCATACGTTTAGTTATATTCCGGAGGATTCTAACATCTCTGAAGAGCACTGGATCAAAATGGTAACCAACCATGCAAAAACTGTTTCTCACGTAGTTAAACCAGAATCATCTGATTTTGAGAAAGATGTATTGGAACTTATTAAAATCCAAGGCGAGCCATTTGGTTCAACTAGTATCTATGCCCAATATTGTATTTTTCAATCGGCACGCAAAGAAGGGATTCCAGTCTTGCTTGACGGTCAAGGGGCTGATGAAATACTTGGGGGGTATGTTTCCTTTCAGGGAGCGCGATTAGCTTCATTAGTAAGAAAAAAAGATATTTGGGGGGCTTTAAATTTATTTAAAGCGCAAAAGCGGTTTTCTGATAGAGATTCGTTTCAAATATTTCAATTCGCGTGTCAAAAATTGCTTCCGGTTAGCTTTTTAAGCTTTTCAAAATGGCTTGTAAATAAAAATCAAATCCCGGGTTGGTTAAATAAAAATTGGTTTTCTTCACACGGGATTGATTTTAAAAAATATTTTCACAAAAACTCTATCACGAAATGTCTTCGAGATGCGCTTGAAGAAAGCATTTCTTTTTCGATGTTGCCTCATCTTCTGCGTTATGAAGATCGGAATTCCATGGCATTTTCAATTGAAAGCAGAGTGCCATTCTTAACAAAAGATTTTGTTTCCTTTTTGCTTTCCTTGCCAGAGGAATACATTATTGGAAAAGATGGGGAAAATAAAAAAGTATTTCGAGAAGCAATGCGAGGTATTGTTCCAGAAATGATTCTTAAACGGCGTGATAAGCTAGGTTTCGTGACTCCAGAGAAAAAATGGCTAAAAAATAACAATAACTTTTCCCTTTTCAATAAAATGATCTTGTTGAGTGAAAATATAAAGTGTTTTAACTTTGAAAAGGTCAAAGAACATTTTAATCATTTTTTTAAGGAGGATTCGGAAGACAATTTTTGTTATTGGCGGATATTAAATTTTATTGCTTTTCACAATTTAATTTATAAAGAGGTTTAATTAAACTTTTTCAGATTTTCAACGGCAGACTGATTTGTTTTCCTTCTCTGGAAGACCTGTATATTGCATGAATCAATTCGAGGCTTTTTCTTCCCGATCGACCGTCAGTCTCAGGTTCAGCTTTTCTTTCAAGAACATCTAGAACATTGTGTAAATAGGCGCTATGGCCAAACCCATAAACGTTTGGAGGATTGTAGTTATTTGCCATTATTTCTTTATCATCATCGTCATAGTCAGAAAATTCCCACTTTTCAATGGAATTTATGGCTATCCCCGAAATTCGGACTGTTCCTTTTTCTCCCAAAAGAGTTATTGAACCTTCAAAATTCTTCGGATATGCAAGCATTGTTACATTAATTGTCCCAATTGCTCCGTTTCGGAATCGCAATATTGCAGCACCTGTATCCTCGGTTTCAATTTTTCGGGCAAGAGTTGCTGTAATTGCTGAAACATTTTCCACATCTCCAATTAACCAGTACAAACTGTCGACATAGTGGCTTGCTTGATTTAAAAAAGCTCCACCGTCAAATTCCCATGTTCCTCGCCAGCGTGCCGAATCGTAATATTCCTGAGGACGACTCCAAAAAATATTGCTTTGGGCGAAAAAAATTCTGCCGAAACGGCCTTTGTCGACAGCTTTTTTTAAAGCCTGCATGGTTGGGTTCAAACGGTTCTGTTTAACAACAAAAAGATGCACTTTGGCTTCGTCGCAGGTATGAATCAGGTTATCCACGGCCTCTAGGGTTATTCCCATGGGTTTCTCTGAAATTACATGTCTGCCGGATTTTGCTACTTTTATTCCATGGGCTGGGTGCATTCCGCTGGGAGTTGATACTACAACAGCGTCTAATTCCTCTTTTTTTAACATTTCATCAATATCTAGATAAGGGGTTGCACCATTCTCTTTTGCGGCTTTTTCAACCCTTTCCTGGACAACGTCGCAAACTGCAGTCAATTTGCAACGATTAGAATTGTCCGAAAAAGCTTTAAAGTGATTTTTTGAAATTCTTCCGCAACCAACTAGGCCAAATTTAAACATTTTCTTTGCTCCAATTTTTACAAAGAGATGATAAACTTTTTTATTTCGACTTTCAAATGTTTTGTTCTCTTTTATCATTTCCTAAAAGAATTTTTATTATCTCGTGGCCGGCTTTTCCGTTGCCATATAAACTCGGATGTGGTTTTTGAATCCAACTGTCGTTCAATACTTTTTCCAGGAGATTCAAAATTGACTCTTTTTCAAGACCTGCGACAAAATTCCAACCTGCTTCAACAAGTTCAACCCATTCGGTTTCAGTTCTCATTGTAATACAAGGTTTTTCATGAAAGTAGGCCTCTTTTTGGACCCCACCCGAATCGGTTAAAATCAGGCGGGAATTTTTCTCAGCTAGCACCATATCCAAGTAACCCAGAGGTTCTGAAAGAAAAATAAATTTGTTATTTCCTGAAAGGAAGCGTTTCGAAAGGGTTGCATCATTTTCAATAATGTTTCTCGTTCTTGGATGAATAGGCCAAAAAACTGGGAAAAAACGTCTCCCGGATTCTTCAAGAGTTTCAAGAAGTGAGGTGAGTTTTACTATATCATCTGTGCTTGCGGGTCTGTGGATAGTTGCAAGTATATATTCTGAGGGAAGGTTTTTCTTAAAGACCGGATTACTTTTTTGGAGCGCTTTTTGGCTGTAAAAAAGCGCGGCATCAAACATTACGTCGCCTGAATTGAAGACTTTTTTGGCACCTTTAATTCCCTCGTTTGAAAGGTTTATTACTGCGGTTGCGGTCGGACAAAACAGCCAGGAAGAAATATGATCAGTCAAAACCCTGTTAATTTCTTCGGGCATTTCACGATTGAAGGAACGCAGGCCAGCTTCGACATGAGCAATTGGGATATGAAGCTTGCTGGCTGCCAAAGCACCGGCAAGTGTGGAATTTGTATCTCCATAAACAAGTACACTGTCAGGTTTTTCGGAAAGAAGAATTTTCTCTATTCCAGTCAGCATTTCACCAGTTTGTGCCCCATGGCTACCTGAACCAACCCCCAGGTTGAAATCAGGTTTAGGAATGTCGAGTTCATCGAAAAAAATTCCGGACATGTTTTCATCATAGTGCTGTCCGGTATGAATTATAACTTCGAGGATTGAAGAGCCCTCGAAGTTATTGGCATTGTGTTCTCGAATTACGCGACTTACGACGGCCGCTTTAACAAACTGAGGTCTAGCACCAACAATTGTAAGGATTTTCATGAAAACGTCCTTGTTCTCAAGTGGTCAATTTCAGAAAAAATTGTATTTTAAATGTCATTTTTTTCAATGATACATAAATCATTAAAATCCGGAAAACATTATTCGAAAATTTATATCAAATCACAGTAGATTTTTATAATTTAGGAAAAACTGAGCCACTGTATTTACCATTCTTTGCTTTTAAACTGGCTCGGTGCCAACATTTAAACAGCTTTGAAAAAAAATATCTTATGGAATTCGAGTTTTTTCGAGTAACATTCCATTTTCAACGTGATATTCACATTTGCAGGTGTTGCACACTAAGTCGCTGTTTTCTTCGAGTTTAGGAGACGGGTGCAGTTTCAAACCACATTGGCACATCCATCCGACAATTCGGCCAGGATTCCCGACTATCAGGGCAAAATCGGGAATATTCTTTGTCACAACTGAACCCGCACCGATAAAACAATATCGTCCAAGGGTATGGCCACACACTACTGTAGCATTTGCACCTATTGTAGCACCTTTGCGGATGAGGGTCTGTTTGTACTCATGTTTTCTGATAATATGACTTCTCGGATTAATAACGTTTGTAAAAACCATGGATGGGCCGCAAAATACGTCATCTTCAAGTATCACACCATCATATATCGAAACATTATTTTGTACTTTTACATTGTTGCCGAGAATAGCATTAGGGCCAACGACAACGTTCTGGCCAAGGCTGCAGCTTTTTCCAATCTTGGTGTTCTTAAGAATATGGCAGAAATGCCAGATTTTGGTGTCCTCGTCAATTTCAACATTATCATCTACGTATGATGATTCATGAACGGTATATTTCATTTTTTTCTCCATTAATAGGCAAAAGTATCATACAATTTTTCACGTTCAAAAAACGTGATTTTTTGTGAAAAAAAACGGCGATAAAACGAAAAATGGCTTCGGTAATGCGTCTTACAAGAGACGTGGATAAACTTTCTTCTAAAAACTCCAAACCAAATTTATTGATAATTTTTTTAACTCTAAATGGATCAAACCTGTCACAGCCAGCAATTCTCGGTGGGTTGGTGCAATTGTTTTTGAGAGCTATTTTGAGCAATATTCAAAAAACTTATTATTCCGATAAGTTCCGTAGAAAAATTAGCAATAGCTATATTTTCCGAGAAAACTCACCGAATTGGTGTGTCATAGTCGCCAATATTGAAAACCGGCTTTTCGGGCTGTTGAATGGTCATAAAGCCCTCGGGCATCAATCATTACTGGTTTTCCATCTTCACGGGAACTCATCTTTGCCAGAGTTTCAATTGGAATTTTCCGAAATTCGGTATGAGAAACTGCAACGACTATTGCATCGTATTTTTGGCTGATAGCATCAAGTGAGGAAATATTGCGAATACCATACTCTTCTTCCGCTTCTTCGGGATGAACTAACGGGTCGAAGACATCAGAAGAGACCTCATATTCTTTTAGTTCGTTTATAATGTCTATAACACGAGTGTTTCTCAGATCTGCAACGTTTTCTTTGAAAGTGAGGCCAAGAATTAAAACTCGCGCTCCTTTTACTGTTTTACCGGCTTTGATCATTTCTTTTACAGTGTTTTCGGCAACGAATTTTCCCATTCCATCATTTATTCTGCGGCCTGCAAGAATTACTTCAGGGTGATAACCCAACTCTTCTGCTTTATAAGTTAGATAATATGGGTCGACTCCAATGCAATGTCCGCCTACTAATCCGGGGAAAAATTTCAAAAAATTCCACTTTGTACCTGCAGCAGCCAAGACTTCAAGGGTATCTATTCCCATTTTGTGGAAAATTATTGACAGTTCGTTCATTAAAGCTATGTTCAAGTCACGTTGAGTATTCTCAATTACTTTTGCTGCTTCTGCGACTTTAATTGAAGATGCTAGAAAAACACCGGCTTTAATTATTCCACCATAGACTTCTGCCACCACTTTTCCCGATTCTTCGTCACATCCTGATACTACTTTTGTTATTGTTTCCAGGCGATGTTCTTTGTCGCCGGGATTAATTCGTTCAGGGCTATAGCCGACTTTGAAATCACGCAGATAGTGCATTTCTGAGTTTCGGGCAAGAACCGGGACGCATTCATCTTCTGTTACTCCCGGATAAACTGTTGATTCATAAACTACAAGCGAGCCGGGGGGCATGTTTTTTCCAACACTTTCTGACGACTTTATCAGAGGAGTAAGATCGGGCCTTTTGTTTTTGTCAACTGGGGTTGGAACTGCAACAACAATAAAACGGCAATTCTTGAGAAGCTTGGGGTCAGAAGTGAACTCAATCTTCACTTCTTTCAAACCGCCGGTAGGTACTTCGCCGGTAGGGTCAATTCCTTGTTTCAAGACTTCAATTTTCTTTTTATTGAAATCGTATCCGATCACCCGAAATTTTTTTGCAAAAGCATGTGCAAGTGGAAGTCCGACGTATCCAAGGCCAACAACGCCGAGGCTGGTCTTTCCATTTTTCAATTCATCGATAATTGAAATAAAATCAGGCATTTTTTCACCTTCCTTAAAGAATTGCGGTGAGATAATAACATGAAAAAAAAATTCTGAGAATTAATTTTAATTTAAAACCTAGCCAAAAACATTACTTCCCCGACAAATTCAAATGAGGCAAATGTCTTAAATGTTGGCAGTTAGAACGGGTCGACTTGCCAGAGTAGTAACTTTTTCATCTTTCACAAGGCAAAATTACATGTTATAATTTGCTAAAATTTCGACGGGTTATGGCTCGTTTTCTGAACGGTTGTCGGAAAATTGTTGTATTTTTTACGAATGACCTGGAAAAATTCTCGATAACGAGTTCTTTTGAAAATGTGGCCGTTTTGAAGAGGAAATTTTTCATGCTTAAACTTCCCTATGCAGTGGCGTCGTTTCAGGGGTTGAGAAATGACGGATACCTTTATGTTGATAGAACCCAGTTTATCGAGCAAATTGAAAATCTGAATGAAAAATATCTGCTTCTTGTGCGTCCTCGGCGATTCGGCAAAAGTCTTTTCCTCGGAATGCTGGAAAGCTATTACGATATTGCCCTGAAAGGCCAATTTGATGCACTTTTCAAAGGTTTATATATCCACAAAAACCCAACTTCCCTGAAGAATTCGTATTTTGTGTTGATATTGAAAACCTGCAATCTCTGATGTTTTATTTTGGACTTCTTACAATTCAGGGAACTACTGGAAAAAGTCTATTGCTTGGAATCCCGAACTATGTGATCAGAAAACTGTACTGGGATTATATTATCAGGAAATTAGAGGAATTGAATCCGGAGAATCCTCTAATGAACAATTTCCGAAAAACAATGCTTGAGTTAAAAGATGGCAAAATTGAGCCATTTATCAACTTTCTTTTCGAAAAAGTCATCAAAATGTTCTCAAATCGGGATTTTATTAACTTTAACGAGCAGACTGTCAAGTCACTAATTCTAGGTTTTCTTACTCTGAATGGTGAATACATGTATCTGTCCGAGCCGGAAATGAATCGTGGTTACGCTGATATTGCGCTCAGACGCGAAGCAAGATTTGCGGATATCATGTACAATTGGCTGCTCGAAATTAAATATCTTCCCGCTAAAGCAACCAAAATTGCAATCGAAGCCAAGTTAGAAGAGGGCCGAAATCAATTGATCAAATACCTGGCCGACAAAAAATGTGTATCCATAATGACAGAAGGAGGCGTCACCCTGAAATCTGCTGTAGTGCTATTTGTTGGCGCGAATAGTTACCGTTTTGAGCCATTTAACCCGGAAACCTCTTCTCAAGGTGCGCGTCGTCCGTTATCCAAAAATAGTGGCACACCCTCAGCTATTGTGAAAAAAAGCGTGAAAAGGGAAAATAGGGCTGAGAATTGCTTGATGACAGAAAGAAGACTTGACCGGAACCTTGCATTTCAATGTACTATTAACCGGAACGAGGGGATGCTTAAACAGTTATAAAGGCGGTGCTTTATTGTGGAACCAAGGGCAAAATACTTGAATCCTTTTACCGATTTTGGTTTTAAGAAACTTTTTGGGGAAGAATATAACAAAGATCTACTCATTGATTTTCTTAATCAACTCCTCAAGAATAAACAGGGAAAAATCAAAAAACTGACATATTTGAAAAATGAGCAGATAGGACGCTCCGAATATGACAGGCGGGCTGTTTTTGACTTGTATTGCGAGAGTGAACCCGGGGAAAAGTTTATTGTTGAGATGCAAAAAACCAAACAAAAGTTTTTTAAAGACCGTTCGGTTTATTACTCAACATTTCCCATTGCCCAGCAAGCGATAACAGGTGGTTGGAACTTCGAACTGAAGGCCGTTTATACTGTAGCGGTGCTCGATTTCATATTTGACGAAGATGAAAAGGAGCCAGAAAAATTTCGATACGATGTCAAACTCTCTGACATTGAAACCAACAAGGTTTTCTATGACAAACTGACATTCATTTACCTTGAAATGCCGAAATTCAACCGAACTATTGATCAGCTCAATACGCGTTTCGAAAAATGGCTTTATGTTTTGAAAAACCTCGAACGTTTTCACAAAATTCCCGAAAAGTTCCAGGATTGCTTGTTCAAGAAGCTTTTTTCCGCCGCAGAGATTGCGCACTTCACTCTCGAGGAAGCAATGCTCTACGAAGACAGTCTCAAAATCTACCGTGATCTAAATAACTCTCTCGATACAGCGAGGGAAGAAGGGCGTGAAAAAGGGCGTGAAGAGGGACGCGAAGAAGGTCGTAAAGAAGCTCGTGAAGGCCTTGTTACCGCAATAATCGCCATCCTGGAAGCAAGGTTCAAGAAAGTTCCTGAAGAAATTTCTTCAATGATTCAACCGTTGAAAGACCTCGAACTTCTCAAGAATCTTTCAACTAAAGCTGCAACATTAAATAGCCTCGAAGCTTTCCGTGATTTTACAAAGACACAGCTCAAATATGCGTCTGGGCTATCCGAAAAGACTAGTTCTGGAAATTTTGTCTCAGAATCGCCTTTCGGTTATTCGAGAAAAAAATCCACCCATTCGTCCGGTGGACCGGGCCGGCGAAAATAATTAACTACACCTCAAGATTTATGAAACAATCCTTCAACGAAGCCTTGGGATTCACTGCGCCTGAAGTTACAGCACTTTTGAATTCGGTTATTCAGGAAAACCTCAGAAGTTTACGGTTTAAGAAAAAATTTGATTTACTTATCTTCCTGATAAATTGGAGATATTCCTTGGGAGAACTTATGGCTTATTGAGCCTTTCTGGTTATCTAGATTTAGTTAGAGGTCAAAAATGGCAAATTCAAAAGAAATATTGCTTTTTGCTGAAAATACTCTTTTAGAAGCATTAGCTGCAATTGATCGGACTGGGTTCGAAATAGCTCTTGTTGTTGATCAAGACAACGTTCTTCTCGGAACCATAACTGATGGGGATATCAGAAGGGCTATCTTAAAGGGCAAGGGCTTGGATGAAAGAGTTGCCCAAGTAATGAATCGAAGCCCCAAATCAGTGTTCCTTTCAGATTCCGATGATGAAATTCTTTTTTCTATGGCACAAAATAGCATTAAAGCTATTCCTGTCCTTGATCAAAGCGGAAAGGTTGTTGGGTTAAAACTCCTGAAGGAGCTTATTCGCCGAAAACCTCGAGAAAACTTTGCAGTAATAATGGCAGGTGGAAAAGGAATTCGCCTTGGAGAAATAACATCCGATGTTCCAAAGCCGCTTTTAAATGTCGGAGGGCGCCCCCTAATAGCCACTATTTTGCTTTTACTGAGGAATCATGGTTTCAGGAATATTTTTATCTCGGTAAATCATCAAGCCACTAAAATTGTTGATTTTATTAAGGATGGCTCACAATATGATGTCAATGTTGAGTATCTTAAAGAAAAAGAGTTTCTGGGCACCGCTGGAAGTTTGTCCTTACTACCAAAGAACGTGATTTCAACTGTTCTGGTTGTCAACGGTGATATTCTTTCACAGCAACAAAGAGTAAATTCATATTGACATTGGCAATTAACCACACAATTCAAAAAAAATTGGCAAAAAATTATTTTTTTTCAAATTTTCTGCACAGTGTTGGTGGGGGTTAATAAGTCAAGCATTTTACTCTTTTTCGCTGTTCTTTCAAAGGTTAACTTCGGGAATCTTTTGGACTACCATTTAAATTTTGGGGCTGAAATGATAGTTTGTATCAGAAAATTTCGATTTGAAATCCCTTATGGAATAGGTCAAATGCAAAGTGGAGAAGTGAGGGAAATTGTTAAAAAACCCATGCGGGAATTTATGTATTCAGCCAGGAAGCCATCCGGATGATCCCGAATAACACTCGAATAGATATGCCTGATATTATAAAGAAAATTTCAGGATTAGGAAAAAAAATAGGGGGCTTCCCACTTTCTGAATTTTGGATTGATATTGGCAGTCCAAGTGACTTTTTTAAAGCTCAAAAAGACTATGCCGACATTAGTGAAATCATGGCCTGACAAGCAGGCTCGCTACGAATGAAAATGCTTGCTTAATAAAGTATTGAAATTTTTAATGTTACTCAGAATTTGACAAATTTCTTTGGAACTTTGTCCATTTCCGTAGGGATTCTTAATTTGAGAGCAATCAAATTTTAGGGCGGAATTAATGGCCTCAATTATTTCTGGCTTTGATGGGTAACAATTAATTACCGATTCGGCTCGTAATCGTCCTTTTTGTCTATCTCCAATATTTACCGTTGGAATTTTCAACGAAGGGGCTTCATACAAGCCACTTGAAGAATTGCCTATTACTGCGTTTACTTTAGCCATCAAATTTAAATACAAATGCTGGCCAAGAGATTGGAAGGCCCAAGCATTGTTTTTTTTCTCAACAAAATTTTTAATTTTTTCAGAGATTAATCTTCCTGATGGATCAGCATTTGGAAGTGTAAAAATCAGGCCGAAGTTATCACCTAAATCTTCAAGGGCATCCAATAAATCATTAATGGCAACTTGGTCTTCCAGTTGTCCCAAGGTGGCTGGGTGAAGAGTGATAAGTAAGTTTTTATTTCTTAGTTTTAAGTTTAATTGCTTTTCCAGTTCATCTTTTGAAAGGAAATTAAGGTGATTAATATAGTCTATTCCGAGGCTTCCGACGTTAAATACTAAGTTCGGGTTTTCTCCCATTTGAATAATTCTTTTTCGAGCTTCTTCATTGGTAGGAAAATGAATTTGCGACATTTTTGTAATGGAGTGTCGAATCGATTCGTCAAAAGCTCCTTCGGTTACATCTCCTCCGGCGATATGTGCAACTGGAATCTTAAGAAAAAGAGCGGTTTGAACTGCGGCTAGAATTTCAAAACGATCACCATATATCAAAAGTAGGTCGGGTTTTAATGAGGAAAAAACATCTGCAAAGCCGATGATTCCTAAACCAACAGACTTGGCAGTTCCCAAAGCGGTATCACTTGACAACAGCATTTCAACTTTTGAATGGATCTTAAAACCGTCTTTTTCAATCTGAGAAGCAGTTAAACCGAATTCCGGTGCCAAGTGCATCCCGGTTACGACAAGAATTGGTTCAAGTAAAGAAGAATCATGGAGTTCTTTTAATAACCAATAAAGAAGACCATAATCAGCTCTTGAGCCTGAAACAACGCAAATTTTTCTTTTTTTCATATATTACCTAAATTTTGCAATCTACTAATGCTTTAACTCTCAAACCCACATTTACACAAAAATAAGCTAACTTTGGGAGTTTTCTTTTCATGAAAAACCAACTTACACTTTTTTTCTTTCCTGCTGCTATTTGTGTGATAATCGTGGGAATTAGAGCTCTTGCTGATTGTCTTGGTCCATAAGTGTCGATTTTCGCGTAGCGATCCCAAAATTTTCTCACGTTATTTTACCAGGATGTTGAAATTGTTATAACATTTAGTGATCTTTGAAAATGAAACAAAAAAAGCCCGCTTTCGCGAGCCTGATGG
>JADFXM010000047.1 GCA_015233565.1 Candidatus Rifleibacteriota bacterium
GGATTTGGTTTGATAAAAAGTTTTCCGAAATTCGAGGTTTCCTATGATTTTACAGAGTTCTTCTGAACCTTTATTAAACGTCCGCTAGCAGCTTCTCTTCTCACACTTTGTTAAAAAACCTTGGAACAATAATGTGGAACAAGATTCAATCCAAGGGGACGAGGAAAAGCTTTTTTACTGTTGTAACGGCGCCAACTAGGCTTCAACAGAAGGCCTTGGACTTGCTTCAAATAAAATCTGTCCAGTAACGCGCAAGACAAAATACCAGTAAAAATAGCACTCACAGCTTCTTTGGCGCCAAAAGCAGCATGGAACTTTGGATTAATTCTGATTTGACCCATTATTAAGTTGACCGCACTATTTCCATTTTGACAGGAAACTTCAGTTAATTTGGTATAAACTGCGGTAGTTTCAGGACTTACATGCCCTAGATGTTCCTGAATCAGCCTTAATTGAACCCCTTCTTCAACAAAGTGAGTAGCGACGCTGTGGTGAAGCTAGTGTACAGTAGCGCACTTTTGGATTTTGCATTCTTGAAGCGCTGCTTGCATCGCTTCCTGCGCACCGCCTTCGTGCATATGTTTGGTTGAGTTTTTTATCGTTTCAGCAGACTCGTTATGCGTTAAAGTAAAGTTACCAGCTGATGGCAAAGAAAAAAATCATGTGTTTTCCCCAATAAAATAGTAAGAATCGACTATTTTCAGTTCTTTTCAGACGAGGGATACTGTTACTAATGTGAGTTTGTGCATGTTAGTGGCTGTTTAATATTCAGCTCTTTAAACAAAATAAACTCTGGCTGGACCATATGATCAATGACAAGATCGCAAGTGGATCTCAGCAAGATTTTTACAAGGTCGCAACCAATTTGGCAATCCATATGCACGTAGGGGAGGATGAGATATTTTTCCCGGCTATAAAACGAGCCGCTGAGACTAGGAAAGCAGGCTCGACACCGGATCCGAAAGACAAAGAAACAATCAAGAACTCAGTTTTGAGCATCAGTGATGAGCATGATGAGATTGGTGACGCTAATAACAAGATTCGCTATCTGTCCAATGGCTTTTCTATTCCAGGAGATGTCTGCAATACCTTCGTGATCATATCGGAAATTTAAGGAATTCGAAGAAGATCTCCACAAACATGTGCATCTCGAAAATAATATCCTTTTCCTGAAGGCAGCGAAGATGTGAAATATTTGAAATTTTTTAGGGGAAATTTATCACAACCATTTTCTAACGTGGTTTTTGGGGCAGGTAAATTTTCGAAGAATCTATTTTTTCACACCTTCAGCTCAACTATGAATCAGGTGTTAAACTTGGGAAAACAGGTTTACGGAATGAGGGAAGCGGTTTGAAAATTGCCGTGATCGGCGGCGGTATCGCTGGATTTTGTGCCGCGATTGCTCTTGGGCGTGTTGGAGTGGATGTCGAGATCTTCGAACGCAGCCCTGCGATCCGGGAAATTGGCGCGGGGTTGAGTCTTTGGCCGAATGCGACTTACGCACTGCGTGAGCTCGGCTTGTTGGTGCCTTATTTGAAAGTGTCCAGCAGCGTGCAAAAGATCCGGCTCATGAATCCCTCAGGCCGAGAGTGGGCGTCGGTTAGGATCATCAGCCGGGAAACTCCGTCTCTCTGCCTTGACAGGCCGGCTCTTCTTGCAGAACTGCTTGCGGCCGTGGAACCGCAACGTGTACATGTCAACCATGAATGCACAGGCATCAGTTTGGAGTCAGAAGGCCCTCGGAAGCCCTGCGTGCATTTAGAGGGCGGCCGAACGTTGACATTCGATGCCGTTATCGGGGCCGATGGCCTGGGCTCCGTCGTGAGGCATTTTGTGACAACCCGGGCCGAACGTCCAATCTATCGGGGTTATATGATCTGGCGAGGGGTGGCCCAAATGCTGCCTTCACTTTACAATAAAGGGAATATCACGGAGACCTGGGGAAAAGGCGAGCGTTTTGGGATCATGCCTATAGGGAATGGCAAGGTGTGCTGGTATGTAACGTGCAATCAACCTGACACAGCACTTCCGCAAAGCAAAGCTGAGATACTGGAGCATTTTCGAGGATGGCATTTGCCTATCCCCAAGATCATTGCGATGACCCCTGACTCTGCGATTGTGAGGACACCCGCACTGGATCGGCAGACAACTCGTAGTTTGACAAGGGGGCGAGTCGTGCTTATTGGTGACGCCGCGCATCCAATGACGCCAAACCTAGGTCAGGGAACCTGTCAGGCCATTGAAGATGCTCTCGTGCTTTCCCTTCTTCTGTCCCAACGAGGCTCCATTGAAACGGCGTTCAGTCGTTTCGAAAAGCTTCGGCGTGCCCGCACTGCCGCGATTGTGCTCGTTTCCCGCTGGATCGGAAGTTTCGCTCAATCAGAGAGTTTGGCGGCCCGGTTAGTACGCAATAACCTGCCCCGTTTATTCTTGTCGAGTGTTATTGAGAAAATGTTTCACGCGATCCACGACTATAGACCTGGAGCCTACCTGGGATGAAAATTTACTACGGCGCCGCTCCGGCAATAACAAGTGCAATGTATGCGACATAGTTATCCCACCTCGTTGAACTTCGAGACGCGCAGCGATGACCGCGAGCTTCTGGACGTTCCCGATCTCGATCCGGTGGAGCTGGCAGAGAGCCTGAAGGAACTGGCTGTCATCAACGCGGCCTTAGGTGGGTATGCAACGACTTTGGGCGCATTGTCCCGCCTCGTCCCGCATGGCCGTCGCGAGTTCGACGTCCTGGACGTTGGCTTAGGCGGGGGAGACACAGCGCGACGAATTGTCGAATGGGCGAAACGGCGGGATATGAGCGCACGTGTTTTCGGAATTGATCTGGCGCCGGAAGCCGTTTCCTACGCACGCTTGAGCAACGCCGGGCTGCCTGGTATTGAATTCACTGTACAGAACCTCTTCGACCTACCCCAAACAAGGAAATACGACATCGTGCATGCAGCTTTATTACTCCACCATCTTCCAGATGATGCAGCGGTAGAAGCCTTGGCCAAGATGTATGAGCTCTGTCGCTTGGGGCTGGTGATCAACGATCTTCACCGACATCCGGTTGCTTACTACTTGATTAAGTGGCTGACCACCCTTATCTCGAAGAACCGTCTCATCCTTCACGATGCACCTCTCTCGGTACTGCGCGCCTTTCATCGCACTTGCCTCAAGGATTTAGCACGCCGGGCCTCCTTGCCCACCCCCGATATTTCCTGGCACTGGGCCTTTCGTTGGAGCATGATCGTCAGAAAATAATTTAATCACCAAAGGATGAGCAGAATTTTAGATTTTTCACGTGTGGTTGGGGTGGATTAATTTCTAGGGAATTGTCTTGAATAGTGCTCCGGAAATACAGATTCCAGGACCAAATGCAAGACTCAAGATGTACTTGCTGTTCGGACTTGGCAGGTTATTTAGAATGGATTCCCAGATATGAGGAAGTGTGGCTGAGGACATATTTCCATGAACTCTTAGAATGGATTTGCTGTTTTCCATCTGTTCATCGGACAAATGAAGGAGTGTCTGGATTTGATCGATAATCCTCGGCCCACCGGGATGGACAGCAAAGATTGCTTCCGGTCGAATCCTCTCGAACGAAACACCGGCGCGATTGCAAAGTTCCATAAGAAATGGAAGCAGTGAAGTGGTAATTTTATTCGGAACCTCTCTTGAGAGCCCCATTTTCATACCCCATTCAGAGCATTCCCAAGAAATCGCTTCAAGGGAATCTGGGATCAATTGTTCATGGGTTGCCATCAATTTGAGTCCAGTGCCGATTCGAAAATTGTTATTGGTGTGAGTGACTGCCGAGTATTTTATGAATCCGTCTGCAAATAAGCTTTGAACCACAATTTGTTCGGGCGAAGGATCTCCAAGTTGTACATGGATGGAGCATACTTCGGTGTGGATTATGTCCACCCGGGTATTCTGTTTTGACGCTGTTGCTCGCTTGGATCGAGAGTTCGTGAGAAAACCTTCAGCCATCCGAACGGCAGGAACCGATGCATAACATCCCATGTGATAAGCATGGGTTACAACGGTCTTTTCGTACCAGTGATTCCGAATTACCAGCTCTTGAGCACAGCTCGGAGAGACGTAGCCTGTACAGGTTACGTGAATAATGTGGTCGGGTGGATTTGAGGTTTCCGGATACATTTTTTTGAAGATACGTCTTCCGATCTTTTGAAAAGTTCGCGTCCGTTCAGTCATTGTTGGACCCTGCCAATTCTTATTAAAAGAAAAAAGTTCCATTTTATTCCATTCAGAGTGCGTAAAATCCTCAACCTCCACTCCTCTTGTGCTTATACGTTTCGGGGAACAAGCATATCGTTGGAACAGAACAGAGTATTCCCGATCAAGTGGGTTGTTTCGCTGACCAGGCATAGATTGTGCCCTTGAGGATTCCGCACGAGTGTGGGCATCGACGAGCCACTGAAGAGTAGACTCCTGCGAAAGCATGAATCTTGGACGAATACTTTCAAAATTGCACAGAATCAATTTATTCCCTCATTTAAGCGGAGTCCTGGGGACGGATCGGAAAAGCGACAGGTTCTTTCTTTTACTGAGAATTTTAACAATGCGGGGAAAAGAAATAAATCATGTGCTCTCCCCAAAAAAATAGTTAGAACCAACTACTTTCAGTGTTTTCAGATGAAGGATAATGGCCATCATCTTTGACTGAACTTTCGCCAATAGGAATTTCCCCAGTAATAAGGGGTTCGTGGAATTCCGATGAAGAGCAATATGCAACCCCCAGATGTGCAGGCTGCACTGACGGCGTATCAAGCCTAGTTCTTTCGAAACTCCTTTTTACTCGTTAGCTGCGCATGGATCTTTGGAACCGAAAAGCCATCTGCTTCTTTTGCCGCTTTCCCCGCGCGAAATTACTGAAGAACGCATTATAGTTAATCGTGGATTCGCCAGGGTTTTGGAAGTGTGAACAGACGTTTATCAGCCATTCTAGAGGTGAAAATTCCTTCTTCGCTGACCCATACTTAGATTGATAAAGCACCTTGCCTTCATTCTCCAGGTAAGTCATTCGCTCTTGAGATATAGCTGCTCGAATAATGTAGCGGGCCAGGTTTTGCATTGAGGTCTTATTCCCAGGCAATCGAGAAACCAAAATAGCTAATCAGATATATCGAACTAACCATTTTGCGACTTTTCAAGATATAAAATGGAGTTTTTTCCGAACCTGGGTATATCTCATATCTTTTTCATACAATTGGAAGTAGGCAAAATTTTGCTTCTTAGCAAAAAATTTGCCAAAAAAAATTTATTTTTAACTTACTCTAATTGAATTTGAAAAATCATGCCGATAGTTATGAATGTAAGCTAATCCTTTTTTTGGAGCGGAAAAATTAAAATCTCATTGAGAACTTTTTTGGTTCTTTTGCTCTTGGGGCAGATATTTCTGATTGGTGCCATCAAGGGACAAAGCTCCAATACAAATGATGAACCTGGGAAAATTGAAATTGGTATAAATACACCTGTTTCAGAAACGAATCAAATTTCTCAGGAACCCGAAATTGAACCAGACAAGGGCGTTTTTGAACAAGCTTCCGATTCTTCAAGTGAAATTCCCAACGAAGAACAAAAAACTGCAAATAGAACAGAACCGATAGATAGAGAAAAAGATAGAGAAATAGAGAAGGAAAATCAGAGTGAAAATCAGAAGATTGAGAAGTCTGAGAAACCTGAAAAGCTAAAGGATGAAAAGCTGGCAATAATTGAAACCAAAGAATTCGAAAATCAGAATGAAAAAACAATTCAAATTGTATTTTCAAAATTTCCCGAAATTGAGACTGTAAACTCAACAAATTCTTTGCTTCGAATTAGGATTACTCCAAAAATTGCTTCTATTATTCCTGAATTTTCCAGAATTTGTGCTGCAAATTTAAGAAAGCACACGATTCATGAGTCACCTGACTATACCGAAATGCTCTTTTTTCCAAGAAATTTCATTTCTAAGCCTAATATTGCTACTTCTACATCTGGCTTTCCTATTCTTGAAATAACACTTCGTGATTCAGAGTGGGTTTTCCCCGTAAAACAAATGGAATATATTGAAAAGGGGCTGAATTACTATGTAGACAGGCCTAAAACCAAACATGGTTTCTCAGATGCCTATATTTTGAAATACGATGCTTCGGAAAATGGACTTTCATTATTTCCAGTTCTTGCGAACGAAGGCATCTGCCAAAGAGAAATTCTTTCATCCATGGCCAATCGGTATGACGCATTAGCTGCGATCAACGCTGCTTATTTTGTTCCTCCAAAAGGCGATCCTATTGGAACACTGATAATTAATAAAAGATTAATCAGTTCTCCACTGTTTAATCGATCAGTTTTTGGGATAACCCAGGAAAACCTTCCTATTTTTGGGAATCCGGATTTTAGTGGAAATTTTATTTTTGATTCGTCATCGGTTCCCATCGATGGGATAAATCAGCCAAGGAAAGATGCGGATTTGGTAATTTATACTCCCGAGTATGGAAAATGGACGCTCACTTCGGGTGCTGGACTTGAATTGGTATTGACACAGGGACGGGTAATTGCCCTGGGAAGAGAAAACAGCCTTATTCCTCCTGATGGGGTAGTTGTGTCGACTTCAGGTGAAAAAGCTAAGATTCTTTCCAAGGTCAGATTAGGAGACAATATCCGTTTGGAGTACAGTGTAAATCAGCCCTGGAATAGAGTAATTCATGCTGTCTGTGGTGGCCCGAGATTACTAAAAGATGGAGAAATCAAGATCAATGGCCGCCAGGAACATTTTGACTCTACAATCTGTTATGGTCGTCACCCTCGCACGGCAGTAGCCCTAACTGACAATGGCGATGTGCTTTTGATCGTTATTGACGGTCGTTCGGCAAAAAGTGCTGGGATGACTCTTGAGGAACTTGCCGCCTACATTAAAAATCTTGGCGGACGGCAAGCCATGAATCTCGATGGAGGTGGCTCTTCTTCGATGTTTGTCAAAGGAAGAATTGTCAATCATCCATCAGATGGAAAGGAACGTCCTATTTCAAATGGTCTTGTCATTACAAAAAAAGATTAACTTCAGACTTCTAGTGATTTTTTATTTGCTCATTTCTGTAATTTCCTCTGCCCAGGGGAATACTCATGACGACATTCTTCCGATCAAAGATATCAAAACCGGGATGAAAGGTATTGGAAAGACTGTTATCCAGGGAAAAGAAATTGAAACATTTAATGTCGAGGTAATGGGAACTCTGGTTAACAATAAGATAAACGACAACGTTTTGATAACAGGAAAATCAATTCTAGTGAGGGTTTCAGGAAAAGTAATTTCTGATGCAGGTGGAATAGCTGCAGGAATGAGCGGAAGTCCAATTTATATCAATGGGAAAATAATTGGTGGATTGAGTTCTGGATGGGTTATGACCGATCACACTGTTGGGCTTGTAACTCCTATCGAAGAAATGCTGGAAATATGGGATTATCCCTTGCAAACTTGTCTTCCCGAAAATTACATTAAATGGAACTGCGAAAACCCAATCGAATTGGCAGGGAAAAGAATTGAAAGTATTTGGGAAGTTGGAGATCCCGATAGCATTTCCCAACTTCCCGTTTCAGGTTCAGATTTGGTATTTGCAAGAGCTGCTGCACCAGCTGTTATTCAAGGATTATGGGGAAAAGCGGCTGATCTACTGACCAGCAAATTTAAGAAAAGAGGAATTCAGGTTGTTGCTGATCCCATGGACAGCAAAAGGGGAGACTCGCCATTACCGTTGTCCCCGACTTCTGAGGTTGCTTCAGGATCCGCTCAGGCGACTGACACTGTTGAACCCGGAATGGCAGTTGGAGTTCAACTTGCAAGGGGTGACATTAACCTTACAACATTAGGGACTCTTACATATCGGGATGGAAAAAAAGTTCTGGCATTTGCTCACTCCTTTTTGAAAAAGGGAAATGTGGCATATCTTATGACTCAGGCGCATATCTATCACTGTTTTTCCAGCGTTCAGATGCCTTTCAAGATCGGTGCCCCGACCGAAAATCTTGGGATCATTACTCAAGACCGAGAAAAAGGAATTGCAGGGGAAATAGGACGTTTTCCGGCAATGATTCCTATTCAGCTTGATATGACTGATAAAGATTTGAAACGAACCCGTTCAATTAATTTTCAGGTTGTTAAAGATCCAGGAGTGTTGTCTACCGTATTGGAATCAACTCTTTTACAGGCCATAGAGGGAGTAATCGACAGATCAGGTGAGGGAACCGCATTGTTGTCAATAAGTTTGGATGCTGCAAATTCCAAAGGAGCAAAATACAATCTTCACAAAGAAAATCTCTTCTATTCCAAGGCGGATATCGTGAATTCCTTGATCAACGAAGTCAATAACCTTGTTGAGTCCATTATTGAAAATGAAATCGAAGAGGTGACCCCTTCGAAGATTTCTCTCAAGGTCGAAGTGGAAAATAAGCGCAAAACAATGACAATAGAAAAAGTGGAAGTGAAAAATAGTTCCGTGACTCCGGGTGGAAATCTTGAAATTTGGGTTACTCTGAGACCTTATCGCGAAAAAAGCCTTGTGCAAAAGGCAAAATTACCTATTCCCTCAAATATTGGAAAGGAAAACCTGAGATTGACCGTTTTTGGAATTTCCAGCCGAAATCAGGATAATGATGGAGAACCTGGCGGGGGAGGTGAACAAGTTCCACCCAAGCAAACAACAAAACCCGTAAAAGAACTCAAATTGGATGAACCTCCCAGAGAAAATTTTGACCAGATTGTCCAGGAATGGTCAGAATCACCCAAGAATTCTGATCTTCTATTTCAACTTTCAGCGGAAGATGATCCGGAAAAGAAGATCAAGTTTTCAGGAAAAGATCATCATGTGATTCCAACAACCTGGGTAATTCAGGGAAGTGTTGATACAGTTATCTCACTAAGTGAGGATTAGAATGATTTTGCTGAAGTGGATCAATGATTTTTTTGAAATGCTGGGAAGCCTCAGCATTTTGCTGATGCAATCGATTTATTGGATTTGGTATAGCCTTGCAAACGGAAAATTCGGACTAAAAAATTTAGTGGATCAAATGTCCCGAATAGGCGTGGATTCACTACCGATGGTTGCAATTACGGGACTTTCGACAGGAGCTGTTTTGGTGGTTCAGATTGGATACCAGTTTGCACAATTGGGTGCTCAAAGATACGTTGGTGGCGTGGTTAGCATGGCTATGGCCCGTGAACTTGCTCCAATTCTTACTGCGATTGTTGTTGCAGGCCGCGTTGGAAGTTCAATAGCCGCCGAACTTGGAACCATGAAAATTACAGAACAGATTGATGCACTGGAGACAATGGCAACAAATCCAGTTGAATATTTGGTTGTTCCAAGATTCCTTGGTTGTATGTTTATGCTTGTAATATTAACTATTTTTACCAATGTTGTCGGAATGCTTGGTGGATCAGTAGTTGCAATCTATCAGATTGGATTGACTCTCTCAACCTTTCGAGATTCTATATTACAGAACCTGAAAATCTTCGATTTGATGGGTGGATTGTTGAAATCCTTCGTGTTTGGTGGATTAATTGGAATTATTGGGTGCTACAAAGGATTTACAACAGAAGGTGGAGCCGAAGGGGTTGGAAAAAGCACAACAGGTGCTGTTGTTTTGGCAATAATGATGATTCTTGCAGTGAACTATTTCCTGAGCGTCGGAATCAACAATATCAACACAACTTACATACAGTAATCAAATTCTTCCTAATGAAAATTTTATGATAATCATTTCAAACGTCTGCAAAAAATTTGGAACAAAAGAAGTTCTGAAGGGAATTAACCTGAAGATCTATGACGGCGAAACTTTAGTGATTTTAGGGCCATCAGGGTGTGGGAAAAGTGTATTGCTTAAGCATGTAATTGGTCTTCTTAAACCAGACTCAGGACAGATTTTGATCGATGGTGAAGACATTACAACTTTCAATCAAAATCGGTTGGATGCACTTCGAATGAGAATGGGAATGCTATTTCAGTCTGCTGCCCTTTTCGATTCCCTGACTGTTGAAGAAAATATCGCCTTTGCATTGAGAAAGCACACAAACATTGATATTAAGGCGATTCATCACATGGTTTCTGAAAAGCTTGAATGGGTTGGATTGCCGGGAGCAAACAATCTTATGCCTTCTGAATTGTCTGGAGGAATGAGAAAAAGGGTTGGACTTGCCAGGGCTATTGCCATGGAGCCGGAAATCATTTTGTATGATGAGCCAACCACCGGGTTGGATCCGATTATGACGTGTGCGATAGACGAACTGAACCTAAGTTTGAAGAAAAGGTTGGGAGTGACCTCAATAGTAGTCACCCACGATTTAAACTCCGCTTATAGAATTTCTGATCGTCTTGCTCTCCATTATGGTGGGCAAATCGTAGCAATTGGTACAAAAGAAGAAATAAAAAATTCGCCAAATCCATTGGTTCGACAGTTCATTGAGGGTGAGGCGAAAGGGCCGATGAGCCTCTTGTAACATAAGGAGAGACCATGAACTCGACAGTTAAGGTTGGATTTATTTCATTCATTGCTTTGATATTGCTTGCATACATGGTTTTTGTAATTGGAGACATTGGGATAACTGAGTCGGGATACAGGTTTTACGTGACATTTTACTCAGTAAATGGCCTGACTCCAGGCTCATCCGTTCTTATGGCAGGTGTAAAAATCGGCAAAGTTGAAAAGATCGAGATTCGGGACGATAAAGTCTATGTTCAGACCTATATAAAGGATTCCCGACACAAAATCAGAATGGGAAGCAATTTTTCCATCGGTGCTTCAGGTCTGATGGGAGAAAAATTCCTGGAAATCATTCCTACGAGAGATTATACAGCACCTTATGTCGCTCCCGAAAGAGAAGTAACCGGAATTGATCCAACACGCATGGAAGAATTATTCGATCAAGGAAATGATCTGTTAAAGCGATTGAAGGGGCTAGTTTCCTCCGCTCGTGACGTTATCGGTGATCCGGAATTGAAGAAAAGCACTCGTAATCTCTTGAAGAATGCTGAAATAACTTCTGAGAATATCAGGGAAATGGCCGGATCATTAAAAGCAAAAGTTGATAATATTGTTGGACATTTAGACAATGTTCTTGGAAAAATTGATAATGAAATAGATAAAAATAGAGATAATATCAGAAATTTGATAGAAAATCTGAGAGATTTTGGAAAAAACTTGTCGCAAATTTCCACTGAAAACAAAGACAGCGTTCGGGAGATGCTCAAAAATATTAAACGAGTTTCTGAACGATTAGATACAATGATTGGTGATCTAAATAAAGATCATGCAATGACCGAAAATTTGCGCTCAACCGTTGAATCCCTCAAAAAGGCAAGTGACAATGCCAAAGAAATCAGTCGTGAAGTTAAAGAAATTATTGTGGAAAAAGATGTTCGCAAGAAAATCATAACCAGCTTGGATGATGCTCACAAAATAGCTCAAGCTGTTGATAAGGTCTTTGTGAATTTCAAACAGACTCGAATAGATTTAAAGTATTTACTTAGATACAAAAAGGAAGACAATGCACTCTTCTCTGATCTGATGGTTGATATTTATCGCAATGAAAATAACTTCTATCGCTTGGGTGTTGAAGACATTGGTGGCAATCCACTTTTCAACTTGATGCTCGCTCGTGATGCTCAGACAAGGCTGATTAAAAGAGGTGGAGTAATCTCCTCCAAAGTTGGTTTGGGATTCGATTATCGCTGGGCTGATGATATGAGCTACAGTTTGGATTTTATTGATACCCGTGATCCAAAAATTCGTTTTACCAGCGCATACTCTATAAAACCAGGATTGGTTTTACAATTGAGAGTTGATGATATTGCGAAAGAAAAAGATATCAATTTTGGAATTGAGTATAAGTTTTGATAGGTTGGGCAATTGAAATGACAAAAGCAGCAAATCTGACAAAATCGACAAACGTTGTGAAGAAGCCCAAAATCCTTCTTTTGACGACCGGAGGAACCATTACCATGGTTAAAGACTCCGAAAAAGGTTTAGTGCCCTGTTCACAAGCAGATTCTCTTATTCAAAGAATTCCTGAAATCAGTCAATTAGCAGAAATGGATCTTCTTCCGCTTGCAAATATCGATTCGAGCAACGTTCTTCCATCATTATGGCTTGATATATCCGAAGCTTTGTATGAAAGATGGGATGATTACGATGGTTTTGTCGTTACGCATGGAACTGATACTCTTTCCTATACCTCTGCGGCCATTTCTTTTCTTCTTCAGGAGTTGAACAAACCTATCGTTATTACAGGTTCACAGGTTCCACTTGAGGAGATTGGTTCAGATGGCCGGGCAAATCTCATTAATGCTTTTCGAGTTGCAATTTCAGATATAGCCGAAACTGTTGTGGTTTTTGGAAGTCTTATCATCAGAGGGACCAGGGCAAAAAAAACGTCGGCTTTTGATCTACAGGCATTTACTTCAGCAAATGTTCTTCCCCTAGGATCAATAGGATTGTCCATCAGATACGAATCCGGGAAGCGTTGTCGCTCAAGAAGAAAACCTTTGTTTCAACCTTTCCTGAATGAGTCTGTTGCAATGATTTCTGTTTTTCCTGGCCTCAAGCCAGAAGTTTTGGGTTTTTTAGCGGAAAAATACTCTGGAATCGTTCTGGAAGGATATGGAGCTGGAAATATACCAACCGAAGGGCTATCTCTGGTTCCTGTAATTCAAGCTTCGGTTGAAAAAGGTATTCCGGTTGTGGTTTGCACTCAATGCCTCTTTGGATCTACGGAAATGGAATTATACCAGGTTGGTCGAGTGGCACTTGAAGCTGGAGCTATTCCCGCAATGGATATGACTCCGGAAACGACTTTTGTTAAGCTCATGTGGGTGCTTGGACAAACGCACGATTTGAAAACTGTCGAGTCAATGATGCGAAAATCATTCCTCGGCGAGTTGCACGAAGGAGGATAAATGGCTGGATGCCCTGAATGTGGATCTTCCAATAATAACGACACAGGATTTTGTGGCTCGTGCGGATCTCAGCTTTCGACTTCAAAAGCCGAATCATTTGCCATCAGGCTGATGCTTGGGACGCCCGCTTTACTGATTGGACTTGGGATTGCTGTATTTGCTGATTTGGGCCATCCTGACCCTATAAACCGTGGAATTGATTTCGGTATTTTTCTATCCCTCCTTTTTATGATATTTGCCGGAGGATACTGGATTTGTATCAAGAGTGCCACTCAACCCATCGGCCCATTTAGCTCCTGGATGGGTGGAATTTTTGGAGTGTTGTTATACTGCGCTTCCGGTGCTCTCTCTTATCCACTGTTTGAATATATCGGCCGAGATAAACTCGATGCACTTGAATTTTCTGCTGAAACAACTTTCAGGCATGGTCTGATCTTGACAGTTTTTTTTCCAAATTTCCTGCTTGGAGCTTTTTCAATTGCTTCAAGAGATCGAAAATTAGCTTTACGGAAAGCTATTGGATTCTTTGAGCGATTCACGGCGATAGGGACTATAATTTTTGTTATTGTTTTGACAATTTTTATTTCGAATCAATTGCCTTTTGAAGAAAAAAAGTTCGCTTTTGGAAAAATGTTTTTTGATTTAGAGTGTCGCGAAAAAGCTCTTTCATTTTTGGAAGAAGCCCTGAGAAGAAATTCCAACTATCATCCGGCTCTCTATTTGCGCGGAATGATATCACTTGGAAATAGTAGTGAGAAAAATCACGAGAAATTCTTTCAAGCCCGAGAGGATTTACAAAAAGCTTTAACTCTTCAACCAAAAAATGCTTTGTATCTTGTCTCTCTTAGTGTTGCTGAGGAACAGGCGTTGAATTTCGTCGGAGCTTTGAAACTTGCTTCTCAGGCAGCAAGTTTAAGACCGGATGAACCGGTTATTCTCGCAAGAATGGCAGATCTTTCCTCAAAAATGGATTTGCAGGAGCAAACCATTGAAACTTACAAAAAGATGATTCAATCTGATCCTGAAAATCCGTTGATTCTAAATAACCTTGCTTACTCCCTCCTGGAAATGGATAAAGATCTTCCCATGGCGTTGAATATGGCTAGAAAAGCTGTTAACTTGCGTCCGGATCTTCCTTTTACCCTTGATACTCTTGCTTGGGCAGAATTTAAAAACGGTTCCATAAATGAAGCTTTGGAGAACATTTCTGAAGCTCGGGCTTTGGCTTCAGGAACCCTGGAAATGGATTTTCATTATATTCTCATCGCTTCTCAGGCAGGTGTATTAAAAAATGCCGGAAAGGAAATGGAAGCGCTTTTGAAAAGACCGGAAATCCTTCAAAACCCAAAATTGGAGGGAATGATAAGAAGCCAAATAAAAAAAGAGTTCAAAAATGAATCAAAAAATTTGGACTCCAACGTTACTTCGACGCCGGAGAAAAGTAAATGATATATCGGAGCTCATTTTGTCGGCCATCCGCAGCATTTCTTCCAGGATTGACATTGGTCCTTTCTTTATTCTTTTTTGTCTTTGTATTTAGTCCAAGTCTGCCGGCCCTATTGAATGTTGACACCTCATACAGCGGGTTATATCGTGGAAATCCGGCTTATCAAAAGATCCTGGCTGATTTGCCCTATGTTTATCAGGAAGCTCTACGAAAGATAAATTCTGCACTTGGGTTGCCAATTCCCGACAAAATGAAAGTTGTGGTTATTTTCTCTGACCACTTAACGCATAATGGATTACGACTTCGTGGAAAAAGAAAATCCGTTGTGGAGGAAAAGGGGCTTCTTCACTATATTTACCTGGATTTGGAATTCCTGGTTGGGGGGCATGCGACCCTTCTGGAAGAGATGACTCATGAATTGACTCATGCGGTAATGGCTGATTTAATGGGAATTGATAGATATGATGAACTTCCGATGTGGGTAAAAGAAGGAACTGCTGTTCATTCGGCGGATCAAGGACTTGCACGAATAAAGGCCCTCCTGAAAAGAGGTGTCAACTTGGGTTCGATAGGAAATGAAGACGAAAATCTCGATGGGAACCCAATTTCTCTGGAAAAATATGTTGAAAATTATTTGAAAATTCAGTTTTTATTGCAAAATTTTGGGGAAAAAGCGTTCCATGAGTTTTTAACAAGCCTTGTTCGCACTGGAAATGTGAAGAAAGAGTTGGCAGGTTCATTTAAGGGATTAACAGAGGAAGTAATGAATCTTTACGCCAGAGATTTCGTGGCTCGCACTCTGATCGCTAACAGCCGACCTCTTGCGGCTCGGGAAAATCTTGACCGGGGAACGAGATTTTTTGACCAAAGTGAATTCCATTCCGCTCGGCTCGCATTGGAAGAAGCAATTAGTGCAGGATTGGATGAACGTGAATTTCAAAAAGCCGGATACCTTCTTGCGGAATGCTTTATTCAGGAGCGAAATCCCGAAGCGGCTTATACTATCCTGCAACGTGTAAGGCCTGATTCATCCCACATTCCCAAAGATCGATTCACCTTTCTTAATGCTTATACGCAATATGCAATGGGTTTATCTACTGAAGCCTATCTGGGCTTTAAAAGTGTTTTTGAAAATTCTCAGAATGGGGCCGTAAAAGAAGGAGCACTTTATTATATCATTCGAATTCTGGCTGACATGGAAAATTTTAGTGAAGCTAAGAGAATAGTTGAAATGATGAAGGCTCAATTTCCCCAGAGTTCCTATTTGCCCCTCGCCTGCGCAGCCTTAAACTCAACTAAACGATAAGCGGGATCGCTCTGCGCGCTCCTCATATGCAGGGTTCCGCTTTCCGCACAGACACTTATCGTCGTCGCTGGCGTTCTGGTTACCAGCCTTTTGAACGGAAGTGGAACTAATCGCGTGTACATTGCACGCTCCCATATCCCCTTTTGCTCTACTCCGCCTTGAAGTTCAGAATTCCAATTCCCGAGGATATAGTCTTGAGACCATTTTCCCAAAACCTGAAAACGTGAACTCGTATGGATGAGATTTCTGCCTTAACTTTTGGATTATTTGGTCTCAAAACAAAATTCGGGTTGAAAACTTTTTAATCTCTACGGAATCGGCTTTTGAAGCTGAGCAATCGAAGAAAATGAAGTTTACGACAACAGGAATTCTGAAGTTGTTGAAAAATATCAAATCGCAAAGTTTGCTAAAAAAATAAAACACCAGGCAAACCATTCCAATTTTGAAAGGCTTGCCTGGTATAAATTTTAAACTACAAAATCGTTAATAACTCCTGGTATTTTGCCATGGGCCAAAATTCTTCTGAGAGAATTTCTTCTGCGTTGTCTACGGCAGCTCTTAGAATTGACAGAGCTTTTTCCCCTTCATCTCCAAGATATGTAGCGTGTTCACGCATCCCTTTTTCGGTGTGCCCATCGTGAAGAATCTTTTCCAGGCTGGAAATTCCTTTCAAGACTTCTGAATATGATTTTTCAAATTTCCGAAGATCGTTTTCGATTGATTCAGAAGCGTGGCCGGCAGATTTCAAAGTCACCAGTGCTGAACCGGTTGCCTGGATTTGTTTATTAATCGCAGGAATAATTGAAGTTCTGGCAATATTAATGGCTGTTTTATATTCAATTTCCTTTGTTTTAATATAAGTCTCTAGTTTAATCTCAACTTTTGCCTTGAGTTCCCTTTCTGTCAGAATTCCAAACGACTCAAATAGCTTTACTACATCCTTATTATAATAGGCTTCCAATGCTGCTGGGGTATTCTTGGTATTGGGAAGACCCCGTTTTTTTGCTTCCTTGTGCCAATCATCGGAATATCCATTTCCTTCATATCTTACTCGCTTGGTTTCCTTGATCACATCTTTCAGAACCATTATTGCTCGTTCTCTTATATCACCGGCTTTTTGTTCCGAAATTCGTTTTTCGATTACTTCATAACCATATGCAAAAATCAAATTCATAACGGTGAACCCTTCCGAAGGATTCTGAGATGAGCCTGCAGCACGGAATTCGAACTTGTTTCCCGTGAATGCAATTGGAGAAGTTCTATTGCGGTCTGAATAGTCCTTTGCTATGCGGGGAAGATTTTTAACTCCCATGTTGATATGGGCCATAGATTGCTCGGTCCATTTGGAGATTCCTTCTATTTCATCCAGAATTTTCGTCAAATAATCGCCCAGGTAGATTGACATGATAGCAGGCGGCGCCTCGTTAGCGCCTAGACGGTGATCATTGCCGGCGTCTGCCACTGATGCTCGAAGTAATCCGCCAAATTTGTCCACCCCAAGGAGTATAGCGCCTAATGTCAACAGGAAATTTATGTTTTTCATTGGCGAGGCTGACGGTTCGAGATAATTTGAGCCGGTATTATCTCCTACTGAAAAATTCAAGTGCTTCCCTGAGCCATTCACTCCGGAAAATGGTTTTTCGTGCAATATTGTAACCAAACCATGCTTTTGAGCGATATTCTTCATGATGTCCATCATTTGAAGATTGTGATCGACTGCTAGGTTAGCTTCTTCATAGAGAGGAGCGATTTCAAACTGATTAGGTGAAACTTCATTATGACGGGTTTTGGCTGGAATACCTCTTCGATAAAGCTCATGATCAAAGTCTTCCATGAAACAAAGAACTTTCTGATGAATGGATCCGAAATAATGGTCTTCCATCTGTTGCCCTTTGGCCGGAGCTGCCCCGAAAAGACTTCTTCCGCAAATTTGCAAATCCGGACGAGTATCAAAAAGCTTCTTGGAAACAATGAAATACTCTTGCTCGGGCCCTGCAAAAACAACCATTTTCTTCGCTGCACGATTGCCTAATAATCTTTGAAGCTTTAGTGCTGCTTTATTGATTGCTCTCAGCGAGCGTAGAAAGGGGGTCTTGCGGTCCAGGACGTCTCCTGTCCAGGAGAGGAATACAGATGGAATAACGAGAGTTTTGGTTCTTTTTGCTTCGATCAAAAAAGCTGGGGAGGTCGGGTCCCAGGCGGTGTAACCCCGGGCCTCAAAGGTCGACCTGATTCCCCCCGAGGGAAATGATGAAGCGTCTGGTTCTGATTGTATTAATTGTTTGGCTGAAAAGGCTTCAATTATTTCGCCATTATTGGTATAGGAAATAAATGCGTCATGTTTCTCGGCGGTTCCGCCTCTTTGAGGTTGAAACCAGTGTGTAAAATGAGTCGCCCCATTGGAAATAGCCCATTCCTTCATGGCGTGTGCAACTTCTTCGGCTATTGATTCATCAAGGGATTTTCCGCTTTGAATTGATGCAATTAGTTTCTCATAAACATCACCGTTCAGCTTTTCGCGCATTACTTTCTGATTGAAAGTAAGTTCCCCAAAAAATTGAGATATACCAGACATTGGAACCTCCGTTTTTAAATTTTTCAAAATTAATTACATTTCAATATTCGGAATTATATGAAAAATTAATTAGTTGGTCAAGAAAATAATGAAAATTGCAGAAAAATATTGTTTTTTGCGCGCAAAAAATCGTGTTTTTCTGAATTTGTTGAAGAATTTTGACCTGCTTTTCTGTATTTTTTAAAATTAATCCTGATAAACAAAAAAATCACAGCTTGTGACAAGATGCGAAAAAAATCCCTGCTTTCGCAAAACAACCCATGAAAGGTGCCTCGATAACGGGTCGATTCTTCGGAAGACACAATTTTAGAATTCCTGGTATCGATAGTTCACATTTTCTCGGAGAATGGCTTCAAAAGAGAGTTTTCTGATTTTTCGAATACTTTTCGGTTGGATTTTATCCTAAGACCAACTTACATGAAAATAAATCAGAAGATCTCTTCCAAAGCAAGTTGGAAATTCATCAATCGAAAAGATGCTATCAAATCTAAATCCCCGAGATTGGGATTTATGTTAAGTAGGCAATTATGTGGGGTTCATGCAAATTCCTAAGTAGGCGCAAAAAAACTAATTGAATTAATACCAATCCCAAAAAATACGTGCACTTCCCCAAGGACTTTGATTTGACCAAAATGAAAAGGGATCGCTTTATTCTCCAAGAAAAAACGAAATTTTCGGGAAAATAAGGAGCCCTTACTGGATTGTTGAAACATTCATTTCTGTCAGATAAAATCTAATTTTACGCAGATCTGAAGCGAGAAACAAGGCGTATGAACGAACTAATTGGGATTGGTATAACATAGCGCGGTTCCGGGAGAAAACTCATTACAAAATTATTGTGATTGTTTTCGCTCTCAAAAGTTCAAATATTTCATACCTTCCGTGATCATGGAAAAGGTTTGTGCTTAACTTAAAGTGAAATCAGTCCGGGTGGACTTTTGAACTTTCCAAGAATCTCTAAAATCCTTATGAATAGATAATTGAGAAATTTGGTTTACATAATGTTGTCATTGTAAAATTGATAATTATAGCAATTTTTTGATAATAAGAGTCAGTTTTTGACAAATGAAATAATTGCTGCCTTTTCGAAAATTTGAATATGGAAAAAATTTGGTGAAAAATCGGTGGGGTAAATTTTCCCACCCGAAATCGTGAGGGGTTTGTTTTTGGAGAAAATGTAAAACCAATTTCTTCCGATTGTTTTGGAAACAATCTTCAAATGATTTTGGTCGATAATGTAAAAATGGACTTCATCCTGCAGAAAATTTTTCAAGGGAATCAGGAAATCTCCGGTATAGAATTTTTTCGAGTCGGGAAGCAATTTTTCAAAAAAACTCAAAAGGTTCTCAAGACCTTGAAGGAGCAATTCCCATGGGAGATTTTTTCCTCTTTTCGGGTCAAAGACCTCGTCCGGCTGAATAAAGTGATTTATTAGACCATGGCCCAGGACTCCGTTCATTATTGAAAAGGTCGTTGAGTGGTCTGGAAAATAACCTCTGGAAAACCTTGGAATATTGAAACAAGAAGCATCATTTTTTTCTGGGCCGATCTCGTCACACATTTCTGAGGGGTTCCCCTGTTCAAAAAATCCGGAGTAGGATCCGCAGATTTCCCTGATTGAAGGGAAAATTTCGCGCAGCATTGCTTTTCCGAAGGAATCAATTTGATTGTTTGGGGGAACATATACTTTTGGGACGGGAAGATCGTAAGTTTTCCATAATTTTTTTGCCGATTCCAGTGATCTTTTCATGAACTTCTGATTTTTTTTTTCATCCTGGAAAGGCTTTTTGGAAATTAAGGGAATATGATTGTAGCCATGCAGGCCTATTTCGTTCCCTCGGGCTTCAATCAGATCAAGTATTTTTTTAAAGAAAGGGTTTCTATCAGAATCTTTGAAAAAATCTTCAGTCTTTTGTCCGGAGTATCTAAAACACAGAAAATGTGTGGGTTTGATTCCTCTCAGAGAAAGCAGATCTAATACTTCTTGATACCATTCTGTTAAAAAGAATTTTTGATCATCGACCGGTTCTCCCAAAATCGGAAAAACGCTTTCTATTCCATAAGAGGGTGGGGGGGAGTCGTCGATTTGAAAAAGGGTTGAATTGAAAATGCTCATTGCTCCAATCTTTTGAGCAGACAGAAGTGAAAAAAGAAAGTAACCTCTGAAATCTCTTAAACGTAAGCAATCAGAGTTCCAATAAACTATTGCCCCCTTGCCGAATTCTCTCGTAATAAGTAGTGGCTGGAGCGATGGGAAAAGGTATCTAATGAGAATTTTCCAATCGTCAGAAAATTTTAAATCCAGAGAGGTTGCTCCAAAAGTTTCCTGGGGAAGTTGAATTCTAATATTTCGAAGGAATCTATTATCCGAAATGAGTCCTTGGGAATTAATATTTGTTGTATTACTCGGATTAATTGAAATTCCGAAACGTTCAAAAAAAGAGGAGTTCTTAAACGGAAGGGCAATAAAAACGATGCCTCCATTGTTCAAAAAAGTGGTGATTTTTTCCGTTAAACAGTTAGTCTGTGTAAATTCACTAGTTAGGATGATTCCGGTGTAAGATGATGGGATCGAATTCTGGGATTCAAAATTTTCCGCTTCAATTGAATAAAATTCTAGAGAGGCATATCGCGAAATTGCTTTAAGGTTTGAGGAAATTTTTTTTGAATTTTCTTGATTTGAATTTTGAACAAGCAAATACTTAATTTCAAACTCAGAAGCAACCAAAAAACTATTTGCGAATGTTAAAAAAAAAACAGCAATGAAAATCTTTTGGAAAGATGGTTTTCCTGGAAATGTTAATTTAAACAAGAGGATCCTTGAAAATCACATCATGTGCAATATTTGTAAAGCTGTTCATTGCCCGAAATATTTCACTGATTTTCTATAGGAATTATACTACAGGAATTTAGTGCAATGCTATACTATTTCTCTTAAGAGGACCCCTTGTGGGTTCAGTGAGATTCGCGCCAAGACAACAATTCGAGACTGAACAAAAAAAGAAAAACAAGTTATTAATAAATTTTTAAAAGCAATACATCCAATTTTCCAATGCTCAATTTTGACGCCAGTTTTAGAGGGTTTAAACAGTGAACAAGAGTTCTTCGAATTTTGCTGAATTCAAAAATTCCAGCGCTTAAAACTGATGTTCCAACGAGTGGGTAATCTAAAATCAGCACTAGAAAATAAAAAGAAAGCGGTTTTTTAAAAGTGCGTAGCCAGGTATTTCATTAGAGTAAAAATCTCTGCTGAAGACTGTTTCAGAATTTTAGTGCCATTTTTTTGAAATATCTCCCATTTTTGCCTTTTGATTAGCTTCAACACTGCACCAATTAAGAATGCACACGGAACATCCGTTAAAATGCGTTTGTTCTCATCGTTCTAAATTTAATTCCAATCTGGCTTTGAATTATGAATTCAGCGAAAGTGTTAGGAAATTTGCAAAAATAAAGGAATAATTTATCAGGGATTCGAAGAAGAGTTTTTGGCGATAAGATTCTCTAAGGCTTGGTGAAGTTTATAAAGTGAGGGGGAGGTTTTTTCGAAAGATCCTCCCTGGCTGGGTAATTGCAGTCCATATTTCTGAGCTTCAATAATTCTATTAATTCTCATTTTTTCCATTTTTTCGAGAGCTGAAGAGAAGCAGGGTTTTCGGTTTTCAATCACAATCGGTTCAGGTTCCGGTGTTGGAACTATCGGGCTGGCCACAACCCTGACAGCATTATTGCTTTTTTCTTTTTTCTTCTGGTGAGGTTTAACTTTGGATGGCTTTTTCGACTTCTTTTTTGAAGAATTCTTGAGTTTATTTTGAGATTTTCCAATTACTTCTTTTTCGTTTTTCTTTGGCTCATTTTTAATTTCTTCAACAGTGCTTTTTAAATCACTCTTCAAAGCGCTTTTTCCATTTTTCTCTTTTGATGAAGCAGAAACAACTTCTTTTTTTTCTTGTGGAGCTGTTTTAACTGCCGCTGTTGCCTGCTCTTGAGAATAAACTGGCTCTTGGCCTTGAACTGCCTGCGTGATTGAAGGTGAAATCAAGAGGAAACAGAAGGGTAATGCCAAGTGAAGCCATGTCTTTATTGAAAAATTTCTTGTATTCCTAATCATTGTAGTGCTCCCCAAAAGGTGAATTTCAATTCCCTAAACTAGCAAAACTGTTTATCGGAACGCAAGCAGAAAAAATGCCTTATTTTATATATTTTATTTTTAGTAATATGATTATAAATTAGTTTATTTAAACATGTTATGCGATACTTTAAACACTAATTTGATAATATTATCAAATTAGTGAAATATTTGTGAGTTTATTGATCCATGTTGAACGGTTCTCTTTGTTGTACTTTCACGAATAACCCTAATTTTTCACAGCTTGCCTGTATACGTGGTTTTGTTCCCTGCTTAAGGGAATTTTCTCAGATTCTTTAAAATCTTTTGGAGTTTGAATTGGTCTTGATTTCAGTCTTCCAAAGACGGAATTTTAATTCATATTAAAAAAGTCCTTGCCAAAATTTCAAAACCAATTAACTTTTTTTTCTTGTAAAAGTGAAATTCGCAGGAGGTGTTTTGCTATGAGATATAAATTTTTTGTTTTTGCAACCATTCTATTTTTTGTCGGAAATTCTGGAAATATATTCGCTTTCCCAGCACCGCCTCCCTGGCTTTCTCCTTCCGGGGTGTATTCTTCAGAGATGCCACCTTCTCCCCAGGGGTTCTGTAATGTTCCTGGGAGATATGACAGGAATAACGATGGCAAAGTTGATCTTATAGTCTTGGACCGCAATGGTGATGGAAAACCTGATTATTGGGCGACCGATCGTGATTTTGATGGGTATTTTGACGATTATCAGTATGATCGTAACTTCGATGGGAAGATTGACCAATGGGAATACGACACCAATCACGACGGAATCCCTGAGAAAATTTTCATTGACGTTGATGGAGATGGGCGTGCTGAATTGGTGGCTGATTTGAATCCTTATACCAAAACTTATACTTGGCGTGGAGACTTAAAAGAAATTAACGCTTCAACGGGAACTTTGGGGGCTACCCCTAAAAAAGTTAGTGAAAAGGGAACTTCCCGGCCGTCAAAGTCGAAGTCGAAGAAAAAGCTTGCAAAAGGAAAAGCTGCGTTTTCGGAATAGTTTTTTTCACTTTTTTTTGGCGGCAATAGCCGCCTTTTTTTTATGCATCAAACGATAAAGAGCCACTTACTGAGCCTGATACATCGCGTGTTACAATAAAGCTATAGGCGGTTTGAGTTGCAACTCCGCCAATCTTAATGTTAGCTACCTGAGTTCCTGAGGCTGTTGCCGCTCCATTGGTTTGATAGGTTCCTGTCCCAATTGTGTAGACTACAAGACTGTTTGAGTTGTTCCAACCGCTTCCGTTGAAACCACGGGTTTGGGAGGTGTCACTATTTGCAATTGGCGCTGCCATTTGCCAGTAAGAGGTGAAAATCGGAACTGAGCTTTTCGTGATGGTAGTTTTCCATTCAGCCCAGCTTTTGGTAAGGTCTAAAGTGGGAATATAGACATACCAATCAATTGTAGCTGTATTCGGAGGAGTTCCCAATACTGTTGTTGTTGCCAGAGTTGGATTTCCAGAAGGGATAGTGGGCGGTACTGAAGGAAGGGAGGGTACAGAAACCGAATATCGAACCGAAGAAAGAGGAAGAGACCCTAGACTTGAAAAATTAGAGACCATTGCCAAAGCTGCATCGGTAGTAACATTTGCAATTTGATAAGAAACTCCAGCCTGGTTAACTGCTTCGGCAGCTACTGTTTGGGAAGTCGGAGTTGTGGTTGCCCCAACGGTGGAGACAGTACTATCCGAACTGCTTCCACAGCCCTGGAGAACCAGAAGAGTTGACAATACTAAAACCAAAAAAAAAAGATCGCCGCATGAATTTCTCCTGTACAAGTTGAAAATTTGAATTCAGTAAATTAACATATTTTCCTTTGGATTTCTAGAATAAATGAGACTGTGTGAAAGTAGCTGATCTATTGTCTTCAAAACCTGTTTTAGAACAGAGACTTTTGAGAAAAAGTCGTAACTTTTTCCTTCCCCATTAAAATTGTCTCCTCTTCCTTATGTTTAAAAATTATTTCAGCGAATTTGCAGTGCAGAAAAAAAAATTGGAAAAATCCTAGAGGAAATTTGGCATAACTCTCAATAATTGATACCGCATTGCGAAAACTTATAAACCTGTATCAATGCAAGTGCAGAAAATTTGGGAAAAATATTTTTTCGCGAATTTTATTTTGAATTGTATGGCTAATTGCCAATGCCAATATGAATTTACCCTTTGTTGCTTGAATTTCTTGCAATAGTTTCAAGATTTCCTTCTAATTTAAAAGTAAAATTGTGTCTTTTGTTTTTATGCTGCCTGATGATATTATTTATTAGATACTGATAACATGCAAATGGAGAAAAAAATGGTTAAACCAATCGGATCAAAGATTTCAAATGCTTCAAAGGCTACAAAGACTACAAAGGTTGCAAAAGCTTCAAAGGTTTCTGTAGCTGCTCCAGTTTCCAAAAAAGTAACTGCAAAGTCTCCCGAAAAAAAAACAGTAAAAGCAATAGCAAAAAAAAGTGTAGTTGATGAAAAACCGAAAAAAACTAAAGTAAGTAATATCCCTGAAAAAAAATCCAAAGTGACAAAAAAAACGTCACTGAATGGTGAAGTTTCCGAATCTAAGCTGTTTTCACTTGTTGTGTTGTTGATAGAGGGGCCGGTTACCAAAGAATTTCTAAAGAAGAACAAAGTGGTTTCCCGCACAATAGAAATCCTGGGATCACAGACTCTTTCACAACTCCACCATAAGATATTTTCTGCATTCGATCGGGAAGAAGAACATATGTATGAGTTCCAGCTAAAAGGGAAGGGTCCTAATGATCCCAAGGCCGATAGATATGTTCTCGATATGAAACAGGATGATGGGGTGGGCGAAGTTGAAGCCACAAAAATATCTTCACTCAGTCTTAAGGAAGGTGAATCCTTCGGTTATGTTTTCGATTTCGGTGACGAATGGTGGCATCAAATTTACCTCGATTCTATCGGTGAACCTGATCCAAAGAAAGATTACCCGCGTGTTTCCAAGAAATTAGGTGCTAGTCCCCCACAATATCCTGATTTGAGTGATGAAGATGATTGTGATTGTGAGGACGATTGTGCTTGTGAAAACTATTGTAGCTGTGAAGATGATTGCGAATGTGAAGACGAAGACGAAGATGAAAATGATTGATTCACTCTTTTCCGGAGAAGGGGTGAAAAATTGGTTGAAAATGGAAGCGAAAAGTATCGCAATTCTTTTCCAACGATGTTTTAGCGTATTGTACTTTTACTGATTGTTTTGATTTTTCACAGCTTGTGAATCCTTTTGAACTCAGCCCTGGTGATAAAAAACCGCTGGGGCTGAGAGGTTTTCGGTGTTCGACCTCGTAAAGAAGATGTGAAATATTTTAAATTTTCAGGTAAAATTTATCAAAATCATTTTCTAACCGAAGTTCCAGGTCAAAACTCTATCAATGTATCGCGCTTGGAACTTCGGGTTAGATCACTCGTCGGCTTTTGGCTTTTAGCCAATTAAGAAAGCCTTCACGGAGATAGATTTCATCTTCAATCTTTTTTCGAATATTCTCAATCAGTGGGTCAGAAGTTTTCTGTTCACTTAAAAAATCATATAAGAAATCAAGGGCTTCAGAACCAAATTCCACCATTTTCGCTCTTATTTCCGGAAAATCGTTTTCAGGATGTTTTAGCATGTAATCAAGCCAATGCGGAATACAATCTGATTCTTTCAATGCACTGATTGCTCTCCAGGCTGAACGTGATACTACCGGGTCAGGGTCGTTCAAGAGATTTCCCAGGTTTTTGACCCTTCCTTCCACTTCGATATGTTCCAGGACGAAGGCGGCGGAAGCTCGCATCCAAGGGTTGGGGTTGTTAAGCATTTCGTCGAGATTATTACCAAGGGAAGGGCGACTATGAGATTGCCAAAGAGCTTTCAACACGTTTGCCCGAACGCGGTTGTCTTCGTCAGCAAGCATGGGTAGCAAGAGTTTTGCTTGTTTTGGGAGAAACAGTTTTTCAATGACTTCGACTGCATTTGCACGAACTCGAGCATCTGAATCACCTATTGCGGTGGCTAAAAGATCTTGGATTGGGTCAGAGGTTCCTGCCAATTTCCCGAGGGAAGATAAAATGGAAGCTTTTAAACGCGGATTGGCATCGGGTTTGAAAGCACTTACCAGGTAAGGGATATTTGCCGGATCGCCTATTCTACCTAACGTTTCAGCAGCCAGAGAGGAAATTTCCTCGTCAGGATGCGAAAAAAGGCGAGTAATTTGAGAACTTGGCGTCGAATCCTGGATTTCGCCTATTGCTCTTAGGGCCCTGTAAACAACCTCCAAATCCTTGCTTTCGAGTTCGGTACAAAGTTCATCTATGGATTGGGATGTTTGGGGTAAATCGGGGGATAGCCGCCAAACCCTTATTTGGTCTCGTTCGAGTGTTCGTACCCAGGATGCCATGTCATATTGAAGATAGCCAAAAAACTGCTCTTCCGCAGCTTTTCGAGCAGTTTCACGGTTCTCAGCTTCCACAGTATACTCGATTTTAAACTTCTTCTTCGGATTGGCGGTTTCGGTATACGGCAGAATTACTCTATAAATATATATGTTTTTTGCCTTAGCCATTTATAAAAAAAGTTTAGCAGAATTTAAACTTAATTACCAATGGTTTTTGAAAATCTCAATTCAAGACCATTTCTAAAAGCTATTACTTGCGCTAATATTGAAACTGCGATCTCTTCAGGGGAATCTCCCCCTAAAAAAACCCCGATGGGGGCAAATACTGACTCAATTCTTTTTGAATCAAATCCTGAGGCCAATAAGGATTTTTTTAGCGCGGAAATTTTTCTTGAAGACCCGATTACACCTATATAACGGGCGGGGGTTTTCAGAGCTCTTTCCAACACCTCGTAATCTTTGATATGGCCTGGAGTTACAATTACAACTGAAGTTTGAGCGTCTATTTTTGCCTTTTCAACTGCTTGTTCATAGGGGCAACATATTTTTTCGTGGGAGTCGATCAGAAAATCAGAATTTAAAAACTCCGGTCTTTCATCCAAAATAGTGACTTGATATTGCGCTTTAACAGCCAAACTTGCAAGAACTCTACCAATGTGACCGGCTCCGAAAATGGCCATTTTTGGCTTTTTCCTCATTATTTGAAGAAATACTTTCATTTTTCCGCCACAAATTGGCTCTGTTCCATCAAGTGGGTTGGATAAGTTGAAAGAAATTGTCTTGGTTCGTTCCTCATTTTCAAGCATGGATACTGCAGATAGCCGAACGCTTTCTTCGTTTTTCCCACCACCTACTGTGCCGAAGATTGTTCCGTCATCAAAAACACCCATTATATTACCGGTTTTTCCCGGGCTGCTTCCTTCAACATCTACAACTGTGCAAAGGACAAAAGTTCGGCTTGAATTCAAAGCTTCCATCAATTCATCATACATTTCAATTTTCATTTTTCCACCAGAAGTCCATTAGTTTTATGAAATTCTAAAACATTTTTGAAAAATAAGGAAGAGGGATAAATCTTTCATCGCTTAACGCCGATAGTCTACCTGACAAAAAGAAATATCACCGGAGGCAACATGGCAGCGCGAATTATCCCTTTTTCGCCCTCAGTAACTGCAAAAGAGGAAAGATCCAGAAATGTTAACCCGCAACAATCGTTAACCACTGGTATTCCTAGAATTTTTGACGAGTTTTGGACTGCAAAACAAAGACAAATGCACTCTCTTCATTATGCTGTTTCTTACCGGGCATCATTCAAACCAGAATTACCAGACTACTTTATCAAAAGATTCTCCAATCCAGGAGACTTGGTTGGTGATCCATTTGGAGGGAGGGGCACTACTGCTCTCCAAGCTGTCCTTTTGGAACGCCGTGGAATTAACAACGATGTAAACCCTCTTTCAGAGAGACTTACATATCCAAAACTCAATCCAATTAGTGAGGAAGAAGTCGAGGAACGTCTCAACGAAATCTCTTTTGCCCGACCCAGAGATATGTCCGGTGAAGAGGACCTCTCAATGTTTTATCATCCGGAAACTTACCGTGAAATTCTTAACCTAAAGGATTTTTTAGCGGAGAATAGAACTGACGTTGATCGTTTCATAGAATTAATAGCAATTTCCAGATTGCATGGACATTCGCCGGGATTTTTTTCAGCTTATTCTTTCCCACAAATTTCCATTCCCAAATCCAATCAGGCTAAAATAAACAAAACACGAGGAGTTGAACCGGATTACCGTGAAATTAAAACTCGTATTCTTAAAAAAGCCAAGTCTGTTCTAAAAGACGGCGGATCTGAAAAAATAAGAAAATTTGGGAAAAAATCTCTTCTTACCGTTTCCGATTCAAGAAATTTAAAGGAATGGAAATCAGAATCGGTTGATTTGGTTGTCACTTCGCCGCCCTTTCTCAACCAAGTCGATTATATTGCTGACGGTTGGCTTGAAATGTGGTTTTGCGGAATAGAAAAATCCTCACTTCAGGGAAAAGTTGTTCAAACCCCTTCCCTCGATGAATGGATGAAATTTATTTCGGATACTATCTCAGAACTCTATCGGGTAGTAAAACCAGGTGGAATAGTTGCTATGGAAGTTGGAGAAGTGCGCTATCAAAGCAAACTCTTGAATCTCGATGAAATACTTGTACAACTTTCCCGCGAAAAGAGATACAATGCCGGCCAATTCACTATCAAAGAAATCTATGTTCAGAGTCAGGAGTTTACCAAACTTGCAAATTGTTTTAAAGTAACAAACAACGAGCTTGGAACAAACACCAATAGAATTGTATTGATGGAGAGAAATTGATAACAACTTTCGATTTCGCCAAGAGAGGGTGCAAGGGATTTGATTTCGCCCACACAAGTGCTTTGAAAAAGCGCTTTCGGAATAACATTTCCAAATAGAATGTGGTTGTAATACAATAAGGAGCAAAGTATGCGTTTAACACCTCTGGATATATATCAACATGAATTTTCCCGCAAAAAAATTGGAGGGCTGGACGACGTTGAGGTTTACGAATTTTTGAAAAAAATCGGAAGGGAATATGAATCACTGTATTCCGAAAATAAAGTGCTAAAAGAACAGAGTGATAGATTATCCCTGCAAATTAAAGACTATCTTGAACTTGAAAAAACTCTGAAACAAACTCTTATTTCAGCTCAGAAAGCATCAGGAGATCTCAAGAACAACGCCGAAAAGGAATCTGAGCTGATCATCAAAGAAGCTGAAATTCAATCTGAACGCATTTTGGATGAAGCCAGAAGCGAAGTCGAAATAGTTTCGAAAGAAATTCGGGAGCTGAAAAAACAGAAAAGAATGTTGAAGGTAGAGCTCAAGACTGTGCTTGAGTCATACATGGCGATGATCAGCGATGATCCGATCTCCATTCCAAGACCTGCATCTGCAACACCTCCCCAGAGTATGGGAATAATGCCGGGCACTAACACAAATCAAACGGCACATCCCATTCCCTCCTAATTATCCTTTTTATCCTTTTCATGAAAAGTTCCAGGATAAATATTTTGGAAATTGGGAGATCTCTCTCTCTCTCTCTCTCTCGGTGCGTTTTCTGGAATGTGAGCTTCTTGCAATGTTGTATAAAAATTGCACATCGGATAAAAAGAAATTCAGGCTTGATGATTATTGTGATATTTTTCGCAAACTTGAATTTGCTAATTTTGCAAGAACCTCATGCGTATTAGGAATACTTTGAAAGTTTTCTGCTGAAATATGAGTATTTTATGCCTCAAACCGATTGCTGGAGGAGTTAAGCTTTCTATTCAAGTTGTTCCCAGATCTTCGAGGAATGAAATTTCTGAATTACTTGAAGAAAAATGTAAGATAAAAATCAAAGCTCCTCCGGTAGAAGGTGAGGCCAATCACGAATTGATCGAGTTCCTGGCAAAAATTTTTGGTGTTTCAAAAAAAAATATCCGGATAGTTAGTGGCGCTTCATCCAAAGGAAAAAGCGTTGAAATATCCGGAATTGACGTTTTGAGGACAGAAGAAATTCTTTTGCAGAGTCTAAAGAAGAAACCCTGAATAATTTTCTAATACCAATTTCGATTAGTTCGTTCATACGACCTATTTCGTGCTTCAGGTCTGCGTAAATTGGAGTTGATATTGGCAATTAACCAGCGATTCCAAAAAAAAAAAATTAGCGAAACTATATTTTTTTTCCAAATTTTCTGCACTTGTGTTGATGCAGTTTTAGAAGTCAGAGATTTTTACTCTTTTTCGTTGCCATGATTCTAAAAAGCTCCTCAAGAACTATTAAAAAACAAAAGAATCAATAAAGGTTTTCCCCCTCAAAAGTTTCTTTATTTGAGGGGGAAGATTAAATTAACTTTGATTCCAATAAAATTGTGGATGCTATATTCAAACCTCCTGATTTAGAAGGAACTCATTTGGCACAATTTTGAGTAGTTTTCAGAACACATAAACATTTTTTCTGTGAAAAGTGCTGGGCTGATTTTCGTTTGAAAACTCTAAAATTCTGATCAATTCGTATACGCATCAGGAGATCTGATATTAGGACCCAAAACCGTTCGAATTTCACGCGAATAGAATGCTCAGGCTGCGATTTGCCTTTCTTCTGCAGGGCGAAGATCAACTTGTCCATCTGTAGCTTCAAAGAGCATCTCACGAGCTCGGCTTTGCATCAGCTCAAGTCCATTCGGCAGATCGAGTAATTTAACATCTGCTCCCAGGATATCAGAATAGGTGTCTTTGATATATTGGATCATTCGGACGCGGAATTCGGCGTCACTTTTTGAATTGAACAGTGGGGTATTAGGCAGAATCATCTATGTTTCCTCCATACCGGTTTAATTATCTTCATCTAAATGTCTGACTAATGAGATATCGACAAATTTCAGGAAGAAATTTAGAAAAAGGTTGGCAAAATCGGTGGGAGGGTACTTCTCTTCAAACTGCTATGGGTAAAAAAAAAAGGGATTGTGATGAATTCAAATTTTATTTCGGCTTCGCGAGCATAATCACCGCAACCAACTGTTTAACACCTTCGTCGGGATCATTTTTAAGATTTTTTATGTGATCAATAGGGTTAAGGGTTGGAGGAAATTTTGCCAAATGTCTAATAGCAATTTTTCTGAGATAAGGGTCAGGATTCCGTAAGTATGGCAAAATTAATTGTAAAAATCGCTGTTCTTTAAATTCGCTGCAAGCGTAAATTGCTGCGATTTGGGTTGATTTGTTGCCCTTAAGCATTTCGTAAATGGCGGAATCGGGTCTCTGTGAGCCGAATTTCCACAATAACACAAGCGCATTAGCTCTGATTCTATGGTGCGAATCATTCACCAGAAGATTTACTTTAGTGAGAAGATCCTCGTCTTTTAGCATTCCAATTGCTTCGATTGTATTTGCACGAACCCGGGGATCTTCGTCCGAAAGAGTTTCTGCAAGTATTTCCTTAGCTGTTTGAGGGGAATAAACAACACTGAGTTTTGTAAAAACAGCTCTGACAAAGGGGTCGGGGTTCCTTATACCTTCCTCAACCGGAAGTCTTTTTTCGTCAGGAATTTGGGCCCAGATCAGATTCAGAATTTTTGCGGCTAATTTTCTCTTTTCTACTTCAGGAGCAGATAAATCTGCAAACATTTCCTCAATAAAACCTGGATCAATTCGTAAAAGAGAACCAAGTATGGCGCGTTTGGTCTGATCATTAATCTGATCAAAAGACTTGAATAGTTTTTTCTTCGTAATCAAAGAAACTGCTTCTGCAGTTGCTCTCTTAATTTTTTCATCGCGAGTTGTAACAAGAAGCTTGTTCAAAACCAGAAGCGATCCTTGGTGGTCTCCATCGCGGAGTGTTGCGATGGTTTCTAGGACTATATCCGGATTTGGGTCGCCAAGAAAATGTGTAAGAATCTGATTTGAAGTTTCAGGAGGTAACGCTGAAGAAGAAAGGGCTTTAAAAATTGCACCACGAACTTTAGGATCAGGATCGCTTTTTAATTTTAAAACGATGGGAAGGATGTCAGGGATTCCGCTGAGAGCTATTCCTTCAATTATTTTTACTTTCGAATCCGGATCCGCAATATGAATAGCATTTTCTATTACATTTTTTGGCCGAATTGCAAAAGCACACTGGATCAAATCGTTCAGTAAACCCTCAGGTAATGCGCGAACATGGCTTTGAATCAGCTCATCGAGCGAATTTACTGCGAAATCCTCAGATTTTAAAGCTTGAATAAAAATAAGAACTGTTCTGCCGGTTTCAACTAATGGAAATCGGGCTGCTCTTATCAGAAATGCTTTTCGCTCTGTAACATCCTTGGTTCTTATGAATGAAATGAGGGACGCTTGAGAAAGCTCCCAGATTTTTGGGAAAGCTTTAAAACAAATTTCTTCGTTTAGTTGTCCGAGGCGAAGGAGACATTCTCCGAGGAAGGCGAAAGGTTTTATTTTGGGCTGAGAAATGAATTCAATAATTTTTTCAGCATAAGGAGTTAATTTTTCCAGTGTTTCGGGCTTTCTCTTTTCTTCAGGTGGAAGCACTTCAAATTCGCCCACAACCTTTTTAATTATTTCCTCTATTGCTTTTTGGGCAGCATCCGGGACACGTTTTGATTTGTCAAAGAGAGACGGAAATAGATAGTTAAAAGCCAGCGGATTAGTTAGTTCTTGTATCACCTGAATAGCTTTGTATTTGAAGACTTCTCCCCGTTCGGCAAATCCTGTGAAGAGGCTTTTAAAAAAAGCTTCTCCCTGTTGTTGCAGGCACCTAAAAAGAGGAGACCAGGTTATCGGATCAATATTTGGCATTTTCCTAATGGCTAATTCAAGAAAAGCCGGATCTTTGATTATTTCCAATAAGGAAGAAAGCTTCGATTGAAGGGCTTTTTTCTCATCAGTTTTTCGAGCTTCATCCTGAAGAATTTCAAATAAAATGGGATACAATTTGGTGCTTTGAACACGGACCATTTTTTCCAGATGCAGCAGTTTTTCTGCAAGGGGATAGGTTTTCCACTTGGTTAGGTGTTTGTCAACTATTCCTGTTGCCTCTATTGCACTCTGAAGGATAATATGAATTTCAGGATCGGTAGTGTGTTCCATGTGTTCTTCAAGCGGGGAGAGGTGGTTTTCATCAAGCCGTCCAAAGACATCTTTAAATGCTTCCCGGTATTTAGGCCCCTGAATTTTTGTAAGCTTCAATATCTCTTTAATATCCATATTGTTGAAAACCGAAGTTTTTGCAGCAAAAACCTTTAAAATTTTAAGGCGGATATCGAGGGTTGTTTCGTCCAATATGAATTTTTGGCATAATAACAAAGTTAATTTGGAATCCAGGTTATTCTGGAATTCTTCAAGAGCTGCGGTTGAAGCTTTTGGATCGACAGAAATTAATCTGGAATAGGCCTCCTCGGGATCTTCAATTTTTTTTGCAAAAAACAAACCCATTCGGTCTTCTCCAAAATGTTCAATATTTGAAAATATTTAACCAAATTCTATCGATCAGAATCTGATGATACGAAAATATTTAATTTTTTTCAAGTAAAGTTTCATATTTTCCAGGCATGTGCATAAAATTATCGATGCTTTCAATAATGTCTATACAAGCCAATTGCAAAATTGCCAGGGAATTGCTGGCAAACTTGGGTGAAATAAGGATTATTTTGGAAAAGGCTTTTGGGGAGGGTATTTGGGTGGAGGAGTTTTATCCTTTTTATGTGTCAGGGTACTTTCGCCCTTTTGAGGAGTTCGATCGCGATTGATTGTGAAGCGCGAAACTAAGGAATTCAAATCGTCTGCGAAACTGGCTAGATTTTCATTCATATTGGAAATTTGGGATAACGTGGAAGTTTGTTGCTCAACAGATGATGCCACCACGCTTGTATGCTGGGCACTGGTTTTTGTCAGATTTGTAATGTATTCAACCGTGCTTGCCATTGCTTCGGAATTTGTTGATTGTTCCGCCGAAATTTTACTTATTTCTTTAATCTGTTTGTTCACATCATGGATGTTCAAAGTAATATTTTTTAGGCTGGAACTGACATCCTGAATTATCCGAATTCCCTCGTCAACTCGTCCACGACCCATTTGCATTGAATCAACCGCGTTTTGAGTTTTATTCAGAATATTTTCAATTCTTGTTCCGATGGCTTCAGCGGCTTCCGCTGACTCTTCAGCCAGTTTTCTGACTTCTTCTGCAACGACTGTAAAGCCTTTTCCTTGCTCGCCGGCTCTCGCAGCTTCAATTGCGGCATTTAGAGCCAAAAGATTTGTCTGACTTGCGATTGTAGTAATTGTGCCAACGATTTCACCAATTTGAAGCGAGGCGGAATTCAAATCCGAAATTACCTGAGTAGCCACATCAACTGACTCTTTTATTTTCCCGATTACTTCAACGGATCTTTTGACGGTTTCACCACCATGAAAAGCGGCTTCAGTTGTAGTATCAGCGGCGTGAACAGCAGCTTCGGCTAAAGAAGCTACCTTGTGTGCAGATTTTGCGAATTCTTCAACTGAACTGGAAGTTTTCTCAAGGCTGCTCGAAATAACTGAAGCAGAAGAATTGATTTCATTAATATTTTTGGAAATATCCACAAGTGTAGTAGCTGATTCAACCGATGAAGAGCTCAGTTCCTGTGAGCTGGTGGCAAGTTCATTGCTGTTTTCCATGACTCGAGAAATCATTTGACAAATCCCATCGAGCATACGATTGAAACTTTCGGCAAGTTTTCCAAATTCATCCTTTGAATCGATCTTTATTCTTGTTTCCAGCATTCCACGTTCAGCAGCTGCCATTGAAGCAGTGATTTTTCCAAGAGGGACAGAAATGCTTGATGAAATGAAAAAAGTGAAGCCAACACCAAAAATAATTATTACAATTGGCAGAAATTGCATCAACTTGCCCAAACGTCCTATGACGTTTTGAAGATCATATTTCATACGGCTGGCTTCAACAGATTTGAAGCAGGAATCAACTCTGTCAAGAGAAGCCTGAAGTCCTTCAAGTTTTATTTTTATCGCTGAAACAGCATCAAAATAGGCTTGTGATGCAAGTGGAAGTGGTTTTTGAAAAAGATCGTCAGAAGCAGCATAAAAATCCGTTACCGACTGTTTGATTGTACTAACTTCGGTAACCAATTCACCAATTTCGGGGTCTTGGTATTTTCGGAATTCCACCAATGTGTCATCAATAATAGTTTCTGCATTTTGTCGAGAGCTTTGAGAGTTTTCCTCAAGCTCTTTGATTTTTCCTTGTTGAAAAATCTGCATTTGTTGAGAAGCGGACAAATGAATGTAATAAGTCAATTTCTGAAGGTTCTTCAGGACCGGAATTTCAATTCCCTGGAAAAATTCAATATTCTTTTTAAGGTTGGAAAGTTGAAAATTCCCCATTAGAACAACTACAATGCACATCGCTAAAATAAAGATGAACCCACCCAAAATTTTCTTACTGATTGAGGATTCGCTCATTTTTCGCCTTTTTCGAAATAGCCTTTGATGAATCGGTTATCAAGATGAGTAAGTGGAACATAAATATCCTGGAAAAGATTGATTGCATGAGCATCTGTTAATCCAGCCAAAAAATCAGTCAAGGATCGATTCAAGGAAATTTCTACATGAGGAGGGCAATATCTTTTTTTGAAGTCATCAGGGTTTTCCTGGAACCATCGCGCCAGCTGCCTTAGCAGTTTTCCGGAAGTCTCAACTTGAGAATTGATTGCCGGGTGAGTATAAACCTTCTCGTAAAGGAACGCCCGAAGTTCATTTGTAGCTTCAAGAAAAGGCTGGCTCATGGCAATTTTGTCGCCCACATAGCTGGCTGAAATGATATCTTTCACCATTTGATGAATTCTCTTTGAATGTCGTGGGCCAAGGATTTTCGCAGAAGAGGAAGGAAGGTTTTCCAAAGAAATTATTCCCGCTTTTATAGCATCATCAACATCGTGGTTTACATAAGCTACAAGGTCGGAAATTCTTACAATTTGTCCTTCCAGAGTAAGAGATTCATCTGCACCATTGGATAGAATGGCTCCACTTCTACCTTTGCTATGTTTCAAAATTCCGTCGATAACTTCACGGGTTAGATTAAGCCCCAGCCCGTTTTTTTCAAGCTTGCAAACAACCCTGACGCTATGAGAGGCGTGGTGAAAACCACCCTCGCAAATTTCGGCCAAAATTTGTTCTCCGGCGTGGCCGAAGGGAGTGTGTCCCAGGTCGTGTCCAAATGCAATTGCTTCAGTAAGGTCTTCGTTGAGGCGAAGTGCTCGAGCGATTGTGCGGGCGATTCCAGCCACTTCGAGGGTATGGGTAAGACGAGTTCTGAAATGGTCATGAGTTGGAGAGAGGAAAACCTGTGTTTTGTGTTTGAGCCTCCTGAAGGCTTCGGAATGGATGATCCGATCCCGATCTCTCTGGAAGCAGGTCCTGAGGAAGCATTCCTCCTCAGGGGTTTCTCTTCCTAGAGAGTGCTTTGCAAGCCTGGCTCTCGAGGAAAGAAGCTTTTCTTCAGCATCTTCAAAACTCCTCCTGATTGAATCATCCTCAATTTTGAGGCCTTCAAAGCTACTTGGATGGTCAATCATTTGGCAGTGCCTGGTTATTTTGAAGATGGTTTTTCATGAAACAATATCTAAGATCAGTTTTTGAGGTTGAACCGGGTTCTGGGAAATATGAAATGCAGAGGAGAGCCGCTTAATAGCTGCTTCATTATTCAAGAGTGGGTTTACATAAACTGCGGCTAATATTTCTCCTTTTTCAACTTTGTTCCCGACATGTTTTAGGAGACGCAATCCAACTTTAAAATCAATTTTTGCTTCTTTGGTTTCCCGTCCTGCGCCTAACATCATTGCAGCCAGTCCAATTTCTTCGCATTCAATCGCGGAGATAAAGCCGGAATTCTCAGCAAGTAAAGGAACAATGTCTTTGGAAATAGGAAGTCGATCGGTATTTTCAATAACAGTTTGATCGCCTCCCTGCGCCTGCACCATTTCAACCAGTTTTTTAAAAGCTCGTCCTGTGGCAATTACTTCTTCAACTTTTTTGGAAGCCTGGCTTTGATTAATCATCCGGTTAGTTGAAATCAACAATGCTTCACTAGCAAGTATTTTTACCAATTCGGTTAAGTCAGAAGGCCCTTTCCCTTTCAAAGTTTCAGCAGCTTCCAAAACTTCGAGAGAATTTCCTATCATTTCGCCGAGCGGTTCATCCATATTGGATAACACAGCTGTAACTTTTCTTCCGGCTTGTTTTCCAATGGAAACCATTAATCTGGCAAGCTCACGGGCATCTTCCAATTTCTTCATGAAGGCTCCGCTTCCAACTTTTACGTCTAATATCAGACCTTTATTTTCAATAGCCAGTTTTTTGGACATGATAGAAGCCGCGATTAATGGAATCGAATCGACTGTTGCAGTAACATCACGAAGGGCATACATCTTTTTGTCAGCAGGAACTAAATTTGCCGTTTGGCCTACAATAGCCACTCCAACCCGATTTACGATTTCAATGAATTTGTCAGTCGGAATGTCACAAGAAAAACCTTTAATTGACTCTAGTTTGTCAATTGTTCCTCCGGTGTGGCCTAACCCCCGGCCCGATAGTTTAGCAACTTTTAAATCAAGCGCAGCCAAAATAGGCCCTAATACCAGGCTGGTTTTATCACCAACTCCGCCTGTAGAGTGCTTGTCGACGGTAAAGCCCTTTATTCCTGCTAGAGAAACAGTCTCTCCACTTTTCAGCATGGTATCGGTCAGATGAAATGTCTCCTCATCGGTCATTCCCTTCAGAAATACCGCCATCAAAAATGCTGACATCTGGTAATCCGGGACCGTTCCTTGTACATAGCCTTCTATAATTTGCTGAATCTCATTCTGAACTAAAGTTTGGCCATCACGTTTTTTCTTGATAATGTCGTATGTTCTCATTTGCTTCTTCCTCTGAATAGCTGTATAAAGCTTATTCTACCTCTTGATCCTCATTATTTTGATGTTGTTAACCGCTCCACAGCGCTCAAAATATGGACAATTAGCGCATTTCAGCTGTTGGTCAGGTTTATCGATCTTCATTGCTTCGAAAGTCATGCCAGTGGTGTTCCATTTACCAAAATAATCTGTTCCGAAGCATTTTGGCATCGCCTGGGAAGTTGTTTGGGAAGTTTGGGCTGGAGCGGGTGTCGTTCCTGGTATTGTCATGTTTTCTCCTAATATTTAGTCTTTGATCTAAGAAAATTCACACAATTAAAAAATTTCAAAAACTTTTTTCAATTGCTCCTAATTCTGAACTTTTGCCTGGATCAACGCTTCAATTTCAGCATTTCTTGTTCGCTGAGCTAATTGAAGAGATGTCTCTCCAAAAATTCCGAAGACTCCCTTTTTTGTTTTAAGGGAAAGATCAACCCCCTTTTCCATAAAAAGTTTTACAGTTTCAACGCTTCCACTGTCAATTGCAGAATGGAAGGGTGTGAATCCGTTATTATCATAGACATTCATTTCAAATCCTTTTCCGATAAGGAGTTCGGAAAGATCTCGATCTCCCTTGGCAGCGGCGAGGTGCAAAGCTGTTTGCCCCTTGAAATTGGCAAATTTCTTGTCGGTTCCTTTATCGATCAGGAGTCCGATTGTATCGATTTTTGCACCCACGATAATTGCTTTGAGTAAAGAGTTTTCACCGTATTTGCTTATAGCATTCACATCCGAACCCTTCTCGATCAATTTCTGGCAGATCTTTGAAAAACCTTTTGCTGCAGCCAGATGAAGTGGTAGTTCGCCATTTAGGTCTTTTGCTTTTACATCTGCTCCAAATGATAAAAGAAGGTCAAGTATTTCTTCATGTCCGGTGTCGGCAGCCAAATGGATTGGGGTTTCCAGGTTTGAATCGGTTACATCGAGTTGAGCCTTATTTTCAAGCAGCACTTTGATTAATTCCAGGTATCCACCCTTACAGGCTTCAGTTAATGGGGTCTGACCTTTTTCGTCATCTACGTTTACTTTTGCTCCGTTTTCTAACAGTAGCTTAACAAGCTTAAGTTCTCCAATTATTGCAGCTTCGTGCAACATCGATCTTCCATAATAATTTCTTAAATTAACGCTTTCGGCAGCTCCTGACTTCAAGAGGAATTCAGCCAATTCATAATACCCGCCCATACAAGCGTAATAAAGTGGGCTATCAAGGTAGTCATTCAAATGATTAACTTTCACCCCTTTTGAAACGAGGAATTTCGCAGTTTCAGTTTTTCCTTCGCGGCAGGCAAAAATTAAAGGGGTATCTTTTCCATAGTTCTGTACGTCAGGGTCAACTCCTTTTTCGACAAAGAATTTAACGACTTCGAGATATCCAAACTTTGATGCAAGGTGAATAGGCATATCTCCCTGGTTTTCTCGATCATCCACTCTGGCGCCTTTCTCAATGAGTAATTTAGCTATCTCAAGGCGGCCTCGTTCTGCAGCGTGATGAAGTGGAGTGAACCCCTGAAAATCTTTGCGATTGACGTCGGCTCCCAATTGGAGTGCTTTTTCAATGTAGCAGGAATCACCACACCACGCGCCCCAATGAATTGCAGACAAGCCATAAAAATCAGAAGCGTTAATGTTTTGAGGAAAAGTTTGCCCAATAAGAGCAGTAGAAGTGGAAAATAAAAAAATAGGCAAAATTATTACAAAAATTGCACTGATTTTCGAAAATAAGCATTTAATTCTCATATTGGCCCTCATTATATTATTCTAAAACAATTATGCGTTTGCCTTGGCAAATGTCCTAGCATTAGTAAGAAGAAAAAACGCCTCAAATATTTGAGGCGGTTTTTCTAAAGAAATGAAATTTATATTGTTCCAGATGAATCGGGATTTTCTGTGGTTTTTTCGGAAGATTCAGGAATATCTTTGACGATTTTAAACATTGCAATTTTTTCGCGAAGACTATCTGCACTCTTAGCAAGAAGAGCAAGTTTTTCATCACTTCCAAGGACTTTCAATTTTTCAGAAATGTCGTCGCTAAGCGTTTTTGCACTGGCAATGGTCTCCCGGAATTTTGCCAGCATAGTGTTAACAGCGGTTGCTAGCTCCTTCAGGTTATCGTTCTTCCTTAGATGGATTTCGAAAGTTAAATCGCCCCCAGCAATTCGGTTGATACTTTTTTCGAGTTTATAGGCTGGACCAGCAATTTGATGGGAGTACATAATACTTACAATAAATATGATGATAACATTGACAAGGATCAGCAGCAAAAGTCGAGGCCAAAGATCGACAATGAAAAGTTTCATCATGGTTTCTGCAGTTTGGCCTTCATTAATTGTGGCTTTTGTGTTCAAAAAGAATGAAGCCAATACATAGATATTACAGGCTGTAATAACGGTAATAAGAAAAACCAGTAACAAAATCGTACCGGCAAATTTACTTTGCATTCCTTTGGCGATAAAATAATTTTTTCGCTGAGACAAAACGAGCTCCTCCTCGCCTAATATAAAGTTTTCCTAAATTTAATGATTTTATATTATCTCAGACAAAAAGCAAAGTCAATAAAAACGCCGCAAAATGATCAACGATTAAAAAAATCTTTTAATGTTGGCGCTGAGAGTGTTCTCAATTTTTTCAAGGCTTTTTCCTCAACCTGTCGTACTCGTTCACGAGTAACCGACATGATCCGGCCGATTTCTTCGAGTGATCTTGGGATTCCATCGTCAAGCCCGAATCGAAGTGAGATAACCTGCCGCTCTTTTTCGGTTAAAGTTTCCAGGACTTTGTTTATCTGTTCCCTTAAAAGAGAATCAATTACCGCTTCTTCAGGTAAAACCGCGTCGGAATCAAAAATGAAACTCTCAAGAGATGAATCTTCTTTGTTTCCGACACTAAGTTCAAATGAAACGGGTTCCTGGGTTAATTTTATGACTTCTTTTATTCTTTCTTCGGGAAGATTAAGTTGCAGGGCAATTTCTGTGACATTAGGTTCTCTTCCCTTTTCTTGTTGATAAACCCGTATGGATTTTTTTATTTTGTTGACGATTTCCATTATGTGGACAGGAATTCTGATTACTCTTGATTGTTCGGCAATTGCCCGCGTGATTGCTTGTCTTATCCACCACGTGGAATAGGTGGAAAATTTATAACCCATTGTATAATCGAATTTTTCGATTGACCGCAAAAGGCCCAGATTTCCTTCCTGAATCAAATCGAGGAAAAGTAACCCTCTGTTTGTATATTTTTTTGCAATACTGACTACCAACCTTAGATTCGCTGTTATAAGCGCATCTCTGGCATCAGCGTCTCCCTCAAGGATTCTTTTGGCAAAATTTACCTCATCTTCAGCGCTGGCAAGCGAAAGTTTTGTCAGCTGTTGTAAATAAATTTTTACTGAATCATCGAAAATGGATTCGCCTCTTTCCCTAAAAGGCAATTCAGGCTCATCCTCTTCAAAGTCCTTTCCCTGGACTTCCCGAGGTTCAGAATTCTGGGAATCCGGGTTTTCATTGTCTTCGCGTTGATCTTCGTGTTGATCTCCGCGCTCATCTTCATTTTTCTCTTCAGACGACTTTTCATTGTCATTGTCTAAGAGATCATCTGATTGCTCTGAAGCAACAGATTTTTCCTTGATTTCTTTAAGAGTAGATTTGTGGGTTTTTACTCCACATTCCTTCTCTTGGGAATCCTTTTTTTCTTGAACACGTTTTTTTTTCTCAGGCATTTTCTTCCAAATCCTGTTCGATTTTAAAAGCTCCCATTTTTCGATATTTTCGATATCTTCTTTCAACTAATTCGCCAGGTGGAAGTGACAAAAGTGAAGGAAGTTCCCGTCTAAGTATATCGGCAATCAATTTTGCTACTGATTCGGGGTTTCGGTGAACTCCACCTAAGGGCTCAGGGATAATTCCGTCAATGATCTTAAGTTGAAGAAGATCTTGGGCTCTTATTTTCAAAGAGCTTGCGGCAATTTTTGATTTCGCTGCATCTTTCCAGAGAATGGCAGCACACCCTTCAGCCGTAATAACTGAATAAACTGAATACTCAAGCATGTAAACACGATCTCCAACTCCAACTGCAAGGGCCCCTCCGCTTCCTCCCTCACCAGTAACAAAGCAAATAACCGGAACTTTAATTCGGGACATCATCATTATAGATTTGGCAATAGCTTCGCTTTGTCCTCTTTCTTCTGCTCCGATTCCTGGGAAGGCTCCTGGGGTATCAATAAATACTACTACCGGACGTTTGAATTTTTCAGCTAATCGTAGGATTCGCTGACTTTTTCGATAGCCTTCCGGGTGCGGCATTCCAAAATTCCTATAAATATTTTCTTCGGTATCATGTCCTTTCTGATGGCCGATTATGGCTATTGTGCGCCCTTCAAAAGTCGCAAAACCACCAATCAGAGCTTTATCATCAGAAAATAACCGATCACCGTGAAATTCCAAAAAGTTATCCTCACCGAAAATTAATTTTATGTAATCCAATGTGGATGTTCTTTGAATGTGCCGAGCAATCTGAGTGATTTGCCAAGGTTCCAGATTTTTGAATATTTCAGCTTTCATAGCCTCTATCTTTTCAGCAATTGCTGAAATTTCTCGGGAAAGATCAATGCTTCCTTCTTCAGAAAGAGATTGCAAATCCTTCAACCTTTTTTCGAGTTCTGTTATCGGACGTTCAAATTCAAATTCCAAAGTCATAATGAATCCATTTAGTCTAATCTAGGAAAAAAGTAAAAAGTTTAGAAACGACGCTTTTTAATTGCCGCCTATGCACAATCATATCCACCATGCCGTGATCGACTAAAAACTTGGCTCGTTGAAAGTCTTCAGGGAGTTTTTGTCTAATGGTTTGTTCTATTACCCTAGGGCCGGCGAACCCTATGAGGGCCTCAGGTTCGGCAATATGTACGTCCCCGAGCATTGCAAAACTCGCTGAAACCCCGCCAGTTGTGGGGTCGATCAAAATTGAGATATAGGGAATTCCTGCTTCGTGAAGGCGGGCAACAGCTTGGGAAGTTTTTGCCATTTGCATAAGCGAAAGAATACCTTCCTGCATTCTGGCTCCGCCAGACGAAGAAACTATCACAACCGGAGTTCTTTCTTTTAATCCTCGCTCTATCATGCGGGCTAATTTTTCTCCCACTACTGACCCCATGCTGCCACCCATAAAATCAAAATTCATCACTCCAAGCATAAAGGAGCGCCCGTCAAGACGAGCTTCCCCGCAGATTACAGCTTCATAAGTATCGCATGTGTCAACTGTCTTCTTAAGACGTTCTGCATAGGAGACCGAGTCAAAAAATGAAAGAGGGTCGGTTGATTCTATTGTCGAGTCCATTTCCACAAAGGAATTGTCATCAGTGAGTAAAGCAATTCGGTCCCAGACTGGCATTCGTAGATGGAAGTCACATTTTGGACATAGGAAAAGGTTTTTGGTTAAATCCTTGAGAACAATTACTTCTGAACATTTGGTACATTTTTTCCAGATGTCTGAAGGAATCTCCTTTTTTGAGGAGCCTGTTAAACGAGAGAGCCATCCCATTGTCATCTAAACACTCATTTCCATTATCAACTCAAACTTTCCATGCTTGGTATGAATAAAGCAATGTTAGATTTTTCAGTAATAATAAATTCCCTCAAAATTTTGAATTTTATTTGTATAACAGTTTTTTTCAGATATTGCAACAAGTGCTTGGATATTCGGATCAAGGTGTTGCTGGCGGAGTCTGGAAAGACTTCTTGGGGCTTGAAGTATGCAAAACTCCCCCCATGTCGGTACCAGTAATATAGAGCCTATAAGAACTTGAAGCATACAATCCATCACAATTAATGTCAAAGTTCGTAACTGGGGTAGTAGGGCCGTCGAAAGTTCTTACTGTTCCCAGTGAAAGAATTTCAACATTCACTTTTGCCAGACACAATTCGGTAGTGGTAAATTTTACCTTAACGTTGTAGGAATCGATCACAGTAAGCAAAATATTCTGGAAGAAAGCCGTTCCAGTTGCTGTTCCGGTGCTTGTTCCAGTTGGAGAAACCACGGGTTCAAGTGTTGTAAAAGTAAGATTTCCGATAGTGGTAGTGTTGCTGACGTTATTACTGCGGTCAGTAGCAGAGATTTCATAAGAATAAGTTGTTTTCGGAAGCAATCCATTTACAGTATATCTATGAGAAGTTTTATAATCAGAGGAAACGGGGAAATCCATTCGATCTCCATCGACTGTTCGAACGATCAATCGGCAGATAGCGGGTTCATCGGTGGTCCAGGAGATGGAAACTGAATTCAGGGTGGGGCCGGCAATTATCCCTTTGATGACCGGAGGAGTGGAATCCCCAAAACCAGGAAGTCCATTGGTTCCATGACACAAGTAGCACAATGAAGTATCAGCATAATTGTGATCGCGAATTCTCGATTGATCAGTATGGCAATTGAAACAGGCAGATTGTTGCCACCCAGGATGTAAATTATCCAAAAGGGGCGCATTACTACTGCTGGTTGTACCTGTAGAGGTTGGAACTGAAACGACAGGTTTGTCAAGAGCCCCCGGAGTTTGGGTGGTTCCGTTCGTGGGAAGAGTTGAGCTGGTTGTAGAGGGTTGGTAAGAAGACATGGGATTAATTCCTCCACCTTTGTTTACGGCGCTGTCAGAGCAACCCACCAGAATAAAAGTTGCCATCAGTATTATTGGAATTAATCCGCTCTTAAAACCTGTTGATGGCCGCATATTTGTCCTCCAGCTTTCTTCCAGAAATAAAATTTTCTCAATGTTAAATCGACAAATATACTCAAAAAGCTAAGGACTTTTTCTAATATCACGTTGTATACAAAATGTATTCTTTTAAAATTAAAAAAGTCATTTTTTTAATTCAGGGATGCGCCTAATTTCCGAAGCAATCAGAGTTGGGACATCCCAATCACAATCAATTCGACCTTCGGCTAGGAATACTCCCCCATCACCTACGATGTGTCCGAATTTTTTCCATACTGGAGGAAACATGGTTACCTCAAAAGTTCCCCCATAATCTTCCAAGGAAAGAAATTTCATGCGCCTTTGTTTCTTGGTAATAACTGTTTTGGCGGCGATAAGCAGCCCGCCCATCCGGACATTTTTTCCTGAAAATTTAAGCATTTCATTTGAACGAATAGTGGCTTGGGGAAAATTATACAAATCCAACGGATTCAATGAAATGATCATTCCAAGTGAATTTAGCTCCAATCTTGCCCAATCGAGTGTGGAAAGAGTCTTTTTTGCGGTGGGTGGAGGTTCAGAAGTAGGTTCGGGGAAAAGAGTTCCAGGGTTTGAAAGCTTGATTGTCCACCTGCAAGCTGCTGGAGGCCCAAATTTCCGCAAAGCGCCGCTGTTTAATAGTCCTTCCAACTCGTTTTCTTTTGGAGAAACTCGTGATACAAAATCAATCAAATCCTTAAATGAGGAAATTTTTCGCTCAGAAGAAATTCTTTTGGATAAATTTTCCGAAACTCCCTGAATAAAGGAAAACCCAATTTGAATTCTGGAGGAATTCACAGTACAATCAATTTCAGAAGTATGAACATCTGGTGGATCAAATTCTATTCCATGACGCCGCGCTTCATTAACATATGCTTGCCGATGGTAAAACCCTCCGCGATTGTTTAATACCGCAGCAAAAAAATGCGCGGGATAAAGCTTCTTCAGCCAAAGAAGTTGAAGGGAAAGTACGGCATAAGAAGCGCTGTGAGCTTTGCAAAAAGCATATCCCGAAAAACTCTGGATCTGCCGCCATATCTCATTGGCACTTTCCTGGTCAACACCACGATTAAAAGCTCCTAACAAAAATCTATCGCGGGTTTGGGCCATTTCAGATTCGCCTCGGGATTTTCCGCTCATTGCTCGTCGGAGTAAATCAGCTTCACCAAGAGAGAATCCCGCAATTGCCCCTGCTGTCTTGATGACGTCTTCCTGGTAAATCATAACACCGTAAGTTTCCCCCAAAATGCTTTCCAATAGTGGATGAATTTGAGGAATTGTGGAAGGATCACGGTGGCGGCTAATGTAGGCTTGCATCATTCCGCTTTCAGCAACTCCAGGTCTTATTACCGAACTTGCCGCAGTAAGTTCGGAAAAGCTTCGACAACGTAGTTTTTTTAGAAGAGAGCGCATTCCTGGAGATTCAATGTAAAAAACTCCCATCGTATCCCCTTTTTCAAGGGCTTCCAGAACAGGGGGAGCTGAGGCAAGCTCTTCAACATTGTCGAGTATCGGAGGGATATTCTTTGTGCTTTTCAGGTGGGAGAATAAATCGGAAAAAACCCCTAACGAACGCTGAGAAAGAAGGTCAATTTTTACCAGCCCCACTTCCTCCAGTGCATACATATCCATTTGCGTCATGGGAATGGGTTTCGATGAAGGTTGAATTGGACAAAATCGATCGATTCCCTGGGGAGCAATAACTATTCCACCGGCATGCAGTGAAAAATGCGTGGGGAGCCCTTCAATGCGTGCGGCTGCATAAAGAAGTTTCCTGTATTCAGCCGAATTGTGGGGCAAAAATTTGCATTCGGGGCGATTTTTAGCTTCAATCAAAAATTCACGTGCCGAAAGATGGCCGATTGCACGCGTAAAGCGGGTTATTTCCTCAGAAGTGAATCCCAGAACTTTTCCGGTTTCTCTGATGGCTCCCCGTCCGCCAAGTTTCACTTGGGTGCTGATCAGCGCTACCTTTTCTTCTCCCCATCTGGTTCGTAAAAAGTCGTAGATTTCGTCTCGAACTTTCCAGGAAAAGTCAAGATCAATGTCTGGAGGAGAGGATCTTTCGGGGTTCAAAAACCTTTCAAAAAAAAGTCCATATTTTATCGGGTCCACATGTGTAAATCTCAGACAATAAGAAATAAGACTATTGGCAGCAGAACCGCGTCCTAAAACGCGATGGCCGCGCCTTTCTGATTCTTCTACAATCTCCTGAACAACCAAAAAATAATCCGTGAAATTTTTTTCGATTATTATATTGAATTCAGACTTCAGACGATTAAGAATCAGAGGAGTTATTTTACCATAGCGCCTTCTGGCGCCATCTTCCGCCAAAAACCAAAGTCGTCTTCTGGAGAGCTCTGAGTTTCGGCAAATCTCGGGCATATGCCAAGTTCCAAGCGGGGGATGCCAAAAAGTGAAATCAAAAAAACGTCGATTTCCCTCAATTGTTTCGGGAAACCAGGAAAATGAAGCGGCCAGGACTTCTGGTGGAAAAAGTTTTCCCCCGGAAGGAAGATTAACTTTACTGGCAAGTTGATTTTCATGAACCCCCTTAAGGATTTTCAGCGCAACTTCATCCCCAGGACGAACATATCTGAGAATTGGAAATGCTAACGGAGTAAGTTGAAATTGTCGAGCAATTGGGGCCAGCTTTTTAGCTGCAGATAGTGATAGGTGCTCAGGGATTCCCCAAAAAGATTTCCAGCTTGATGGAACTTTTGGGATTCCTTTTAAGGCCATTTCTCCTATGGCAACGGCACGTCCAACACCTTCAAGGGCTTCCAACAATTCAATTGGAAAAAAGACTTTGGGGGAATTTTTCAGAAAATACTGAAAACTGCTTGCCACTCTGCAAATTGACCGGTATGCAGTTTCATTTCCAGGGTATAGAAATATTCCTCCTTCGCTTAGTGGGAAAAAAATTCCCGGAACAATTCTTAATCCATGCTTCTTTGCAGCTTTGATTGCATCTACCAGGCCCCAGAATCCTCCGCAATCAGTAATTGGCAGAACCAAATGCCCATTTTTTTCAAGGCCTTCAGCGAGTTTTTCCGGAGACAAAACGCCTTCTCCAAATGAAAAAGCTGAAAAAAAAGCTCCACAACTTATAGTTTTTTTCATTTCAACTTAATCTCCGGAACCAGAAAAAATTTTTCTGATCAATAACTCTGCTTCGAATCATGGCGGATGTCCTGAAATTTATGCGACATTTAAGGTTTCTGCAAATCAGCAGATTCTCTTTTGTGAATAATTTCGCAATTACTGTTTTCACTAAATTTTTTTTCAACCAGTGCTTTGATTTTAGACAATATTTCCGGAAGCTTATATATTTTAAATGAATTTATCATGGAATTGTATTTATTATATTTGCGAAGTTTCGCACATTTTGGGAGAATAAAAAAGAGTGGTAAATAAAAAAAGGTCGAAATCCTGTTGGATTCGACCTGAAACATAAGGAGGCAAACAAATACATTTTCCCTTTCGTCCGAAAATGAAGTTTTCTTAACGATAAAACAAAAAAAAATTCCGGGAGATTAAAAGAATGAAGAAAGTCAGGTTTTTCCGTAAAGAATCTCACTCAGCACCTGAAAACATGGCAATAGACGAAACTTTATTCCGGTCTATAATTAAAAAACAGACCGATGGGGTTTTGAGATTCTACGAATGGTGTCCTTACGCGCTTTCTTTTGGTCTTTTCCAGCATCCGGAAAATATTCTGGTCGAAGGGCAGAGTAAATATTGTGGAATTGATACTGTTCGAAGGTCGACCGGAGGAAAAATGGTTTTTCATGCAGACGAAATTACTTTTTCAGCAGGGCTTCCACTCGCCGTGATTAAAAAAAGGGACCCCGATGCAAAAAACTTTTTGGAATTTTTCAAGGTTCTCATTACACCGTTTGTTCTAGGGCTACAAAAAGCGGGAATTCCAGCAAGTTTTTCAGTATCCCAGCCAAAGGGAAATTCGGAAAGAATTCATTGTTACTCGGCGCCAGCGGCCCATTCGATTATGGTGGATGGAAAAAAACTTGTTGGCGCAGCTGGAATAATAAAAGCGGATGTTTTTTTTGTGCATGGGTCAATTCCAAGAAAAATAGTGCTTCCTCCGGATAACCTGTTTAAAAAAAAACCGGATGCTTTTTTGAAAGAAAAAATTGCCTGTCTGGATAATTTCCTTCCCGAAGAAAAGCAAGGTTGCCTGGAGTCTATAATTTCTGAATCTTTTAGCGATTTTTTTGATGCCACACTTGAGTTGGGGGAATTATCCAAAATTGAGTCTGAAACGGCCGAAATTTTTTCCAGGGAAAAATATTCAGATCTGTTTTGGAACAGGAAAGACCTTTCGAATCTGGAAAATTTATGCACTGAAAAGTCATACCAATCCCAAAAAATACGTGCACTTCCCCAAGGGCTTTGATTTGACCAAAATGAAAAGGGATCGCTTTATTCTCCAAGAAAAAACGAAATTTTCGGGAAAATAAGGATCCCTTCCTGGATGGTTGAAACATTCATTTCTGTCAGATAAAATCTAAGTTTACGCAGATCTGAAGCGAGAAACAAGGCCAATGAACGAACTAATTGGAATTGGTATCATTTGTTGTTCGATAAAGTGTCGGATTAGAGAACCTCCAAAAAAATCTTGTCACATTGTCACATTTGTTAGAAAACTTAGAGCGTCATGTGGGGGGAAGGTGCGAAAAGTTTGAAAAAATGAAAGTGTAAAAATTCACAATGCTTTCTCTGCACGGCTTATCGAGCCAGTACATTTTCGAATTTTTAATTTTTTCACAGCTTCGCGGGAATATGTCTGGAGCAAGGGAACGTCTCAGTATTGATGTAACACCCGAAGAAAGACGTCGAGTGAAAGCGGTGGCGGCTCTTTCGGGGAAGATCAGGAAGAAGAACGCTGGCTTACCCTCGGCTTGGACAAGACCGGAATTTTACTGGTTGTTAGTCACACCTATATGGAAGAAAAAAGGGCGAAGGCTTTGATTCGACTGATTTCCGCACGAAAGGCAACTAAGACCGAAGCCAAACAGTATGGAGGGAAATGAATAATGAAACCAGAATATGATTTTTCGAAGGCAGTTCGGGGAAAATTTTACCACAAGGGCGCTGAGTTGCGTTTGCCCATTTATTTAGATGCAAAACTACAGACTCAAGTTGAGCGCCTAGCCCAAAAAATAGGCAAAGAAGTTGGGGATGTTGTGAAACAACTTGTGAAGAAAGAAGTTGAATTGATCGAAAGCTTGACCTGACTCCGAGTCGTCCGCAAGCTTCGCTTGCTCCCGCCTCTCCGCAGGTCATCGCCGCGATTGGCTGTCACGTTCTGAATCTGATGGCGAGCTAGTTTCGTTACAGGTTGGAGGGATGGTGTTTTCAGCAAACGGATAATATCAGCCCAAAAGGACAAGGAAATTGCATGCTTTGAAAAAAATGTTTTGGAGAGGATAACAGCTTCGGCAAGCGGAGGGTGGTTCACACCAGCAAAGGATTGTAGCAGAATTGGAGAGAAATGATTTAGGGCAAAGAGGCTTGGATGGCCAGTCAGGGGTTGGGATGTTTCTCAGGGGGAGGATTGCGGAGGTCTCATGGGGCCCGCAAAAGGGACAGGATAAATGAAGAAAGAACAAAAACCACTTGCACTTAAGAACGCGCCAATGGAGTATGCCCCGGCGAATGAACTCGGCGTGGTATTTCTTTTCGCCCATGTTGCTCGCAGACTGCAATTTCGTATTGAGGAAATCCGCCCGCAGTTCCCGGATTGTGTTGCCTACAGACGAATTGGCGACGAGGAGAAGAAACTGCAAATCGAATTTGAGTTTAAGTTAAGCAGCTTCAAAGCCCATGGCCATGATCCAGCCAAGTGCGACCTGATCATTTGTTGACATCACGACTGGCCCGATGTGCCATCCTCAATTGAGGTCATTGAGCTAAAGCGATATTTCGGAGTCTCCCGCAAAGTTTGGATTTTACAAGCTCTCAAGAGCCAATTTGACTACCTTGACAAGAACAATTGCATGGACTGGGGAATGTCGAAGCGTTCAACGTCGGGTGATTTGCTTCTCATATACCGGTGTTCTCCAGTCTGCGCTATCACGGACATCTTTACGTTGTCAGACCAGAAGATTGAACGTGGGGGAGCTGGTTGGCAGGACGGAGACGCGTATTTTGGTGTTGTCAAGCGAGTTTGTATACTTCAGTCTCCCGTGTTTCTGGAGGATCTGCGGAAACACCGAGTGCTGAATACCGCGTCCTTTGTCCGCCGGAACATGCAGGGTGTGGGATTACGGGCAACGGAATACTGGGCCTACCTGTATGAAATGATCATGGACCGAAATCCGACAGTTGTGAAAAGGTTGAAGAGGTTTAGTCCGGACAGATTATAAGAGTCCGGGACGGACAATCGGAAATGAGGCCGATCAGGACAAGGCTGGTGGCTTCAACAACGGGATGAAGATAAACCGCAGGGGCAGGATGTTACGGAGTTCGATAGGAAGCTTGTTTTAGGACAAAGATGCCTGCTGCGTGGTTTTGGACAGAGCGCTCGGACGCGCCAACCAATCGCTGAACCTGTCTCACTTTGTTCTCAGGTTTCTTCCATGTTGGTATTTTTGCGATCATGGCTTTCGGAAAAAACCATGTAGCCTGATCATCGATAGAGAAAAGGATCTGCCTTCAAGCTTTTGAAAGTTGGGAGACGGAATGGATTTTTTCCGATGGATAATCCGCCGAAAGAGTGCTTGTTTCATTTGGGAAAATGTAATAAACTATTCTTAGATGCAAACATTGGAGGTCTGAACATGACTACCGTGGCAATTGAGCAAGCCAAAATTAATTTTTTACGACTCATTGATGAAGTCGTCTTGGGGGAGCATATTGTTATCACCAGGAACAATATTCCCGTTGCTGAGATCGTTCCACTTCCTCATCCAAGACCCAAACCAACTTTTGGCAGCGCAAAGGGTTTGATAAAAATGGCGGAGAACTTCGACGCTCCAATTGAAGATTTTCAGGACTATACCGAATGAACCTGCTTCTTGATAGTCATACCTTTCTTTGGTTTATTGAAGGTAACTCAAAACTCAGTTTTCAAGCAAAACAGTTGATTGAAAATCAAGAGAATGAAAAATTGATAAGCATTGCAAGTCTTTGGGAAATTGGAATCAAGATTAGTCTTGGACGACTAAGCCTATTACAACCATTTGAAGAATTGTTTACAAAACAAATGGAGCTAAATGGATTTCTCTTGTTGCCTATTCGAACTGCTCACATTTCCAGGATCATATCACTTCCATTTCATCACCGTGATCCTTTTGACCGAATAATTATAGCGCAGTGTTTGGAGGAGAATTTGTCTGTGGTAAGCGTGGATTTTGCTTTCGATAAATACCCCATTAAACGGCTGTGGTAGTTTTTTCCTTGGATACTATTTTGTTTTGTACAATTTAAGTCGGATTTGCGCACAGACAAGGATTTTTTGAAAATGAGATTGTTGGATGTTTGCAGAGGCTAATTTTTTTCTCGTTTGGCTGGATTTTTTTTCCTGGACAAAAATATCAAATTTGTACAATTGTTTTCTGATAAATTCTCGGGTAAGGATATCACACCAGAGCTTCTGGATAGTGACTTTTTGAAATAGAATGATTTAGAATTTAATCAAAAGTTACGCCAACAAGACGGTTGCACATGACTTCGCAGGTGAACCGCGCGTTCTGCGCGACCCTGTCGCGCAGAATCGCGGCGATGACTTCGTCAATTGCCTTGATCTGTTGCACTATGTGCTCCAGAACAAGGCAATTGACCTGACTCCGAGTCGTCCGCAAGCTTCGCTTGCTCCCGCCTCTCCGCAGGTCATCGCCGCGATTGTCCGTCGCGGGCCAGATCGGATGGCAAGTTCGTTTCGTTTGAGGTTGGGTTATAGTGGTTTCAGCAGGTGGATAAGGCCCGCTCGAAGGGATAATGACATAGCAGGCTTTTTTAAAAATTTGTTTTGAACATGGATGGTGCCTTCGCCAATGGATAACAGTAAATCGCAGCGAATGAAGTGTAGCCAAGTCGGAAGGAAATTTATTTGACAAAAGATGTTTGGATGAGCAATTAAGCCCAGGAGGCTTCTCGATAGAATGGTTGCACAATCCCAAGAAATCTGCTATCAATGAATGGGAAGTTTCTCGAAAGAATGGATTCCCGGCAATGGATAATCGGTTCTTCCAAGATAATAGTTTTAGGACAAAGAGGCTTGGATACTTGATCGTGTGCGGGTATTTGTCGCGGCGGATGTTTCCAAAACACGGAGTGAAAATATTAATCAACTTTGGAGTTTTCGAATTTCCTCCATGCTTAAACCGGTTGCTTGAGCGATGCTATCAAGGGAAAGATTCATCGAAATAAGATTTTTTGCAACTTCTATTTTGCCTCTTTGTTCCGCGTTGGCCATAGCTGAAGAATAGTCAAGAAGCGCTTTTTCACGCATTTCGTAGTTCAGTCGGTCCTTTTCAACTTTTTGGAAGATTTCTTCACAAGTCAAAGCTTTTTGAATTTGAGGCTCATTTTTCGCGATTTCTTCCATAGCGTCTCCTTCTGTATTACACAAATACATTAACCACTTTTCAAGCAGAGTTCGAGGTTTCTCTCGCAAAGTCCTCATTTTCGGAAGCTCAAGAAAATGAAGGGAAAAAAGATCCGTTAAGACATGCTTGGAATTTTCATCAAAGATTTGATAGCTTGAATGATAGTTTTCATGAATCTTGATAAAGGAAAAATTTAAAACCGCTATTACTATTGTGCGTTTCAAATCGAGATAATGCTGACCAGATTTGAGTTGCCCAGAAAACAGTTTTGCCCAATAATACAACGGCCTGGAATCATTGTCTTCCTCATTACAAACCTGAACTTCTATATCTATTAATTCGTTTTAGTCTGTTTTTCCAAGAATATCAAGACGTGCGCTTTTGTCAAAAATAAACTCTGGATTGATTTCTCGGTTCAGAAGTTCGATACTTGTAAGCGAATTTTTGCCGTCGGGAGCAAGAATTGAATTCAAGAAGCTGAGTAAGATATCTTTGTTTTCCTCAGAACCAAAAATGCGCTTGAAGACATAGTCATTCATGCGATTAATTCGCTTTTTTCCTTGAACCACGTTGTTCCTCCCCAGTTTCATCCAATTTAATTTGTCCAAAGCACTTCAATTATATCATGAGAATTCAGGTAGCAACAATAGGTTCACCCCCTGTACAAAATGTTCCTATTTTCTGCTTCTTCCATTGATCGGATCAGAAATCAAGCGGACTTTTGGCTTCCTTTTTTGTAACGCTCTTAACCGTGTGAGTATAAATCATAGTTGTGTTTGGCTCACCAAGGTCGTTCTAGGTCAAGTGGACTGATAACTTTAGTAAGTTTATTCGCAGGATAGCATTTCATGTATATCATTGTTGTTTTCACATCGCTATGGCCGAGCAATTCCTGAATCGTGCGAATATCGAAATTTGCCTGAAGCAAATGGCTGGCAAAACAGCGGCGAATGTGCAGAAGTTCGCTTGCATATCCTTGCTCTCCCAACCGCATCTTTTATGGCTCTTTGAACCAGGGTCTCGTGAAGATGATACCGTCTAAAATCACCCGTTTCCTGCACATGGGTTAACTGAATTCCAGGGAAAAACCATTGCCAAATGAATTCTTTCGCGGCTCTGGGGTATTTTTTCTCAAGGGAGTTAACCGGGAATACCCCTGAATACTTCCCAACGAGGTCCCGTTGGTGTAATTTTTTCAAAAATTCAAGATGCAATTTGATTTCTGGAAGGATCTTTCTTGGCAAAGGAACTGTCCTATCTTTTTGTCCCTTTCCGTCATGAATGGTAAGCATTTCATCATCCAAATTGAAGCATTGCACTCGAAGTTGTAAACATTCAAAAAGCCGAAGTCCGCAACCATACAATAGTTTTACGACAAGATCGTATGGTGGTGAAAGATGGGCCAAAATCGTCTTGATTTCCTCACGCTGCATATTCTGGTGAATCCGGCCAGGTGTTCTGAAATTATCCGGCCACCCTTATGCGAAAAGCAACTTGGACAAAATTAATTTAGCATAGTGACCGGATTACGATCAACAAATACTTTTTGTGATTT
>JADFXM010000048.1 GCA_015233565.1 Candidatus Rifleibacteriota bacterium
TAAATATTCTGAAGAAAGAGAGTTCAGCAAATTCTGGAATTAAAGCAAAACAATTGAAAGCGGGTTGGGATGAAAACTATTTGCAGAAACTACTCTTCCAGTCTGAAAATTAAGTGCGTCTGCCCTGCACGGCAAACGCAAACCTGTTTACATCATCCAATCCTATTTTTCCAAATTATCGCAAGTTTCGGGTTGTTAAAAAAGCTTTTTTTAAAAGAAGCAAATTTTGGCCGATTCTGAAATTAAGTTGAAGTTATGCCAAGATTGTCCTTTCCCTTTCCTGAACAAATATTTAAGTTTGCGTTTGCCCTGCTGTAAACCCGTAGATGACATGGTGGATTAGCTCTTGCACGCGAATCTGCTTCAAATCAGAAGAAATTACCAAAAACTGAATAAATCTACTGATACTTGGTAAAATCCTATGCTATGAACACCCCAAAAACTGATATCAGATAAAATTCCGGATCTCAGGAAGTCAGAGATTTCAGACAAATTTAGAAAAAAACGGGATTTGACATACGAAATTGAACATGCTAAATTCGATGAGGGGGGGCAAATTCTTGTCCAGTTCGCAATGATTGCGCCTAAATTGTTTCAAAGCCGAAGGTTAATCGATAATTCCCAAAGATGCAGGCAAACCCCATTTGTTCTTAGAGAAATTTTCATGGAGGCAAAATGAAACCATTATTTTTCGCCATGATTGTGAGTATCATTTTCCTGAGCCCTTGCTGCATTGCCGAGGAAAAAACAGCATCGATCTCCGTCGGTCTTTCTAGCGATGATCCATACAATTGGTTGGAGGATGTTGCCGGCGACAAAGCCCTGACTTGGGTTCGGGAGCGAAACGCCGAGACTGCCAAAGAGCTTGAGGAAAGTGAATCCTTCAAGACCTTACAAGCTATTATCCTCAAGATTCTAGTCTCGGATGAGAAGATTCCAATTGTAAAAAAAGCTGGGGCCTACTATTACAACTTTTGGCGCGATGCCCTTAATTCCCGGGGAGTGTCGCGACGTACTACGTTAGAAGAATATCGCAAGGCAGACCCAAAATGGGAGAAAGTTTTGGATGATGTAAAGAACCGTCTGTATGTTTTGACTCCGGGGAAAGGTGGGAGCAATGGTGGACTGCTGGTCGGAAACATGCTTATTCAGTATCTACACCTTCAGGGCGCGGTCGTATGCTCGGCGCCATTGCTGGATATGAAGCGTTATTCGCATCTGTTGGCAGGGGCTTCCTGGATGGAAGAATACGGTGATCCTGACAAATCAGACGAATGGGAATACATAAAGACATTTTCGCCTTACCAGCTGGTTAAGAGCGGTGCGAAATATCCACCGGTGTTGTTCATGATTACCACACGTGACGACCGGGTGCATCCTTCGCATGCGCGTAAGATGATGGCAAATATGCGAGACTTGAGCTACGATGTCAATTATTTTGAAAATATTGAAGGTGGTCATGGAACCGCTGCGGATAATCATCAAACCTCCCATTTATGGGCGCTTGCGTTTGCCTTCCTTCAACAGAAGCTAAAGTAACAATTCTCTTCGCCTCCTAGAAGTGATGTGGTTCAAAAAAATGTAATGCAACTTAACTGTGATTCTATTTTCCTCTGGCCGTAAAATTCAAAAAATGAAAAACCAGGAGTCGAAAAAATTCCGGGCTCTCCAAACTTTACCCTTTCAACCGTTCTCAACATTAATAGCAATGTGGGGTGAGGGGAAATATTGGTGAAAAGGTTTTTGGAGTAATGCAGGTTGCTGATAAGATTTCCGGTATGAAACAGGGACTTTTTGTTTGTTATTCCAGGTGGATTGGAATCTGTCTGGTGTTTTTTGCTCTCCCCCTTTTGTTACTATCAATCGGTTTGGGGAGAAATTGGAGGAGGGTTGAAACTAATTCATACAATTCAGCTTTTAATTATCTTGATAAACGTATTCTTCATATAAAACGTTTTGAGAAAGCTGAGTATTTTTTTGCTACCATTTTAAAATTGGCTTTTCAAAAAGCAGAACAAAGCAAAGATTTTCACAGGACACTTAAGAAATATTTGACTGAACTGAAACACAATTTCCCTGGAATTTTTCATTTTTATGTTACAACTCCGGACAATGAAATATTTTATGACCTTTCAGACTCTAATGTTCCAAAAACTATCCTGAAAAAGCTTTCTGGTGCTTTTTCAAATTCTTCTGATTTTTCAGATAATCTAAAAGCTTCATGGGGTGTTCTTAAAGGTTTTATAGGCAATATTGCTGATTTTGAGCAGATAACGAAACCACTTTCAAATTGTATTGAAGTTTCGTCTGATAATCCAAAAAGATGGTTTTTCTGGCAAATAGGAAAATATGGAAAATTATTTGTACATATCGACCACAACAAGTCATGGTCAATAATTCCTATTAATTATTTATGTAAAAACTTGAACAAAAAAACAACAAAGACCAATTTCCGACTTGATTTTTATGAATATGGGACAGCCTCTTTGGCAAGTTTATTTCCAGAAAGAGTAAAAAAATTTATTAAAACGTCAATGCACCAAGTTTCTGATGATTCTGGGCTGTATGTTTTTCAAAATATTGGGGTCAATGCAATATTGCAAGCTTCTGTCCCGCTTTCAACTCTCGAAAATCGTCACTTGCACAGAATTGTTCTATTTTTGTTTGTTACTGTTGTTTTTTCGTATCTTTGTCTGAAGACTTTTCAAGTGATGATTTTAGGAACTTCTTTTCGAATCCCAATTGCATTACGTACTAATATACTATTTCTCTTTGTCGCAATGGCCCCGTTAACTTTGACTATTCTTTCCGCATGGGATTATCTACAAAGTTTTTATGATGCTCGAAATCGAGAATTTCAGTCAGTTTCAGAGGAGACCCTTCGATCAATTGACCTCAGATTTCCAAAAATGCTAAAAAAGATTGAAAATCTTCTTGGAAGAATAGCTAAATCCTCTGATTATTCAAATTCCTCAGAGCGAAAAATAGTCACAAGAAGATTGAAAAAACTGGCTGAATTGGTCCCCATAGAAGACTGTTATATTGTTGCCTCTGATGGCTCAATAATATGGAGTCTCAAAACGCCAGATGAAAAAAGTCGACAATTTAGATCAGTTACTAGAGTGCTTTGCCCCGATCTTCTCAGGGCCTTTAATCGGTCTGATGCTTCTTTCGGCGTTGTAAAGTCAAATAACCCGCAGGATTTCAAGAATTCCGCACTTGATGAAAAGGCTGCAGCAGATTTTGCTGACTCATTGGGGAAAATGAAGGAATTCTGGTATCTTTCAAAAAAGAAAACTTTTGTGTGGCAGTATCCTTTTTTAAGAGAAAAAAACAACTTATCTGAATTTATGTTTGTCTTACACTTTAACCTGGATTTACTAGAGGAGTTGTTTTTCACGCGATATTTGAAAAAGCGACCCCTGAAAATTAATCACACTGCTATTATGTGTAATCGTAGCTCTGGCTTGCAGATCATTTCGGGTAATGTTAGCAAATCGCATAAGTACGAATACTTTCTCAACGCATTGTCTGTTTTCCAAAACGAAGCTTTTGAAGTTTTTCCGCAAAGAAATGGAGTAAATTGGCTTGTGATGTCCGTTCCTTCAAAGGAATTTGAAAATGTTTACTTTGCCGCAATTCTTTCTGATGAATTTATCCGAAAGGAGCAAACCAAAACGGCAGCGATTATAGCGTTTTGTGTTTTTCTTTACACTTCTATAAGTCTTTATTTCAGCTTTCTTCTTTCCAAAGATTTGTTCGAACCGATTGCCAATATTTCAAATGGCGTTAAAGCAATTTCACTCCATGCTTTCAGGCACCGAATTCCTATTGAAGAACATAAGGATGAATTTCTTGAACTTTCAAAAACTTTCAATGGAGTTTTGGAAAGTCTTGAAGATCTTGAACTGGGAAGAATTGTACAAGAAAGTATTTTCCCCGAATCCACTATTCGTTCGAAGGAATTTGAAGTTTTTGGACATTCTTTTCCAGCAACGCAGCTTGGGGGAGATTACTTTGATTTAAGACAGTTTCCAGATGGGCGTCTTCTGATAATGATTGCCGATGTTTCTGGACATGGAGTTCCCGCTGGGTTAATAATGGCAATGGTTCGCGCGCTTACGGATGCTAGTCTATTTCAAAATCGTTTCGATTTAATTTCCTTGAAGCCCGAAACAATTTTGAGTTTTATTCAAGAATTTCTTTTCACAAAACTCGTTAATTGCCACAACACACTTTGTTGTTTTGTAGCAATTGTTGATCCGGAGGCCAAAGGATTTTATTTCGCCAACGCCGGGCATTGCAAGCCGCTTTTGTTCAACATCAGCGGAATTGCTCGTACAATTTCGGTTCCTTTTTCTAAGCCGCTGGAGTTGGGAAGACAACCTTCTCTTGGTTTGGGATTTCAAAAATTGGAACCAGAGGATTTGATTTTATTTTATACAAATGGAATTACCAACTCAAAGAGCCCTAATGCACAAAACCCTGATTTGGACTTCCTTCTCTCAGTAACTTCTGGATTGAATCACAACCTATCTGATTCAATAGCAAAAATAATGGCTTGTTTCAAACGCTTTACAGAAAATAAACCCCAGGAAGACGATATTACTCTTATTTTGCTTGGAAGGGGAGAGGATCCAAGTGAAAACAACAAATAGTAGACAGCTTTTATTGGGTGGCATCTTCTGCGTTGTTTTCTTTGGATTGCCTCTTTTTCTTATTTGGATCGCAATTGCAAACCATGTGGAATATTTGGAAACTACTGAGAAAAGAAATACAGCGGAAAGGTTTGAAAAGCTAAAATCCAGTCTTCAAAACCCAATGCCCCCCAAAGATTTTTTTAAAACCTTGCTTAGTGAATGTTGCCGTAAAATTTCCGAATCATCAGATCCGAAAAAAAAGATTGAAAAGTGGGTCTCAGTTATTAACCGGCGGTTTCCGGACATCTTTTCGATTTTTGCGATAAACTCTAAACTGGAATTTTTATTCCCTGAAATCGCTTCGAGGAGTGAGATTGCAAGTGCGACGATTTTGTACAACGTTTTGATGAAGAGCAATTTTGTACCGTCTGACAAAAAAAGACAGTTTTTCCTTGAGGAATGGGATAAAATAAAAGATTTCATTGGAAAATATGCTCGCCCAAATGAAATAGATAAAAATATTTTAATAGATGTAGGGGGTTGTGATAAAAATCGCTATTTTTATTCTTTTGTTGACGAAAAAATCGCTTTTTTTGTGCGGCTGAATAAAACCATTAACTGGAATCAGCTTCCTTTACTAGATTCCATAATTTTTTTTAACCGACGCTTTGCCCGGAAGAAAATTGAGGCAACATTAATTCCTGATGAATTGGCAAAAATATCTGACCCTGCCCTTCGATCGGCCGTGAATGCTTATTCCAGCTCAGAGAAAGGTTTGATCGAGCGGGGAGGAAAATTATTCCATTTTTTCGAGACTTCTTCGGGCGAACTTTTGAAAATTTCCTGCCCTTCGCTACAAAAATCTTCAAATCTGCTTTCTTTTTTTTACATTCTTTTTTATACCATCTTCTTGGCTCTTAGTACGGGATTCTTCTTATTCTCTGTAATTAAAGGGAATACATTCAAATCGAGTCTAAAATTACGAATTTCAGTACTTTTTATTTTTGCAAGTGTACTCCCTCTCCTTGCAATTGCCGCCTCATGTCAGAATTATCTTGAATGGCGTAATGAAGAACGCCTAATAAAGTCCTATTCAAAGTTAAAACAGTATCTTTATGCAATTGAAAGTGGATTCCCTTGGTTTCTGGGGTCTTTTGAAAGGCATTTGGGTAAAATTTTCAAAAAAAGCGATTGTGATTCACCAGAATCTAAACAAATGTTAGTTGATAAAATCCTTAATATAAAAAAACTTTTTGATGATGGATCGGGATTTGGCGCGCGAATAATTGACGAAAAAGGTAAAATTATTTGGGAATTAGAGGTGGGCGCAAAAAACAATCCTTTGGACAACGTTTTGGGAAAACTTTGTTCCTATGAATTATCAAATTTGAACAATGAAAAAGGAAGCTTTGTTGAACAGTTTCTTGTTTCTTTTATTGAGTCGATATCTTCATCAGGAAATTTTGTGACTGAAGTAAGCAGGAATTTAGGGAAAGTTATTTGTCTAAAAATTGACGATGCAGAAAAATGGTCGATTTTCCTCCCGATTTTTTCCAAAACCGGTCGAGCAACTCATATTATTTTGCTGGTAATGTCAAAAGGGGATTTTAACCTTGTTTATCTGAAGAAACGTTTGAGAAAATCCTATTTTAACTTTTACGATTCGTTCTGCGTAAGTCAGAATGCAAGGGGTTTTCCTAATAACTTTCCAAAAAGAAAATTCTCAAAAGGGATAGAACTATTTTTTAAAGGGCTTTCCGGTTCAAGAAGTTTTACAACCAGGCAAATTCCAGACCAGGGGGGATTATTGTTGGCTGGAATTCTTAGCCGAGAATTGCTCGGCCGGAACATTGTAGTAGCTCTACCGGATTGTTTCCTCAAACGGGAAAAATCTTCGGACAAAAATCGCCTGATTCTTTTCGGAACTTTATGTGTTTGTTTGGCAATTTTCATTGGTTATATTTTAACGAGACGAATATTAACTCCATTGGAGAATCTAACCATCGGAGTAAAAGCCATAGGCAATCGTAACTTCGCACTACGTCTTCCGTGTGATAATTCAGATGAACTCCAGGAGATAGCTTTAACATTCAATTCTGCAATGGAGGGAATGGCTGATCTTGAAGTGGGAAGAATTGTTCAGGAAAATCTTTTTCCTCACAATGAAACATTGATCGGTAACTTCTCAATTTATGGAGAAACGAGGTCTGCCAGCTGTTTGGGAGGTGATTATTTTGACATTATCTCTTTGGATGAAACACATGCGCTTATCATTATCGGGGATGTTACTGGTCACGGTCTGGGGGCAGCTCTCATTATGGCTATGGCAAAAGCCATTGTAGGCCCATTTCTGAAGCTTTGCAGTGACGCAGGGAAATTTCCTCAGCCTATAGAAATGCAGGAGTATTTGGCTCAGGCAATGTTTCGAAACTTGAAGTCCAAACGTATGATGACGCTCATGATCGCATTGCTGGACACAAACCTGGAAACATTGTTTATTTCGAATGCAGGACATAATTTCCCCTGCCTGTTTCGAAAAAATAATCCACCCAAGATTGTTCAACTTAACGATTCCCTACCTCAATCGAACAGAAAACGCTCGACTTTTAGGAATAACGAACTGAAGCTTCAGAGCGGAGACAGGGTTTTGTTTTATACAGACGGATTGGTTGAAGCAAAAGATACTCAAAATCAAGTGCTTGGTTATGAAAAAACCTTTCAAAACCTTGCCGAATTTCATGGGAAAAACGCGAAACAAACTTTTGATTTAATAAACCATTGGCACAAATCCATGGTGAAAGAAGAGCCACAGGAAGACGACATTACAATGATAATGCTTCAAAAAAGGGATATCTAAGAAAGTCGAAAAGTATGGAAATTATTTTAAACACTTGCCTTTTCAATAATTCCTCTGTCCGGACATATTTGTTTTTCCGGTAAAATAGCATCAAGCTGAAATAAAAAAAGATCTGGCAATAAAACATGGTTATCAAATTTTCCACGAATTGTTTTTTCTTTAACTTAGTGTGTTAAAGATGATGGAAAGTTTAAGTGAAGATTTTCTAGAAAGAATTTTTTTTTGTTTTTCGTTCATGGGACAGGGCAAACATACACTTTTTCAGCTGTTAATCAATCTTTAACGAGGTTGTCTGTTGATGCTACTTTATGGGAAATTTCGTATAAAACACCCATTTTTTTTGAAGAAAATATGGGAAGAAAAATATGATTTATGGATCCGCTTTGAGGAGATTAATCGCATCAGATCAACAAATAGTAGGCGTTTGCCCTGGTTCATGGAAAAAAATTCGTTTTGATACTGGAATCGAGTTAGAATTAGGGTTTCTGGTTCCGGAAAATTAATTTCGGAAAATTTTGGAATTTTTAAAAGTAGATTAAAGGAAAGAAGGAGGAAATAATGCCACCCAATAATTGTGTGCAAACCGTTTTGGTTGTTGATGATAGCCCTGAATATCTGGAAATTCTTGAACCAGTCCTTTCAGAAGAATTCCGTCTTGTGGTTGCAAAAAGTGGAAAGACGGCTTTGGAAATGGTCGAATCGGATCCTCCTGATTTGATTTTATTAGATATAATTATGCCAGAAATGAATGGATACGAAGTTTGTCGGAGGTTGAAAGAAAAGAAGGCCACTCAGGAGATTCCAATCATTTTTCTAACTGCCATGTCAGGTATGAATGATGAATGTAAAGGCCTTAAACTTGGCGCTATCGATTATATTTCCAAACCATTCGATTTGGATTTAGTGACCCAGAGAGTTCGAAATCATCTTGCTTTGCGAAAACACAACAGGACCTTCAAAATTATAAAACCAAGCTAAACCTGTTTACTTCCTCTCCAAGTTATTTTAAAATCGACATGAAAAAAATTTCTTCTTTACTCCTCTAAATCAAGTCTTACAAGAATGTCAAATGAGAAAAAACAAATGACCGATTTGAAAGAAGCTCCAATTACTGAACATCTTGCTGAAATTAGATACAGAATTATCTTTTGTCTTGTGATTTTTTCCGTTTTTTTTCTGATTACCTGGTGTTGGGTTGAAAAAATAACCGAATTGATTATCTATCCTTTGAAATCGGTTAAACCTGACATTAAACTTGCTGCACTTTCAATTACCGAGACTTTTTTTACTTCCATGAAAATTGCTTGTTATGCTGCTTTTGTACTTTCCTTGCCAGTATTTATATGGCAATTATGGAAATTTGTTGAACCGGGTTTGAAAAGGAAAGAAAAAACGATTGCGAAGTTTTTGTTGATTCCATCACTTTTTTGCTTCCTGGTTGGAGGCCTTTTTTGCTATTTTATTATTCTTCCCGTATCCATCGATTTTTTGATGACCTACATGGGAAATACGTTCATACCAGTGTTTTCGTTTTCCGGTTACGTTGATTTCTCCATTATTTTTCTGGTTATTATGGGTTTGATTTTCCAAGTTCCACTGCTGATGGTTTTTTTGGATTTTGTTGGAATTTTTCCACTTGAAAAAATGGAAAAAAATCGGAGAGTCAATATTGTAATTGCCTTCATTCTGGGAGCAATTTTTTCTCCTCCCGATGCTTTTTCCCAGATCCTTGTTTCGGTTCCTTTGATTTTCCTAATAGAATTAGGTTTCCTATTGATTAAATTTTTTAGAAAAAAGATTCATTTTTTTACAAATGTTAATGATGAAAGTTAAATAATCTATTATAATTGCTTCAAAATGAGGTATCATCTCAAAAATCGAGAGTAATCTATTTTGTGTTTTGCCTAGAAAATGAAGTACTAAGAATATTGCTTCAACTTAAAGAAAATGGTTTTGAAAAACAACAAAAGTGTTTTTTAAAAAGCGATTCGTGATGAAACTAGCTTTTTAAATATTGATGTGATCCGGAAGAAAGCGTTTCCATAAGAAAATCGGAGAAGAAAAATGGCTTGGATGAATAACGGCAAACCTTTTAGTGCAACAGAATCATTTGAAAATATGTTGTCTCCCGATAGGAAGCTTTCTGTTCAATCCCAGGGTGAACTTGAAGCCAATTTAGATCATGATACTGTTTGTTTTCTTTGTGCCAAATTCAAAGATACCGTATCAATTGATGTACGACTGAAAATCATTGAAATTTTAACAAATAAACGGGCAAAATTATCTCCTGCTGATCTTAGGGAAATACTAAAACTATTAGAATATGATGATCCAATCCTCCGAGAAGGATTCAAAGAAATTCTTGCCGAAATAACTGAGGAAAAGCTTCAACCACTAACAGAGGTTCTTTGCACTACCACTGACCTTGGAGTCAGAGGAGTAGTTAATTTTTCGATTGATCGGTCTGGAATTATCGAAAAATTAATCTCAAAGTGGAATGATTATTCCCCCAAAGATAAATTAATTTACCTTAATAATGTTGTTCTCCTCCAGAATCCCAGAACCTATCCCATTTTCTTCGATATTCTCAAGGAAGAACCTAATGAGCAAAAGAAAGAGGAAAAAAAGCCTCTTCAACTCGAATTTCTCAGACATGTCGAAAAAATTAAAGATCCGGTTTTTATGGAACAAGTTATTAAGAATTTTCCAACCATTGAGATTGGTGTTTGGTATGGCGTTCTTAAAGCTATGCAGGTCCATGGCGAGGAATTTTACAAACAATTATTTGAAGGTTTCGAAAGAAGGCCAATGGCTTTTAAAAACAAGTTGCTTCTGATGCTTCAGCAACTTCAGGACCCGAAGTCCTATTCATTTCTCTTTCCCTCATTACAGGACAGGGCAAAGGGAATTCCCAAAATTGTTATTGATACCATCTTCGCAATTATTAGAAAATTTGGTGATGATCTTGAACACATGGACCCTGCCCTCCGGGAGAGCGAGGAAATCAAAAAGAAAATAAATGATTTTGCTGTCCCAATCGAAGGTTGTTTTAATGATTCTCTCAAGCACATGATTTCACCCTTGGTAGACTGTTTAATTAGAATTGGACGGCACAACCTTGAAGTGATTTTAAGAAGCTTGCCGTTATTGGTTAAATACGCTGATCAGCAGCTGTTCGTTTTTATCAGGGGATTGGAATTAGAAGAACGGAAAAAGTTTTTGATTGACGCCTGTTGTTCCCCCCAAAGCGATATTTATATGACTGGCCTTGCTTTGTTGAGCAACCCTACTGAAACTTTTATTATTGATGTTCTGAATACATTATTGCTTGAAAAATTCCTGACTCTTCCTCAGACCGTTCAAAATGACATTCTGACTCTAATGATGGATCCACGATTAAAAAGTATGGTCGATGGAGCGTTGCGGCATAATGATCCAAACGTAAGATGCAGATTGCTTCAGGTAATTGGCGAAAGCGGATTTGCAAATGCTTTGACCATTCTTTCCGGGAAAATCCATGATCCAGACCCGATTGTCAGAGGGACTGTCATTGAGTTATTAAGGCTTCAACATTTTGATGAAGAGGCAAGCGTTCCAATCGTTCTGGAATTCCTGAAAGATCCGGATCCAAATTTGGTTTTAAAAACCATTCTTGTTATTAGGGAAAGCAATCATCCAAAAATTACAGGTGCCCTAAGTGGATTATTAGTGAACATAAATGGCACGATAAAACAATCTGCCAAAGAAGCTATTGCATATGTTACCAAGAGAAAATACTTGGCCGGGTTTACAAAAATGACTCCTGAATCCAAGAAAGCAGTAGGCCTTTCTCTTATTAGGATGGCACCGGGTTTTCTTGAAGAAATGGCTGAAAAACTTTCTGATCCTGACGGAAGAACACGAGCTATGGCTGCCCAGGTTCTTGAGGCACTTGGTGATAACCTCACTCCGGAAGTGAAGACTCCCTTGATCGTTGCAATTCAGGATCCCGACCCTTATGTAAGGGCTATTGTTATCATGTGCCTTGGAAAAATTGGAGGACCGGCAGTAGCAAATATGCTTTTTAGTTATATTAATGATCCAAATGATCGGGTCAGAGCTAATGCAGTTGAAGCCATGGGTTATGTCGGAGATTTGTCAATGGTGGATCATATTCTTCCAGCATTACATGATTCAAATAACCGAGTGCGGGCAAATGCCCTGATGACTCTTTGGAAAATGGGATATTACCAAATATACGAGACTATTGTTGAGATGTTTAAAAATAAGAACAAGTGGATGAGAGCTTCTGTTGCTTTCGCACTCGGTGAAATGAAAGATCAGAGATTCGTTCCCATTTTAATTCAAAATCTGAAAGACCCAGATGCCGATGTAAGGAGAAATTTAATAAAAAGCTTAGGTAAGTTGACTGATCCCTATACTTTGGCACCCTATATTCGACCATTAAGATTTGATCAGGACGAAGGGGTTAGGAAGGAAATAAATGACATTCTTGCCAAAGGAAGATAATAAATGATCTGGCCCTTTGATTCGGCAATTTCCTCCTCTGAGCTGATTACTCAGCTGATGGAGGGCTCTCCTGCCGACAGGAAAACTGCATTTGCAGAGCTTTCAAATATTGAGGACCCGGAAGCAGATAAGTTGATTCTTAACCTCGGGAGGTCTTTGAGTTCTCCCGACCCTGATATTGTAATCTCCATGATCGATTTAATCGGGATTCGCAAAATTGAAGCCGGTGTCGATTTCTTGAGACCCTTTTCTTCAGACGAAAATCAAGGAATCCGTCTTTCTGCCATTAGATCTCTTATTAAAATTCAGAGCCAAACTTCCCTGGATATCCTTATTCCCTTGTTGAATGATGAAAACCTGGAAATCAGGAAAGTCATTCATGAGGCGTTGGTAAACGATTTTGGAGACAATGCCACAGGGGCTCTACTGAGAGCAGTTCCCGAAGATAAAAATTCCCAGTTTTATTTTGAAGTTGTTCTGGTATTGGAAGAAATTCATTTTTTCGAAAAAGCGAAAGAAATGTTTGCTTCCAATGATCTTGAATTGAAGAAATTTCAATTTCAAAACATGGTTCGATTTCACCGCCCCGATTTTCTCTCCCACTTCATGGACTTAGCTGAATCGGGTGGTAACAGTATCCAAATGAAGCTCCGGAAAGTTCTGGCAGAATATTCAACAGAAGAGTTGGAAAAACCATTTACAGACGCTTTAAGGAATGATTCAGGAAAAACGATAATCAAATTAATTGAGGATGTGTTAATTAATCGCAATGATTCACGGGCTTTTCTGGTAAAACTTGCTGCCGGAATAAAAAAAAGAGAGCTTAGAAGTGAGTTAATTAACAAGGTTTTGAGGAAGATGGATACCACTACATTTCTTCCGGCACTTTCTTTGATTTACGACCCTGTTCCGGTAATTCGCGCTCAGGTGATCGAAAGTCTGGTAAACCTTGCTCAACAAACCAATAGAAGATTAGAAGATCCAAATGAAACAAATCTTGACTTTCTTCGTGAACAGGTGAATTCATGGGTCGAGGAATTAAAACAATATATTCTTGTTGAATCACACGGAGACATCCTCGGAGATCTCGGTAAAATTCTCTTCGAAGTTGTTTCAGAAAAATACCAGCCTCTACTTCAAGTTTTACCGCATATCCTCAATGAAGCTCCCATGGAAACAATGAAAAACATTCTTGGTATGCATCCGGATTCCAGAAAAAATTTGATTATCGATTCGCTGAAAAATGATTCGTCAATCGCCTCTATTTATAACAAAGCCCTTACTAAACTTCCGCATATTGATATTTTTAGACCTTTGATTGAATGTATCGCTTATTTTTCCAGGGAAGATAGGGAAAACTTCAAAAAACTATTACTGAAACCGCTGCCATCATTTAAATTGGGCGATTTATTAAATGATTCTCAGCCACATATACGCCTTGCAACTTTAAAATTGATTGCGGAAACAAATTATGATTTGATGCAAATTATTGAGGAAAAAACCTCTGACCCTGATCCTCAGGTCAGGATGGCCGCAATTGGTTTGGCACTGGAAAGAAAACATCCAAAACTCCTTTCAATTTTGGAAAATGCCTGTGTTGATCCAGCCTCTGAAGTTGTAATTAAGTCTCTGAATGGTCTTAAGGAGATTGCAAATCCAGCCGAATTTCCTGGAATTTTGTCCAGAGCAGTGAATCATCCTTCGGACGAGGTGCGTTTTTTTGCTTTGAAAGAAATAGCGAAGATTACTCAGGCGCGATACATCCAAAATTTCAGAAATCTTTCTCCTGAAATAAGGAAATTAGCTGGTTCTGCTATTTCCAAACTTGACGGTGGATTTGTGGATCGATTAATCACTGAATTGAAGTCTCTTGACCCTGAAACCAGACTAAGGGCTGTTTTGATAATTGAAAACCTTAATGTTACTGATAAAGCTACTGATGCTTTACTTTCTGCGATGAGGGACCCCTCTAAAAAAGTTCGCGCAGCTATAGTTAAAACTCTCGGCATTATTGGCAATTACGACTTACTTGGAAAATTGGTAGAATTCCTTAGCGATCCGGATGATAGAGTTCGGGCCAACTCAATCGAGGCCATTACAGGAATCGGAAAAGAAAATGCCCTCTCCATTATTCTTCCTTTTCTTGATGACCCAAATAACAGAATAAGAGCAAATGCGGCTTTAGCTGTTTGGCAAATTGGAAGAATAGACATATTCCCTGTACTAAATAAAATGCTTGTTAGTTCCGATATCGGAATGAGAGCTAGTGCGTTGTGGGTTTTAGGGGAAACAAAAATTGAGACTATGGTTAATTTGATTTTTCCATTTATTAAGGATTTAAATGATATGGTTCGATTCAATGCGATACGGGCCCTTGGAAAAATTAAACCTGAGTTACTTAAGCCTTTGATTCCACAACTTCGACGGGATAGTTCGAATGAAATAAAGCGCTTCATCACCGAGATAAGTTATAAAATAATCTGAATGCCGGTTATTGAAAAAAAAAATGCGAAGGATTCAAAGAACCTTACAAATCCGGTTGTTGAGTAGTTCTGATGTTTTTTTTGAGCAAAATTGAGGTGACTGAGTTAACCGATGTTGGTTAATCCAATTTTACATTGGATGTGTCATTTGAAAATCGGTGTAATAAGCTTGCACCATACAATTAAAAAAAATGCCTAACGGTTCTGTAATGTCCTATGACGATTTTGTTGATGCGGTTAAGGAGCATTTCGCTCCAGCTTGGTATGAACCGCGTGTAGTGTCGTTTTTCCTTATCTTAGCTTCGGTATTGCTGATTATTTTTATTTTCAAAGAATGGCATGTTACTATCCCTACAGCTAGGCCGAATCGGAAAAAAACACCGATCAAACCACGCGACCGGGAATTTTTCAGACAGATTATTGTCTCCAAACGATTGGAAAGTTTTGATGAGGAAACTCTTCTGGAAGTCTCTCAAGATTTGGAAATCTCCCCGCCATATCAAATTTTGATCAACAAAGAAGAGTTCTTGAAAGCAATAAAGCTGCTGGAAATCCAGGAAGTTGGCAAAACAGGATCTCTAAAATCAAATTCGAAACTTAGTTACCTGAAAAGAATTCAAAAAAAACTGTTTGCGGAAAACTGAGTTTTAATGCCAATTATGTATTTGCTTTATCCCTGGAGTCAATTATAATCGTTACTGGGCCACGATTTATTTGTTCAATTGTCATATCTGCCCCGAACACTCCACCTTTTACCTCTTTTATTCCATTTTCTTTTAGAGCTGAAATAAAATTTTGATAAAAATCGTTGGCTCTAGCTGGAGTTTCAGCGTCTGAAAATGATGGACGATAGCCTCTTTTTATGTCCCCAAAAAGTGTGAATTGAGAGACTACTAAAATCGAAAAGTTTTTATCGATTGCGGAAAGGTTCATTTTTCCTTCAGAATCTGGAAAAATGCGGAGATTCGCGACTTTTTTGGCCATCCATTTTAGCTCTTCTTCGCTATCACCAGACGCGATTCCCAGATAGCAGATTAAACCTTCCGAAATTCTGGAAACTTCCTTATTTTCTACTGTCAAAACCACAGACTCAACACGCTGGATAACGGTTTTCAAGATCTTCCTCCTAAAAATTCTCTACCAAAAAAGAAAAAACCCCGCTTTTCAGCGGGGGTTGATTACGTTTTTATCTCGAATGCTTCCTTTTGGGAGGAGCCATGTGAATCAGAACTGGGCTCGCGATGAAAATCGAAGAGTAAGTTCCGAAGAAGACACCTATCAGGAGTGTCAAGGAGAAATTGTGAATTGTTGTTCCTCCAAAGAAGAATAGTGAGAAAAGAGTGAAAAGAACTGTGACTGAAGTCCTGATTGTTCTTCCAAGAGTTTGGTTGATTGAATCATTAATAAGATCTGCCATTCCTCGGTCTTTGTAAAGCCGACGATTCTCTCTGATTCGATCAAGAACGACGATGGAATCGTTGACGGAATAACCTAACATTGTAAGAATTGCAGCCAGAACGGTGACATCAAATTCAATTTGCAATGCTGCTACAAAACCGGAAACGACAACTAAATCGTGAACAATCGAAAGAACGGCTCCAATGGCGGACTGATTTTCGAATCTCCAGGCCAAATACAAAAGGATGCCGATAATCGAAAGTATCGAGGCGACAATTGCTTGTCGTTTCATTTCACTTCCGACTGTGGGACCGATGTTTGAAGTCTGGATGTAATTGTCATCGTAGGGAGCAAATTCTTTCAACTTGGACAAAATTTCGGAATGCTGAGCGGCATAAATGGGGTCATCCGATGGTGAAGCTGGATATTGGATGATATATTCTTTGCCTACTCCGGCGCCTGCCACACTCTGAATAACCAGCTGGTCAGGTTTGAAATAAAGCTTACCCATTTTTTCAAAAGCATCTCGGATTTTGACCTCATCCATTGGGCTGTTAAATCTTACTTGAATAAGGTTTCCACCTCTGAAATCTATTCCGTAATTGAATCCAAATACGAGAATAATAATTATCGAAAGAGCGGAAAGTGTTCCGGAAAAGGCAAACGCCTTGTATCTATTTCCCATGAAATCGAACGTCATATTTTACCTCTGCAAATTCGCGAATTATGCTGGATCAAATGCTCAAGGTTGTGGCGTTTGTCCGGCGGTACATGAGAGCCAATACTAGTTGAACGACGATAATGGCTGTGAAAAGGTTTGCTACTAAGCCAAATCCAAGAGTGATAGCAAATCCCCTAATTGGTCCCGTGCCGAAAAAGTATAGGAGACAAACGGTTAAGATCGAGGTCACATGCGAATCGATAACGCATGCTAATGCCCTGTCGAAACCGGCATCAATAGATGCTCGAACAGTTTTTCCAGTTCGCAATTCCTCACGTATACGCTCAAAAATGATTATGTTTGAATCGACGCCCATACCTACTGACAGGATCAACCCGGCAATGCCTGGGAGGGTCATCGTTCCACCAAAGAAAACCAGGAACCCAAAAACAATCAAAGTGTTGAACATAACTGCAAGGTCAGCCAAGCATCCACAAACCTTGTAGGTATAAATCATGAAGATTACTACTGCTAAGATTCCGATCCAGCCGGCTTTAAATCCAGCTTGGATTGATTCGCTTCCCAACGTTGGTCCGACTACTCTGCTTTCGAGAAGAATCAAACTCGCTGGAAGCGCGCCTGCTCTTAACACTATCGCAAGATTTTGGGCTTCTTCAAGAGTAAAATGTCCGGTAATTTGAGCTAAACCACCGGTTATTCTTGATTGAATCGTGGGCGCACTATGAACCTTATTGTCAAGGACGATTGCAAGTTGCTCTCCGATGTGTTGGCCAGTAACTTGCGCAAATTTGGTTGCACCATCCATATTAAAGGATAAGTGAACCATTGGAGCTCCGATATCATCAAAAGAAACTTGCGCATATTTCAAATCTCTTCCTGAAACATCCGCTTCTTTCTTCAGTTTATACCATTTTGAAGGAGTGCCTGATTTGCCGGCCTCCGGTAACAATAAGTCTGTTGAAGGATCGACATTCAGTTGATCAGCTGAAAAGTTTTGATCTTTTACTAAATGGAATTTCAACATGGCTGTCGATTGAATTAGGTTTTTAACTCTTTCGGGATCTTTTAAGCCAGGAAGTTGGATTCTGATTCTGTTCCCTTCCTGTTCTTTAATGCTTGGTTCAGCTATACCAAACATATCGATTCTATTGCGGATGATTTCCACTGATCTTTTTACCGCATCCGTAATTGAATCTCCCTCAGCAATTGTGGAAGTATCAACCTGATAAACCAAGTCTATTCCACCTTTGAGATCTAAGCCAAGCGTAATCTTTGATTTCGGAAAAGCAACTGCAAGAATGCTTGGAAGAGTTGCGTAAAGATGTGTTTTTCTAAACAGGTCTCTTAATTCCTGGTCTTTAGTTCCAGGAACTCTGATGGAAATAATCTTATTGGTATAATCGGGGTTGATTACCTTTGCATCACCGCCGACCTCAATTATTTTTCTGCGGACGGTATCAGCAACACCGTTAAGGATGTTTTGCTGGCCCATTGAATCAAGCTTTCCCATTACTAAAGAGGCAGAATTCCCCTTAAGCTTGACCAAACCGTCTTTGCCATCATCGGTGACGCCGAACTCAAGCAAGTTCTCTGGAACTGCTTGTTGCTCATCGATTGACAGCGCGCCAAAAAATACTTCCCAATAAGGAGTAGAAGGAAACGTGAAGAGTAACGATAAAACGAGAACAACCAGGGTTAAACCGATTCTAAAATTGTACTGACTTTTCATTGACAGCGACTCCCGCTTCTAAGTGCATCAAAAATGCCAGTGCATTATACTTGAGAGAAAAGTTCAAGTCAAATCCTTTTAGAATCTTTTTTTGGAAAAGAATTTTCCATTTTTTTAGGGTTTGTGAAATCTTCTATTAGTGCCAAAAATGTGGTACCCTGATAAGGAAAAAAAATAATTTAATCACCGCTATTTTTAGTAATTGGCATTTTTTATGCCGAAAAAAAATTGGAATTCTTTAAAAAGATACTTGTGAAGAATTCCTAATTTTTTTTTTGAAAAGCAAATCATGTCAATCGTAGAACTCAAATGAGAGATTAAATTCTTCTCAAAGTATGAGCAAGAAAGAAAAATTTCCTTTTAGCTGAAGGTTTTTAAAGAACTGCAGAATAAATCATTTGACAAACGAAAAAAGCCTCTGAAAGCTAATTTTCCGAAAAGGCACTAAAATCCGATGAAACTAGTATTGAAAAATTACGTTTTTGTTGTATAGTGGTAAAAAAGTTGGGGTGTGAAAATGAAACCATTGGTAGCTGAATTAATAAGTGTTGGAACGGAATTATTGTTAGGAGAAATTCTTGACACAAACGCGGTTTTCCTTGCTCAAAGCTTGAAAGAGAATGGAATTTTTCTTTATTTCCGATCAACTGTTGGTGATAACATTGAGCGAATCAAGACTGTTTTGCGCCTGGCTCTTAGCAGAAGTGACCTTATTATCACAACTGGAGGGCTAGGCCCGACACCGGGAGATGTTACACGCGAATCGATTGCCAGTCTGTTAGACGAAAAAGTTGAAGTTCACGATGGAATAAAATTAAAAATCCAAAGTTTCTTTGAAAAACGTGGAATTAAGATGCCCGAAAATAATCTTAAACAAGCTTGGGTGATTCCTTCCTCGGAAATTTTAGAAAACCCCATCGGAACTGCTCCGGGTTGGTTTGTTAAAACCGGTGGCAAAACAATTGTTTCTCTCCCCGGCCCTCCACATGAAATGCGAAGAATGTGGCAAGAAACTGCTCTTCCCAAGATAGCCCGAAGTGAACAAAATATTTATTCACAAACTCTACATACTTTCGGTTTAGGGGAAAGCCTGATGGCTGAAAAGTTAAAAGATTTTCTTTCCATGAGTCATCCAACCTTTGCGCTTTATGCGCGCCCCCATGGAATTGACATCAGAATAGCAGCTTCGACTGAAACTTATGAAAAAGCCCGCTCCATTGTTGAGGAAATGAAGACCGAAATTCTGAAACAAATTGGAGAATTTATTTATTCCCAGAATGATGAACGGTTAACAGATAAAATTTACGAAAAACTTGAAAAATCCGGAAAAAATTTTGCGCTTGTGGAAGGTTTTACATGCGGAAAAATGGCTGGATTGCTAACGGTTTCTGAGAAATGTTCCAAAGTGTTCAAAGGAGGGATTGTTTTTTCTCAGGAGGTATTTGTAAAAAAATCACTAAACAATATAATAGCCGAAAGCAAGGCTTTTTTCGGTGTAGATTGGCTGTTGATAAACAATTTGAAGAGAGACAATTCAATGCAAAAGCATGGCGATTACATCGAATTGGTTGTAGTTGAGCCTAATAATGAAACACATTTGTTTTCTCTTCCAATTTTTGGGGACAGGAGCTACATGTTAGAAAGGGCTGCATACTGGAGTTTAATAGAATTTTTTGGAATTTTGAGCAAAATAGAAGAGAATTACGAATGAATTGAAAGTTCAGGAAAAAACCTTGAAGGCTTGGGGAATCCGAGCATTTTTTCGAAAAAGTCAAATATTCTACAGCTTATAAGCTAAATCGAAGCTCACAAAAGAATTTGTAACAACATTTTGGAATTCGTTTGTAATCTGAAAATAGCGCTAATCAGGGATTAGGGAAAATGATCGAAGACACTGGAACAATAAGGGCGTTTTTTGCCATTTGCTTGCCGGATTCAATCAAAAATGAAATTCAACAAATTCAAAAAAATGTTCACAATTCTTGGCGAATAACCGGAAAGAGCCAGCTACATCTAACGTTGGCCTTCATGGGCGCGCTTCCTTCTTCAAAATTATCCGAGATCTTTTCAATCGCCAAGGATGTTTCCAAAAATTTTTCAAAATTTGAACTCGAGTTAACGGAATCGTCGATTTTCCCAAGTCTTAAGGTACCTCGAGTTCTGGTACTTGGAGTAAAATCTGACATCTTAATTGATTTTGCGAACTCATTGCTGAAAAAATTGAATGTCTTTGCAGACCAGAAAAAATTTTCAGGACACATCACTATTGCCAGAGCCCGTGACTCAAAACCGGAGATTCAGCATTTGGAGGCAAAAGGAAAATGGTTGGTAGAAGACTTTAAACTTTTTAAAAGTGAATTACAACCCACCGGCCCCGTTTACACAATTTTGGAAAAATTTGACCTTATTCAATCTTGACTTTTGCTGCTTTTATACGTGACTATTAATGAAATTTACTTAAAATGAATTTAAAAAATATCTCTGATTCGGTAGAACTATGACTTTCGCACTTTTTGAGAATTAATTGGAACCCCCAGTTTTTCAAACTTCAACAGAAGGGGAGGAAATCGTGAAAAATATTTCTATTTTTAGTGTTTCTGCCGGCGTAGGCCATATTAGGGCGGCTCAGGCAATTGAATCGGCTGCAAAAAAAACTGAAAAAAGTCTTCAGGTTAAGCATCTTGACCTCATGACTCTTGTCCCTGATTTATTTCGAAAGTTGTATGCTGGATCATATATCAAAATGGTTGAAAATCATCCAAATATCTGGGGATACATTTACAGAAAAGCCGATCGGGAAAAGCCGGATTCGCTTTTAAATAAAATTCGAAAAGCTGTTCAAAAGTTGAACCTGGCAAAATTCGAAGAGGAAATTGAAAAATCTTCCCCGGATGTAATCATATGCACGCATTTTCTCCCAGCCGAAATTCTTTCTGCAATGGTTGAAAAAAATGGATTGAAATGTCCCGTATATGTAGCTGTTACTGATTTCGACGTCCATGCAATGTGGGTCCACCCTTTTATGACTGCTTATCTGACAGCTTCGGAAGAAGTAGCCTTCCGGCTTGCTGATAGGGGCGTTAAACCCGACCAGATCCACGTTACGGGAATTCCCATTAATCCCGTTTTTTCAGGAACCTTTTCAAAGGAAGAGTGCGCAAAGGAAATTGGAATTTATCCGGACCGATTCACCATCTTGATGATGTCTGGTGGGGCAGGGCTTGAAGGACTTGAATCCCTAGTGAAGCGCCTTGCTCAAATGGAGAAAAAATTTCAGATTATCGCATTGGCAGGAAAGAATGAAGATTTGCTGAAACGTTTCACAGAACTTTCAAAAAGTTTCCCTGACAGAATTAAACCCATGGGTTTCACAAATACCATTGAAAAACTGATGGCGGCTTCAGACATTGCGGTCACAAAACCTGGTGGACTTACCACCTCTGAATGCCTTGCAATGGGGCTTCCAATGATTCTGGTCTCTCCAATACCTGGTCAGGAAGAAAGAAATGCCGACTATCTTCTGGAAAATGGGGCTGCAATGAAAGCCACTGATCCTGCCGGCCTTGAATTTAAAATTAATAAAGTAATGAATAACCCTGAACTAATCCAGAATATGCATCGCAGAGCCATTGAAATTTCCCGACCAAATGCAGCAATGGACATTTTGAAGATTGTATTGGGCTAATTCCCTATACCACACCTTCAAAAATCTGAAACATTCAAACTTTTGCAATTTTTCTTTCGATTTCCAATGGAAGATGCGACCCGATTGGGACGGAGTTTATGAAACAGATCCTGTTAATGGTGTTATTTATTTTTATTGCTTCATTTTTTTTCGCACAAACTGAAATTCAGATAGAAGGCGGAAAAGGGTGGGCAAAAGGACTTCCTACTTGGCGAATCGAAGAGCATTGGTTGTTAGACATATTTTGGGGGGGAAGGCCAATGACCGGTTACCATGCATGGGTTTTTTCATTCATGGCTCTCATGTTTCACTTCCCCTTAGTCATTCTTTTCGCTTTCTCATGGAAGTTGGAAGCGAGAATTCTGGGCAGTTTAATGATCTTTTGGATCATCGAAGATTTCCTATGGTTCATTTTCAATCCGGCCTTTGGAATACAAAAATTCTCCCCTGCTTTCATTCCATGGCATAAAAAATGGCTGCTTGGTTTACCAAATGACTACTGGGTTTTCTCGATGGTTGGAATTATACTGATTTATTGGTCCTTCAAGGGGTCTCCCAAAAGCACTTCGTTGGCAAAAAGCTAAAGTATTACCCTTCAAGGCAAGTCTTTTTGTGATTTTTTTTCTATCAAACCCTCTTTAAGAGCAAAAAATGGAAAGAAGGTTTATCCACGCATTTTTTTCCGAAAAACGAAAACATAAATAGATAGTTTACGAATTTGGAATATAACCATCAACCATCAATTTAGTCGATCGATAAATTAAATAAAGTATTACAAAAATTCCTAAATAATACATGTTGGAAGCGACTTTTTTGGGATCAAAATCAATTTCGGCAATTTTTGGATTTTCTGGAAGATATCGAATCGTTATTAAATCGTTGTTTTTGACCTTGGTTTCTTTTTTTAAATAAAAATTCTTTTTATACGACGTTCCAGATACTTTATATTCAACTCTTACAAAAATTGAATTGGCTCTCGGGTCGGATTCAAGAATTTTTGCTTGAATTTCAATGCCGGTGTCCCTCATTTTAATATCAGTTCGCATTTTAATATAGCCAGAATAAATGCAAGAACACAAAATTAAAGTGAGAAAAATTTTTATCAGATCTTTCAACATAATATAAAAATTTTACCACTTCGGAGTTCGTTTAACAATTGTTTGTTAATTTGACAGCAACAAAGAGTAAATTCATATTGACATTGGCAATTAACCAGTAATACCAATCCCAAAAAATATGTGCATCACCCCAAGAATATTGATTTGATCAAAATGAAGTGGGATCGGCATATTTTCCAAGAAAACACGGAACTTTCATGAAAATAAGGAGCCCTTACTGGATGGTTGGAGCATTCATTTCTGTCAGACCCAACTCCAATTTACGCAGTCCTGAAGCACGAAATAGGTCAGATGAACGAACTAATTGAAATTGGTATAATTCAAAAAAAAATTTCATGAAACAATATTTTTTTCAAATTTTCTACGCTTGTGTTGAAGCAGTTTTAGAAGTCAAGTATATTTACTCTTTTTCGCTGTAATTTGTCAGCAGGAAAGTGCAATTTGGGTGTAGGCGATTGAAAATCATCTTAAATAATATAATTTATTATGGATGGACTGATCATGGAATCATTGGAGGGAGATGTTTTTTTGCCAGCAGCATCGTATGTTCCCATAAATTCTTGTTTTTGCTGGATGTATTGTACCCTTGCTTCATTTTCCACTCGATTGGCAGCCATCTCAACTTGTTTTCCTGAAATTAGATAATCAGGGCTGTTCTTAACAGCTTTTTCAATCGCCTGTGCGTTTCTTATCGTCCCAAGAGGATTTCCCGGAACTTTTTCGATCTCCGAAGAATTAAATCGGCGGGATGAGAGAGAGTCTTGAATTTGAGAAGTAGTCTTCTGTAAAAAAGCTTCCCTGGGATTTATTTGTCCTATCATTTCGTTTGCCTTTTATTACATTTTTAAGTATTAATCGGCCAACGTAGTTAAATCTTTTACTAATAAAAAACGCCGCCAAAGGGCGGCGTTTTCTACAAAACTTTACCCTTTTTTTGAGTTGCATTTTTCCCTCCTGTTCTTTCAGAATTATTAAGATGCAAATTTTTCAGTAGAACTTACTTCTTCATTTATTGGTTCTCTTGGATTAATAAACTCTTCAGAACCAAACTCTTTGTCGTGTAAAGTGATTTCGTTAAGTTTCATCTCAACAAGCCAATTTTGAAACCAGGCAATAATTGATTGGTCTAACATAATTTTTTCTCCTTTTTTACAGCTATTTTCACGCAAATTGTATGCCAAAAAGGGTTTTTACTGTTTTGAAGCCATTATGGAGGGCAGTGTGCAATTCCGCATGCTTCAGAAAAACCTGGTTTGCTTAATAATTGATCATTTATATTGCAATTTCTTGGCTAAATAAATAAAATTATTTGTCAGATCAGCCAATCAAGAAAATAAAGGAAGAAATGCTATGCACCGAGAGGAACAATGGAGAAAGTGAATATGGACAACATTTTAATTGTTGATGACCAGGAAGTGAATAGAGATTTATTGACTCGTAGATTATCAAAAAAGGGTTTTTTTTGCCTAACTGCCTCCGGAGGAATTGAAGCGCTTGAGACTCTCGCTAATCAAAAAATCGACTTGATAATTCTCGACGTAATGATGCCAGAAATGGATGGACTCCAAGTTCTTCAAATAGTCCGTGAAAAAAAGTCCGCAAATGTTCTTCCTATAATTATGGCTACTGCTAAAGATCAGAGCAGTGATATTATCCAAGCTCTATCATATGGGGCAAATGATTATATAACCAAACCCATTGATTTTGATGTGCTTTTGGCACGCATCAAAACTCAACTTATTTTGAAAAATGCTACCGAGGAGCTCGCTCGGCGTGATGAAGAAAATAAAATCGAATTAAAATTCGCGAAAACCGTTCATCGTTCACTTTTACCATGCGATGTTCCGAAGATGGCTAATGTTGACCTTGGAATTAACTTCTCCCCCTGCAATTCAATTGGCGGTGATTTTTACGATTTTTACCACTATCCGGAATCTGAAAAAGTTGGCCTCTTTTTCGCCGATATAAGTGGACACGGTGTTGCAGGGGCACTATTGATGTCCATGCTTAAAATCCTTGCCGCTGATTGCTTCCGGGAAATTGGGAATTTATCCCAATCCATGTTAAACATGAATGATAGAGTTAAAGAGAGTTTTCCAGATGGGAAATTCGTCAGCGCATTATTTGGAATTATTGATCCCAAAAAACGTGAATTTAGCTTTGTAAACGCAGCTCCTGAAGCTATTGCTGTTTTCAAGCAGAATGGGGAATTTTATAAACCAATTGAATGGGGCCAACCTTTGGGTTTTTTTGAGTCTAAGGCGCTTGCAAAAGATAGTTTCAAGGAAATGAAGGTTGAAATTATAGCTGGTGAGACGCTGATTCTTTTCACAGATGGAATTACCGAACTTCAGAATCCGGAAGGAAAAATGTTGAAATTCAGCGGATTCCATCAATTTGTTAAAGAAGAGTTAAAGCAACCTTTGCAAAATACACTTGACAAGGTTTTTTTTAGAGCTTCGGAATATGCCGGTAAAGCTGGCCCCAAAGATGACATAATGATGATTGGAATCAGGGCAAAATGATATTTTAACCCAGAAGTTAAAGTTGCCGAAAAATCTCGGTATATTTTATTCGGTACAAAGCGACTCGCTGTTGATGCGAGAAAGAGGTGCGAAAATTTGGGTGGGTACACAAAAAAGCGAATTTTAGAGGATTTTTCGACAGACTCGTTGTGTCTCTTTCGATGAATTATTGAGGAAACCTAGTGAAAAATCCATTTGGAGATGGAATCCATATTTTTAGCAGAAAACTTTTCCCAAAAAAGAGAATCCAAAAGCTCATTAGAAGAGGATGGAAAGCATTAAATCGAAAAATATTCTTTTTTGCCTGGAATTTTCTTTGGACAAGTGTAAAGCCTTGATTCAATGCTGGCATCAGCCTAGTTCAACAATCGAGTTTTTAGGATAGAATTAAAGCGCAGATTTCTTTTGTAAAAATCGTATAGAATCAGGGTTTTGGCAATAGTGTACGTTCCCATTGGGAATTTTCACTAAACTTGACTACTTCTCATTTGCATGATAGCATTCCATCTACTTTTTGAGGTTGGATAATTAATTTAACCGAAAAAGCTTGGAGGTAATATGCCAATATACGAATTTAGTTGCGGAAATTGTAAAAAGGACTTTGAATTGCTTCTTTCCATAAGAACGGATCTTTCAACTGTTGTTTGCCCGACTTGTAATGGTGGCAAAGTTAATAAGAAGGTTTCAAATTTTGCCCGTGGAGGAGGCTCCTCCAATGATTCAACAGATTTTTCAGATCATTCTAGTTCTCATTCAGGCTGTGGGAGCTGCGCTACGCATTCATGCGGCTCTTGTGGTCATCACTAAGTAAAAGTGCCTGGTTGTTAAGCTCTATCGTAGCGACTGAACTTCGGACTTTTAAATTTTTCAGTTGTTTATGATTTGAAAATCGGTATACCTAAGGGTTAAAAAAGAAGCGTTTTTGGCGTTTCTTTTTCGAAATATATTAACAGGAAAGGAAGTAGTATGAATCCAACCAGAACTATTATCATGGGGGCAGCGGGAAGAGATTTCCATAACTTCAACGTGATTTATCGTGACAATCCGCATTTTTCGGTAGTTGCTTTTACTGCAACTCAAATTCCCGACATTGAGGGAAGAGTTTACCCCCCAAAATTAGCGGGAAAGCATTATCCTAAGGGAATTCCCATTCGGGCCGAAAGTGAATTGCTTGAGCTCATCAGGAAAGAAAAAATTGATGAGGTCGTTTTTTCATATAGCGATGTTTCTCACGAGTATGTAATGCACATGGCAAGCAAAGTGATCGCTGCCGGAGCTACCTTTAAAATGCTTGGATACAACCAGACAGCTATCAAGTCAAAAGTCCCGGTTGTTTCAATTTGTGCGGTTCGAACCGGCTCCGGAAAATCACAGACAACCCGCTGTGTTGTTAAAACACTCAAAGGAATGGGACTGAAAGTTGTTTCCATTCGCCATCCAATGCCCTATGGTGACCTTGAAGAACAGATCTGCCAACGATTTGCCTCCTACAAGGACCTGGATAAACACAAATGCACCATCGAAGAGCGCGAAGAATATGAACCACATATTGATATGGGTGCAATAATTTATTCCGGTGTTGACTATGGTGAAATCATTAAGGAAGCTGAAAAAGAAGCTGATGTCATCGTATGGGATGGCGGAAACAACGATTTGCCTTTCTACCAGTCAGATCTCAAGATTGTTGTAGCTGATCCTCACAGACCCAATCACGAAACCACATATCACCCCGGCGAAGCTAATATTTATTCTGCAGATGTTGTTGTTCTCAACAAAATCGATACTTGTTATCCCGATGATTTGCAGACCGTTCGTGAGAATGTTATGCGAATGAATCCAGATGCACTTATCGTCCATGCTGCCAGCCCGATTTTCGTAGATGATGGAATGAAAATTCGTGGAAAAAGAGTTCTTGTTATCGAAGATGGCCCCACCCTTACTCACGGCGAAATGACTTACGGCGCAGGAATGGTTGCTGCCCAACGTTATGGCGCTTCTGAAGTAGTCGACCCCAAAGAATATTTCGTAGGAACTCTTCTTGATGCGTTGAAAAAATATCCTGATATTGGCCCGATTCTACCAGCCCTCGGATATGGCAAAAAACAAGTTGCAGATCTTGAGAAGACTATCAATGCCGTCGATTGTGATTTGATTATTTCTGCAACCCCGATAGACCTTGAAAAAATTCTTAAAGTGAAAAAGCCAATGCATCGTGTAAGATATGAACTTCAGGAAATTGGCGAGCCCACTATGAAAGACATCCTTAAAGATTTTGCACACAAGCACTTTAAAAAAGGTTGATGTTTTCATTATCTGAATTTGTTTTATGGTGAACTTGTTTTGCAAGTCCATTAATGCTTAATGGAAATGCGAGTGAATAAAAATTCCCCCTGGATAGAAATTTTCTGGGGGGGGTTTTTTTTGAACGAAATGGGAACAGGGCTCTCTCTGCGATAAGCAATTAAACTCGTCTTTGATAATGCACTAGTTTAGCAATGGTAAAGAAAATCGGTTTTATAGAACGAAAGGGGTAAAAAATGGCTTGGGGGAAAAATGAAACTTATCGAGTTTGCTCTCGATTTTGGAAAATATTGAAATTTTGATTTACTGCGCAGAGGGAAAGCTTTATTTAGCCCTGTTTGATGACTGCCGCTGTGAATCCTGCGAGTTTTAAAATAGCTTCAAGGACTTTTTCTGTTTTAAAAGGTTTCACGATAAAACCTTTTGCGCCAGCGTGGAAAGCCTCTTTAACGAAATCTTCATTATTATCGTAAGCTGTAACCATGCAAATTTTGGCATTAGGATCAAGCTTAACAATGTTTTTAGTAGCTTCAATTCCACTCATGCCGTTCATGTTGTGATCCATGGTTACAAGATTGGGTTTGGATACAGGGTAGATTGCAAGAGCTTGTTCACCGGAGTCAGCTTCTTCAATTTTTTGGAATCCAGCATTTATTAATATTCTGCGGAGTGCGAAACGCATATATTTTGAATCGTCGACAATTAGAATTTTGTAATTTTCCATCGTTATATCCCTTTTTGTTTAAGTATAAAGGATTAATTTTTGAATTGTCAATTAAAATATTCCCTAGACTGGATAGTTGCAGTCATCTTATTCGCAATTAGTGCAAGAGCAATCTCAACAAATTTCCAAAATGTGCAAATCTTTAATAATTGGTCGAGGAGTAAAGAATGAAACATTCCCTGATAGTGACTCTTCTTACGGATTTTGGAATTTCCGACATTTTTGTTGGTGTAATGAAGGGTGTGATTTTGCGAGTGAATCCTAAATTGTCGGTTATCGATTTGACCCATCAAATTCCACCTCAGGATATTTCTGCCGGGAGCTTCGCTTTACTTGGAGCTTATCGGTATTTTCCCCGTGGAACAGTTCACGTTGGGGTGGTTGATCCTGGGGTTGGGACCAATCGAAGGGCAATTGCGATAAGAATCACGGAAGGATATCTGGTTGGTCCTGACAACGGAATTTTTACTGAAATTCTTTTTCACAGCCCCGCAATTGAAGCTGTTGAACTTACAGAGAGCCGTTTTTTTGCAACTCCCAACCCTTCGAAAACTTTTCACGGTCGGGATATTTTTGCATCTGTTGCAGCTTATTTAGCTTGTGGAACCAACATTCACAAAATGGGCCCATTGATACATCCTTCCACTTTGATTCAACTTCCATTGTCCATGCCAATAGAAGAACCAGATGGATGGCGAGGAATTGTTCGAGCGATAGACCGTTTTGGAAATCTGATTACCAATATTTCTGGAAAACTAATGGAAAAACAATCATGGGAAGTGTCGTTGAACTCAAAAATTCTCCCAATTGTCGGTACTTATTCATGTCGAGTGCCGGGAGATGAAATGGCTCTAATTGGAAGCCATGGAAACCTTGAGATCGCATTGTGTCAGGGAAACGCCCAGCTTCATTTCGAAAGTAGGGTAGGAGATGATGTTTTTTTGAAAAGAAAACATTCATGAAAAAACCTGCCTTGAAAATATTCAAGGCAGGTCTATAATTTTATTATTTAATTAGTAGCGTCCACCGCCACCACCGCCGCCGCCGCCGTAGCCGCCACGGCCTTTTCCACCGCCACCGCCACGCCCGCCGCCGCCGAATCCGCCACGTCCGCCGCCACCGCTGCGTCCGCTGCCTTCTTCTTTGGGTCTAGCTTCATTTACTGTTAAAGCTCTTCCCTCAATTTCTTTTCCGTTGAGGCCTGTGATAGCAGCTTGAGCTTCGCCATCGTTTTCCATTTCAACAAAGCCGAAACCTTTTGAACGTCCGGTGTCGCGGTCAACGATTACTTGAGCTGAACGAACTGCGCCAAAGGGTGCAAACAACGAATCAAGATCGCTGTTTCCGACACTGTAGGCCAAATTGCCAACGTATAACTTCTTACTCATGAAAAAAACTCCTTTGATATTGGTGTGCCACGCACCACCAAGAATCCTGTTGTCAGACGGTGGCTTTCCTTGAGAGGATTTGGCCTTCTGCGTTGACGTAACAAGTCAAAACAAGAAATCGAAAAAAAACAAATTCGACTCTCTTTTTTTTATTATAACACTATTCTTGAAAAATAGCACCAAATTTTAAGAAAATATTTATTAATTTCAGTTTTCCGCTTGAAAGTGCCATTTAACGGCTTTTTAAATAAACGGGCAATTTGATAAAAATCCATGAATCCGACTCTGTCTCCATCTATACTCCATTTGAAATTCCGACTTTCCAAGGAAGAGCTCACTTTTAGGAGCATTCCAGTGTACAAATCTGTGCTTCAGGCTGACAGATGTGCATACTAGCTTTCCTTCAAGCTTCCGTGGCGAATTCTGATTGCTTTTTGTAGCGCCATTGAGTGTTTCTTACCTCGTGTGACAGGTTTGGATCATTGAAAACTCCAGCAATCTCTGGCGACATTTACTGGGGGTACCATTTGTTCTCCTTTGCTTTTGTTGAAGGAAGAGCAAAATGTCTATCCCAATGAATCCTCTTTTTTTACTTCATCAATTATTTTCTCGAAGAACTCTTTATAAATTGCCAGTAGTTTTTCGTTCTCGGCTTCAAATCTTGAAACCAGGATCGGTTGAGTGTTCGAAGCTCGAACCAAGCCCCAACCATGTTCAAAAATTGCTCGCACTCCGTCGATGTCGAGCAAGTCGGTAACCAGAGGTTCTTTGCGATCATTTTTATGGTTTCGGATAATTTCAGTTACTTTCGATACAACTCTAAATTTTGCCGGATCAGGGCAATCAATCCTTATTTCAGGGGTGGCAATTGTTTTTGGAAGATCTTTTAGTAATTCCGAAAGTCCATTTCCACCTTTTTCAAAATGTTCAGATAGAATTCTCAGGACTTCCAGGGCGGCATGTATCGCATCATCGAACCCGAAAAAATCCTCCGCAAAAAACAGGTGTCCACTCATTTCGCCGGCGAGTAATGCTTTCTCTTCTTTCATTTTATTCTTTATCAAGGAATGCCCGGTTTTCCACATAATCCCATTTCCACCGGCTTTTTTGATAGAATCATACATTCGTTGACTGCATTTTACCTCACCGATTATGGAACATCCCGGATGTCGTGACAAAATATCTCTGGCTAAAAGAACCATTATTTCATCACCCCAGAGAATTTTTCCGGCTTCATCAACAACTCCTAGCCTGTCGGAATCACCATCAAAGGCTACTCCAAGGTCGGCTTTTTCTTCCCTAACTTTTTCAATCAATTTTTCCAGGTTTTTTGGAATTGTGGGATCGGGATGGTGGTTGGGAAAATTTCCATCAACCGTGCAAAACAATTCAATTACTCTGCATCCCAGACCTCTGAATAATTCAGGTGCGACAAGGGAAGCAGTTCCATTCCCTGCATCGATAACAACTGAAAGACTTCTTTTCCCTTTTTTTAAACTGCCATGCCGTTGAAATTGATATTTAATATATGCTGAAAGAATATCGTATTTATCAAGTGTTCCTTTGCCGGAAATAAAATCTTCTTTCTCAACGATTTTCCGAATTTCCTGAATTTGTTCTCCAAATAGGGTTGTTTTTTTGTGACATAGCTTAAATCCATTGAATTCTTTCGGATTATGGCTTCCGGTGATCATTACTGCACCATCAACCGGTAAATGAAAAAGTGAGTAATAAACCAATGGTGTTGGACAAACTCCCAGATCCAAAACTTCAACTCCGCTTTCGATCAAGCCAGAAACAATGTTCTCAAAGAGACGTGGACTTGAAAGCCTGATATCCCTGCCAACAGCCAATCGAGGTGACTTTTTTCCATCTTTTTGGGAGACATACTTTGCAAAGCCTCTTCCCAAAGCGATAACAAATTCGGAAGGAAGGTCGCTCTCTACAACTCCACGAATATCATATTCTTTAAACACATGAGGGTTTTGAATTTTCACTGCATTCTCCTTCTTAATTTTTTTTAGAGGGTTTAGCACATTCCACACTAATTGTTGATTTTTACATTTCAGCGGGCTATTTCTAAACAAAATTTCCTTTTATGGACACTTCTTCTTTTTAATCAGGCTTTTTGGTATACTTTACAATTTCCATTATTTATTGAGAAGAGATGTAAAGACCGTGTTTTTTATTAGGGCTGCCTCTCATAAAAGACTGTATTATTGCAAATAAAAAAAATAGAACTGACAGAATCACTTTTAAGCAACCTTTTCGAAAGCTCCTTGGTGGAAGCCAATCCTCTAATACTGGTTCCTGATAGAGTTCAGCACCTGACAAATACATTAGCCTCGGGACTAACAACCGTGAGTCCTCTTGTTTTACTTCATGTCCTTCAATGGTAAAAGCATATTTCAGACCACTTTCCTCGACTGCTTTTATAGAGTTCTGGTCAAATTCTCCAAACGGATATGCATACCACCTGATTTTTGAAGATTCAATTTTTTCAAGCCTTGCTATGGCATTCTTTAAATCTGAGCACAATTGTTCCTGATTTTTTTTTAGAGTTGTTTCATGGGTTTTTCCATGCAGGCCAATTAAAAAACCGCTGGAAGCCAGTTCAGCTGTATCTTCTTCGGAAAGGTACCCTGGGCGTCCCAGGAAATCCGTTACAATAAATATTGCAGGCTTTATCTGAAACTGGGTTTTTAGTTTTTTCATGGCCTCCATAGAAGTTAGTAAACCATCATCAAAAGTTACATAGAAAAATTTTCCGTGGTGATGATTCCCTTCCAGCCAATTTTCCAACCCTTCCGGAGAAATTTCTCTGTACCCAAAAAAAAATAATTTCTCTATATAACCCTTGAGCTTTGGGAAGGATATTTCCCAAGGGACTCTCGTGTCTTCAGAAACACCATGAAAGGCAAGAACAAGCAAAATATTTTCCGAAAAATCAAAATAACTCCAAATTCCGAGACATAGCCCGGCTAATATTCCTATGAAAATACTGGGTTTTCGGAAATATACGTTTGTAAGTTCCATAGTTTCAAAGTAATATAACATTTTTTTCAATAGAGTTGAAAAACTGTTATAAAAGGTGATGAAATGTTTGATTTGAAACGGATAGAAATGGTCTTGTTTGATTACGGAAATGTTATTTCCAGGTTTAATTGGAAGGTTTTTTTTGCCCGATTGCTCGGAAATGATCCTTCCAGGATTGAAAAATTCTCAAAAGAATATTTTACTCCTAATGGAATTTTTGATCTTCTTGAAACTGGAAAAGTCGAAGTTGGGGTTTTTTTTCAGGAAATTGAAAAGCTTGCTGGGAAAAAATATGAAGGAAATTGGCTAAAATGGGCTTTTTGTGATTATTTTATTCCTATTCTTGAGACCAGAAAATTCATTAGGGATCTGAAACAAAAAAAAATTCGTCTAGGGCTTCTTTCCAATACCAATATTTTACACACTGAGTCCGAAATTTCCATTAATCCGATTTTTCATCTTTTTGATCAGGTCACGCTTTCATATGAAGTAAAATTTAGAAAACCGGATCCCGAAATTTATCAGGATGCCATTAAAAAATTCGGGGGGGATCCTGGAGGGATTTTGTATTTAGATGATGTATTGTCTTATGTGGAAGCTGCATCCAGAATTGGTATCCAAGGTCTGCATTGCGATAACACTGAAAGAATAATAAAAAAACTGAGAATTGATTTTGGAATTCCGGAATAAAAAAAGCGGATTAGGCTTATAAAAAGAGCTCTAATCCGATTTCTTGTTTTTGGACAAAAGTGTATTACGGGAAGGTATAGGTAACAAATCCGTAGGATTTGGTATCAGCAGTAATTGTCATGATTTTTCCATCTGGTGTAACCATTGAATGTTTGGGTACATCGGGTGAATCGACCGAGGGCGGATAAATGAAATCGAGGGTTGAAAGAACCTCTCCGGTTGGGGAAATCTTGTAATCGCGATTTACATAAAGGTTTCCGGAATTATCGCAAGCGACCAATTCCAGATAGACATTTCCTTGGGAATCTGTACCAATTACTTTACGACTTACGTAATGTACTGTTTGTCCGGGGAAGACATCAATAGTGAAAGAAGCAAGAATGTTTTCTTTAGTGGGAGCGGAACTGTTAACTTTATAGAGAACTGTGGATTGGTCATTATCACCTTTTATCCCGTAAGGGTTTCCATTGGAATCGCAATAAGTTGAAAGATTGTATTCATTGGGGAATTTTCCGATTACTTTTCCCTGGGGATTAAGTTTTATCACCCCTGTTTGATTTGGGTTTTCAACCAGAAGATTCCCTTGAGGGGTGGTTCCGAGTCTGAGAGTTCCGTCCAGGCCCTTGGTAACCGATAGGATTTTTCCATCGCTGGCAATATGAAGAACTGAACCATCGAGTCCTGAATAAAGATAAAAACCACCATCAGGGGCAGAAGAAAAGTCTTTGTATAAAACCTTTTTATTAGCAGTGCTTGTTGGCAACGAAATTTTGGAAATAAATTTTCCTGCAGAATTAAAATGCTTCAAGCAGGAGTTAACGGAATCCAGGATCCAGACTGAGCCGTCACTCTGTGGAAGAAAAGAGTATGGAAGTCCACCAGTGTAATGGTCAGGATCTTGATCTACTCCTCCAACTTCCTCGTCTTTAGAGCCAAAGGAGATTTTTAAACAGTCTTTTGGTTGCTGTGCAAAAGAAGCTAAAGAAGATTCGTAACTAATATTGTTTATGGTGGTGATTTGAACAGGTTGAACAGCATTTTCTTCGGAAAACGGATTCGCGAACAAAACCCCGTAGGATATTAGTGAAAAAACGATTAATAAAGAAAACAATTTTTTCATTTTAGTATTTTCCATTTTGTTTTTTTCCCTCCTGAGGTTTTCAAATATTACATCCTCACAATACTTCCGGAGATCGAATCTGTCACAAACCTCTTTGAAAAAACTTGATTGCGATTAGACAATAACCTTCATCAGTCTACCAGAAAAAACTTTAAATCTTTATCGCAAAGAAATAATTGAGAAGATGTTTTATTAAGTATATCAAAGAATTTTTAAAAACCGAAAGAGGTGAAACAATTATTTTCCAGGTAATTGTAGCCCTTGAATTGACCTTGGATTTACATAAGCGCCATTTTTCTTGATACCCATGTGCAAATGTGGGCCTGTGACGTGTGAGCCTGTAGTATCTGAAAGTGCGACTTGTTGTCCCATGTTCACTCGTTGTCCTTTGGTAACAGTTCCTCTTTGAAGGTGACAATAAAATGATTCTAGGCCATTGTCATATTTGATTAATACGTAGTTTCCACCGGCTGCCTCGAATCCAACGTCCTCAACTACTCCGTCACCAAGTGCATTTAATTTTGTGCCATTAGGAGTTGGGAGGTCAATTCCATAATGGAAAGTCGAGCCAAACATATTGCGCGGGCCGAATTCTGATGAAGCAGCACTTGGAAGAGGAGAGAACGGAGCTCCGCCAAATCTTCCATTTCCGGTTGTTACTGGAGTTGTGGAAAGTGAGTCTGTGTTGTGAGAATCTGTATTTCCGCTGTTGGCTGGTTGTTTAACCGGGACGGTTCCTGCTTTACAATCCGGGGTGTCAACATAATTCCTGTGGATAAACGCAGTTTGACCTTTATAAGTTATTTGGTACCAGTCACCCGAAGTGCCGATAATGGACACTTTGTCGCCATTGTGCAATGAACCAATGACGGTCCCCCAGGCGCCGGTTCGAACGTTAAGAGAAGTATTAACTTTGACGGTTCCTTCAATGGTTTTTCCACCATCACCTATTCCGGCTGTGGTTGCTTGAACCTGGTCGGCTGCTGGTGTGGAATTTGCAGTCCCAGGGTTCGTGCCGGGGTCATGATTGCTCAGAGTGGTATCCATGTCAAGCTTTTCTTCAGCAAACAAAGTTGGAATAAAGAAAAAGGCCAAAAAAATGAAAACGTAGCTAACTATAATTCTAAATTTCGTTTTAATCATTTGGGGACCTCCTTGGAAAGCTTTTTCATAAATAGCTTACCATTCAAAAAAAAAAGGTTTCAAAAAAAATTATTAAAATGAATAGGTGACTAATCCATATGAGGTCGAATCAACTGTAAATGTCATAATTTTTCCATCTCCGGTGACAACCATATGCCGAGGAAGGTCAGGGCTTATAACAGAGGGAGGAGTTAGAAAATTAAGTGTGGCAAGGGTTTGTCCTTCGGGGGAGAGCTTATAAAAACGGTTCAAATGTATTATTCCAGGGTCATCACACGCGACCAATTCAATGTAGATATTTCCCTGTTGATCTGTTCCCAAAATTTCACGATTAACTATGTGGATATTTTTTTCAATTGGGAATTCAAGTGAGAAAGAAGCCATTGTTATTTCTTTCACTGGAGAAGCGTTAGTCGCTTTGTACAGAATTGCAATTTGATCATTATCACCCTTTATTCCATAAGGATTGCCGTTTGTGTCGCAATAAGTGGAAAGGTTATATTGATTGGTATACTGTTCAATTATTTCTCCGGCTGGATTGAAGCGGAGAACTCCGGTTAAAGCCGGGTTCTTTACGAGTACGTTTCCTTTGGGGTCTGTTCCAATGCTGAGGGAACTATTTAATCCCTCAATTTCAACGATAGTTTTTCCGTTGCTCGCAATTCTTTTCACAAGGCCATCCAAGTCGGAATAGACGTAAAATTCATCTGGATGTACGACTGAAAAATCTTTTATCAAAATCTTGTTTTTTGAAGAACTTAGCTCCAGTGGAATTTTTGAAACAAATTTACCTGCTGAGTTAAAAAGCTTCAAACTTGAATTCACGGAATCAAGAATCCAGACGCTTCCATCAGATTGGGGAAAAAAGGCAGAAGGAATTCCATTGGTAAAATGTTCGGGATCTTGGTCTGTTCCACCGACTTCTTGATCTTTGCTTCCAAATGGAATTTTCATGTAATCTTTCGGAAGTTGGGCTGAAGAAGCCAAAGTAGCTTCATACCTGACAAGATTTATTTCAGTGATCTGTACCTTCTCTTGCGAAGGCTCAGATGCGACTAAAAATACCGGGAATGCTGTTGAAAAAAGAAAAAAAACAATAAAAACCGGAAACAATTTTTTTAATAGGTCATTTTTCGCTCTATTCATTTTTCCTCCGGAAATTAATAAAATAATTTTGAATTACATTGTTAGATGTGGTCAAATTGTGAATTCTCACAATTAATGGACTTCGGCTTTAAGCTAATATTGAAATCGAAAACTCAAAATTGTAATTGAGAAAGAAACAAAGCAATACCGCTCTTCACCCTTGCACTTTTCTCTTACATTCTTCCTCCCATATAAAATTGCTTCACTGGCAAGATTTCTGTATTACTAATTTTTATATCATGAATCTATTACAAATTCAAATAATGGTCCCAAAAAAGGACAAATGGAGACTTTTCAAGAAAATTCGGTATTATTACCTTTGAAATATATGCTTACTTTGACTCTTTTCAGTTAATAGAAGGATTATTAGCCTGAGTGGGACGGAGTCGAAGTGATTAGAAAAAGGCTCCGCTTGCTCTGATAGGTGTGAAAAAATTGAATTTTGAAAATGAACTGCTTCCAAAGCCCACTAGAAAACAATTGTGGTAATTTTCACCCGTAAATTTTTAATTTTTCACATCTTGTCTGGAATTAATCTTAAAATTCTTTTTTTCCAAATTACCTTCCTGGCAATTCAAGCCCTTGAATTGACCTTGGATTAACATAAGTACCATTTCTTTTTATCCCCAAATGTAAATGGGGTCCGGTGATATGTGTTCCTGTCGTATCTGACAAAGCAACCGCCTGTCCGATAGTGACTCTCTGACCATTAGAAACAAGGGATCTTTGAAGGTGGCAAAATGTTGATTCCAAACCATTGTCATATCTGATTTTCAGGAAATTTCCACCTGCAGATTCGTGGCCCACTGCGATAACAATTCCATCGCCGAGGGAATTCAATCTAGTACCATTAGGCATGGGAAGATCAATTCCGTAATGGAACTTCGAACCAAACATTTTTCTTGGGCCAAATTCCGATGATGCGCGAGTGGGTTTTGGAGAACTAGGTGATCCGCCAAATCTTCCTCGGCCTGGTGCGACGGTCTTGGGGACAGTTACTCCAGTGTTATGTGAATCCGGGTTATTTCCGTTGGAAACGGCTTTTTTTACGGGTACACGTCCCGCCGGACTATCAGCTGTTGAAATGTAGTCCCTATGTACATAGGCGGTTTGCCCATTGTATTCAATTTGATACCAATCCCCGGATGTGCCTACAATGTTTACTTTGGCTCCGTTTGATAACGATCCGATGATGGTTCCCCAGGCAGAGGATCTGACATTTAAAGTTGATGTAACCTTTACGGTACCTTGAATAGTTCTTCCATTGTTTCCCATTCCAAAACTTGTGGCTTGAGCCTGATCGCCGATTGGAACCCCCCCCCCGTTGGAAATCCCAGTGCTGGTTCCGCCTGGATTGGCACCTGGGTCATGAGAAGTTAGAGTATTTTCAAGGTCTACTTTATCGTCAGCATAAGAACTTACGACAAAGAAAAAAGTGAGAAAAATAATAATGCAACTGGTAAAACTTCTAAATTTCTTTGTATTCATAAATAATCTCCCTAAAACATGGAATCCTTACATATCTTAACATAACTTACCATTTTGCCAACCTAGGTTTCAAAAATATTTTCCATCATTTTAACAGTTAGAAGCGATTTTTTTTTAAATTAAAATTTGTTCCAGTTGGACTTTTTTAAGTTTTTTTCTAATTATGCATGAATTTTTCATGTTTTATTGATTCTGAAGATCTGGTTTAAAAATCTCAAAACAACGTTCCAAAACATTTTTTTTTAAATCTCAGACATAAATAATGAAATAAATTCTTGACCTTTCTGAATAGAGTGTGTATCAATAAAAAACATATTTCTTTCTGGAGGCGTTCATGCGGATCATTGTAACAGGTGGAGCTGGCTTTATCGGATCTCATCTTACTGACAAATTGGTTGAGGCCGGGAACCAGGTCATTGTTGTTGATAATTTTATTACCGGCAGCCGCGAAAATTTGAAAAAACATTTGAAGAATGAAAAAGTAACCATAGTTGAACACGACATATCCAAACCAATCTATTTCGGAGAAAAGATTGATCGTATTTATCATCTTGCCTCACCTGCAAGTCCCATTGATTACCAGAAACATCCGATTCCGACTTTGAAGGTTGGCGCATTGGGAACGCATACTGCTCTTGGAATTGCAAAAACGCATAAGGCTAGAATTCTTTTGTCATCAACTTCTGAAGTTTATGGCGACCCTGAGGAGCATCCTCAAAAGGAAACCTATTGGGGACACGTCAATCCAATCGGGGAGAGAAGTTGTTACGATGAAGCCAAACGGTTTGCTGAATCTATAATGATGGCTTATCACCGATTCCATGGGGTAGACACAAGAATCTCCAGAATTTTCAATACCTACGGCCCAAGAATGAGACTGGACGACGGAAGAGTTGTCCCTGCATTTATTTCCCAACTTTTGAAAAATGAAGATTTATCTATTTTCGGTGATGGTTCTCAAACCCGGTCCTTCTGTTTTGTTTCAGATTTAGTAAATGGTTTGATTGCTCTAATGGAAAAAGGAGATAATTTCCCGATAAACCTTGGAAATCCTCAGGAAATTACAATTTTGGAATTTGCGAACAGGATTGCTGAAATTTTTGGAAAACCAGGTAAAATCAAATACTTTCCACTTCCAGCTGATGATCCGAAAAGACGAAAGCCAGACATTTCAAGAGCCAGGCAAATTCTAGGATGGGAGCCTTGTGTTCCCCTTAAAGATGGATTAGAACAAACCATTGCTTGGGCTAAATCTCTTGGAGTGTGCTAAACAATGAATTCAGACATTTCGCGAATTCTTATTTCCAATGATCTGATCAAAGAGCGGATAAAACAACTTGCTGAACAGATCACAAAAGACTTTCTGGGTCAGGAATTGGTAATAGTTTGCATTCTTAAGGGGGCATTCATTTTTGCGGCTGATCTTTGTAGAGAAATAAATCTTCCGGTTAATCTGGAATTTATGTCAATAAGTTCATACGGAAATGCAACCGTAAGTTCTGGAGTAGTAAGAATTATCAAGGACTTGAACGAGAGCATTGAAGGAAAAAATGTTCTGATCGTGGAGGACATAATCGACACGGGATTAACGGTTTCCTATCTGGCATCACTTCTTTCTCAAAGAGCTCCTAAATCTTTAAAAATTTGTTCGCTTTGCAATAAACCTCAGTGCCATAAAACTTTGGTAAAGATTGATTATTGCGGATTTGAGCTTCCTAGTGAGTTTGTTGTGGGATATGGTTTGGATTTCAGAGATTTTTATCGGAATTTACCTTATATCGGGGTATTGAAAGCCGAAATTTACACTCGATATTTGGATTCTAACGGTTGATTTACGAAGGGATAAAAGGATGTTGCCGCCAATAGCAGAATTTCGATTTGGAGATTTGATTTTAGTAAGGTATATTCTGGGCCCGATGAGCGTAAACACCTATCTTATTTTTGACAAGAATAAGAAAGAGGGAATATTAGTGGACCCAGCATGGAAAGAGGATTCTTTAATCGACCGAATCAATGACGAAAAAATTTCCCTTCCCCGTGTTTTTCTTACGCATGGACACGTTGATCACATAATGGCATTGGGATACTTCAAAGAGAAATACAATGCAAAAGTTTTTATTTCAAAGGAAGATTCCAAAATGCTTGTAGAACCGTCTAAAAATTTATCAGAATTTCTCGGGGAGCCCATTTCATTCGAACCTGCGGATGAATACATCAAGGATGGGGAAGAATATTTAGTAGGAAGTTTTAAATTCAAAACTTCATTGATTCCTGGCCATACTTCAGGTGGGATGGCTTTTGATTTTAAAGCTTTTGTACTTACCGGGGATACACTATTTGCTGGGGGAGTCGGGAGGTCAGATTTTCCCGGTGGAGACCATGCCATATTGATCGAAAAAATCTGGGAAAAATTAATGCTTTTGCCCTCGGATGAGCCTGTTTTCCCAGGCCACGGCCCAGAAAGCACCGTAGGAAGGGAAAAGAATTCCAACCCGTTTTTTTGTTTTCATAAAATTTGACACTGTGATTTGAGAGTGCTAAGATAATGCGTATTTTTGCCTTCTCTTCCCATTCTAATTCTAATTTGGAAAGGAAAACGAATCTTGAATCTTGAATTTGAAGAAAGAGACACAGAATTGCTTGAATTTTGGCAGAAAATTGTAAAGAATGAGATTCAGAGCCTTGCTATAGAAATAGATAAGGTTGGAGTAATTTCTGAAAGCGTACTTTCAATATTAAGAAAGGCGGAGTTATTGAAGCCATTTCTTCCAAAAGAGTTAGGTGGTGAAGGAAAAGGTTTATTTTCCTTAACTTTAATGCTGGAAGAATTTGGAAAAGTTTCTCCATCCCTTGCCTTTTTTATCGAAAACCAGGTAATTCTTGGAATTAGGGCTACTCACAAGCATTCCAACCATCCAGAAAAAGATAAAATGGTGATTGAAGCTTCGGAATTTAAATTTATCGTCGCGCTTGCAGCAACAGAAGTAAGTGCTGGTGCGGATTTAAGTCTGATTGAATCCAAATCCACACTGGAAAATGAAAAGGTAAAAATTTCCGGTGAGAAATCTTTTGTTAATTGGGCTTCGAAATCGGATGGAATTTTAACTTTGACAAAAAATACTGAGGGTGAAATAAACAATGTTTCACTGACATTTGTACCAATAAATTCCCCTGGGGTTCAAATTTTCCAACCTATTTCAACAATGGGTATGCGAGGGCTTGAGCCTTCACCCGTTTGCTTAACTGACACCACCATCGGAAAAGAATGGTTATTTGGTGTTTACGGCTATGGGATGGATATTTTTAACCGAATTATGAAAGAATTGCGCATTGGAACGGCAGCTATCTCCGTTGGAATAGCTCAGGGAGCCTTCAACGAATCTTCCCAGTTTGCCAAAACCAGAAAGCAATTCGGAAAACCCGTAGGATCCTTCCAAAGTCTTCAATGGCGGTTTTCGGATGCTGCCATGAAAATTGATGCCTCCCGGCTTCACGTTTGGAGAGCTGCCCAGGAAGCCTCTGAAAAAACATTTTTCGGAACAAATTCAGCACTCGCGAAGCTCTATGCAACTGAGTCCGCTTGCTGGGTAACTGACTTTTCAGCGCATGTGATGGGTAGCAAAGGATATGTTCAAGGCGGATTAAGCGAGCGTCTTCTTAGAGATGCCCGATTTTTGAGAATTTGCCATGGTTCCTCAGAAATTTTGAAGAACCTTATAGCTGAAAGTCTTTAAAAATTTTTTATGCCAGGTAAAAACATGGAAATTATTGTTACGGTTAAACAAGTTCCTGATACCAACGATGTTAAGATTGACCCTACCACTGGAACTCTAATTCGCGAAGGCGTTCCAAGTATCGTGAATCCCGAGGACAGGCATGCCGTGGAATTAGCTCTCGGAATCAGAGAAAAATATGGTGATGCAAAGATTACCGTAATTTCAATGGGACCTCCCCAGGCAGAGGTGGCGCTAAGAGAAGTTTTGGCGATGGGAGCTGACGAAGCCATTCTTCTTTCTGATAGAGCGTTTGCCGGTTCTGATACTCTTGCAACTGCTTGCGCAATCTATTATGCCATAAAAAAAATTGGAAAATTCGATCTGATTATCTGTGGGAGACAAGCGATAGATGGTGATACAGCCCAAGTTGGGCCCCAATTAGCCGAGTTCCTTGGAATTCCCCAATTTACTTATGTCATTGATGCTGAAATTAAGGACGGAAGAATTTTAACTACTAGGCAACTGGAAAATGGGTCCCAACGTTTGGAGACCAAACTTCCAGTTTTATTGACTTGTGTAAAAGAAGCTAATATTCCTCGAATTCCCACTCTGAAAGGATGTATTTCCGCTTATCGTCAGAAGCAAGTAAAAGTTTGGAATGCTGAAGGAGTTGGAGCCCCAATTTCCTCAATAGGCCTCAAAGGCTCTCCAACTCAAGTTAGACGCACTTTTCAACCCCCTGCTCGTGGAGAAGGAATAGTTTTTAATGGTGATCTCACAGCAAATGTCCAAGGTTTGATAGAGAAATTACGGGAAAAGTGTTACCTTTGATCAAAACATTTCTTGATCGAATCATGTTCCCAGTTTGTTCTACCTTAATTTTGCTTGGACTTATCGGGTAGCTGAGAAGTATTGATTTTAGAGCCGATCATTGTTTTTCAGGAGTTAGCATGGCAATCAAAATATCAAAAGAAAAATGTGTTGGATGCGGAATATGTTTGAAAGTTTGCCCATATGATGCGATCGATTTAGTCGATCGGAAGGCAATTTTAAATGAAAAGTGTGTCCATTGTGGAGCGTGTGTAGAAAGCTGTAAGTTTGTTGCAATTTCGTCCTCCTCAGAGGAAACAGCGAAAATGGACCTCTCTGGGTTCAAGGGAGTTTCTGTCTTTGCTGAAACCAAAGGACAAGGTTTAGCAAAAGTAACCCTGGAACTCCTCGGTTGCGGAAGAGGTTTGGCAGATAAACTTGGAAAATCTCTATATGCTATTCTTGCCTGTGAAAAAGCAGGAGATCTCCCTGCTAAATTAATTGCTCATGGTGCAAATGAAGTCATAGTTATCGAGAATTCCGAGCTCTCTGAATACAGAACGGCTCCCTTTGCCAGAGCTTTGACTGCTGCAATAAGTGAAATTAAACCAGAGATCTTATTGATTGGGGCAACCCTCCTTGGTCGCGATCTTGCCCCACGAGTTGCAAATAGGTTGAAAACCGGACTTACTGCAGATTGCACAGGACTTGCCATCGAAGATGGAACGAACCTTCTTTTGCAAACCCGTCCTGCATTCGGGGGAAATGTTATGGCTACAATTGTTTGCCCTAACCACCGTCCCCAAATGTCGACTGTTCGAGCTGGAGTCATGAAAGCACTTCCCTTTGACCAATCCCGAACAGGAATTGTCAGGAATGTTAAAGTAAATATCAAACCTGAAGATTTATCAGTCATAATAAAAGAAATAATTGCTGATACCTCCAAAAAAGTTGACCTTTCTGAAGCAGAAATAATTGTCTCCGGAGGACGCGGAGTCGGAACTCCAGCTGGATTTAAATTGATCGAAGAATTAGCAAATTCGCTTGGCGGCCAAATCGGTGCATCGAGAGCTGCCGTGGAAGCCGGTTGGATAAGCCACGATCACCAGGTTGGACAAACTGGAAAATCCGTTTCGCCAAAAATTTATTTTGCCTGTGGGATTAGCGGTGCCATTCAACACCTGGCTGGAATTTCAGGTGCTGACTATATCGTTGCAATAAATAAAGACCCAGAGGCTCCCATGGTTAAAGAAGCTGATGTTTCAATAATTGGTGACCTTTATCAGATATTACCCTTACTGACAAAGGAAATTCAAAAAATCCGCAAGGAGTCACTGCGGTGATAGAGTTCAAATTAACTCCCGAACAAGAACTGATAAGAGATTCTGCAAGAAAATTCTCGGAAAAATTTATTGCCCCTTTAGCTCCGGAACTCGATGAAAAACAGGAATTCTCACACGATACCGCCAGACTGATGGCTGAGCAAGGTTATTTCGGCATCATCATTCCCGAAGAATATGGTGGAGCTGGAGCAAATTCACTTACTTATTGTCTCATCATCGAAGAAGTTTCCAAGGCTTGTGCAGGTCATGGAGTTACGATGTCCTTGACGAATTCATTGGTTGCTGCCCCTCTTATTAATTTTGGCTCAGAAGAAATCAAAAGGAAGTATCTCCCACCTCTTGCACGAGGCGAAAAATTGGGGTGTTTTGCACTCACTGAGCCTAATGCCGGTTCTGACTCAGCCAACCAGGAGACGAATGCTGTTTTGGATGGCGACCACTGGATCTTAAATGGAAGCAAAATATTTATTTCCAACGGAGGAGTGGCAGACTTTGCAGTTGTTATAGCAAGCACTAACAAGAAAGCAAAAATCAGGGGGTTGACTGCCTTGATCGTTGACAAAGGAACTCCAGGTTTTTCGGTTGGTGTAAAGGAAAATAAACTTGGAATTCGTGCATCAGACACTTGTGAACTCGTTTTTCAAGATTGCCGGGTTCCTAAAGATAATATTTTAAGCACTCCGGGTCGAGGGTTCAAAATCGCAATGGATACTCTCGACGGTGGAAGAGTTGGAGTAGGAGCACAAGCTGTTGGAATAGCAAGTGCTGCATATGAAGCTTCATTGAAGTATGCCAAAGAAAGAAAGCAATTCGGATCTTCAATAATAGATTTTCAAGGTATTTCCCACAAACTGGTGGAAATGAAAGCAGAAATTGAAACTGCCCGTCTTCTCACCTGGAAAGCAGCTTGGCTCAAAGACAATAAAAAACGATTTGCAAAAGACGCTGCAATGGCAAAATTATATGGTTCCGAAATGGCTACTCGGGTGTGTCATCAGGCCATTCAAATCCACGGTGGATATGGCTTTATCAAGGATTATCCTGTGGAAAGATATTATCGAGATGCCAGAATTACCGAAATTTACGAAGGCACAAGCGAAGTTCAACGAATGGTAATCGCTTCGTATGTTTTGGGAGTTTGAATTTTCAAAAACTGGAGAGTAATAATGAGCAGCAAATTTTTTAAAATATTATCTGAAAATACTGGAAAAAAGGCCAAAGCCAGGGTCGTTATTCCTATGGCTCAAGATGAAGCTTGTGCTTATGCTGTCATCAGGGGAGTAAAATCGGGAATAATGAAGGCAGTATTAATCGGAGACGCCAAGGAAATTAGCAATTTTTATGGAGAAATAATTAAAAGTGAAGATGTAAATGTAGTTAGCGAAACTGATCCAAACTCAGCCTGTAAAATAGCTGTACAAATGATTTCTAGTGGGAAAGCGGACCTTTTAATGAAAGGATTGGTTTCAACTTCTTCTTTTTTGAAATCTGTATTGGGCTCTCAGGATGGCCTCAAAAAAGCTCCGCTCCTGTCACACCTGACTTTTTTTGAACTAAAAAACATCCCCGGTTTAAAACTATTAAGTGACGTTGCGATAAATATTTCTCCCGATGAAGACACACTTGAGAAAATTGTCAAAAATGCCCTCGAAGCATTTAAATTAATTGAAAAAAAACAACCAAAAGTTGCACTCCTTTCTGCAAACGAAAAAGTTTCTGAAAAAGTTTTAAGCACTGTTCTAGCTAAGAAAGTGTCAGAAAAATTTTCTGGGTCTGATCAAATTGTTGAAGGGCCAATTTCACTCGATTTGGCAATATGTCCCGAATCGGCAAAGATAAAGAAATATCAGGGAAAAATTCAGGGTGACGCGAATATTTTTATTGTTCCCAGAATTGAGGTGGGAAATGTGCTTTACAAGTCGCTTCAACATTTTGCCGAAGCCGATATGGGTGGAGTTGTTTTCGGTGCAAAGTGCCCAGTTGTTTTGACTTCGCGTTCCGACAGTAATGATACAAAATTTTATTCTCTCCTTCTTGGGATCAACCTCTGGGAAAACGGAAGAAACTGAAGGAAAAAATTGTTTTGTCTCTAGAGCTTCTTGCATTATTGTATAAACTTTGCACATCAATTGGAAAGAGATTCTGTGTTGGTCATTATTGTGAAAATTTAGCAACCTAGAATTTGCTATTTTTGCAAGAACATCTCAATTTACGATCTAGGCAAAACTGTGATAGGAATCTTTCATGGATAAAACAACCCAAATTTTGGATCCAAACATTAATTTGCATGTTTCCTTTGCACAAGGACACATTCCCGAATTACTGAGAAAATTAGAAAATTTTGTTGGAATACCTCTTTCACTGAGGTCCAACTCTGGCGAAGTAGTTTGCAAAACAGATTATTTTTTTGGACCGTGTTCTATAATTCGTGGTACCGAAATAGGAAGACAAAACTGTCGCAAAACTTATCAAAATATAGAACAAAAACTTTTCAATCGAAAAAGCCCGTATGTAAATATTTGTTATGCAGGTTTTCTGATTTTTGCGGTTCCCCTCGAATTCAGAGGTGAAATGATAGGTACCCTCTTTGGTGCACAAATTCTTCCACAAAAATTTTCCAGCAATGTTGAAATAACTAGTTTTTTCGAGAACCTTATTGGAATGGTTCGAATAAAAGATAGAGATTCATTTTGCAAGAGTTTTCTTCAAGTCAAATCTCTTGAACCGGATTTCCAAAGAATCAATTTTTTACAGTTTTTGACGAAAATTGGGGAAAATTTTGTTGAAATGGCATTTAGCGACAAAACTTGGCCAATTTTTTATCGCGCAATCAAGGATGATATAAAACCATTCGGTTTGATTATTTAATGTGTCCCAAATTTGTTGAGCTTGTCAATGATAGAATAACCCTATCCTAGGCAAAGAATTAAGAGGAACAATGCAAAAATTACTTGAAAATGCCAGAGTTTTAACTCCCGATTTCACCATCTGGGAAGGAAATATCCTGGTCAGCGGTGAGAGAATTGCCGGACTTCTTGCAAAAAGTGATATTCCCGGTGTGCAAATCGATCAGCAAATCGATCTTAAAGAAAAATTAGTGTTTCCCAGTTTGATTAATTCCCATGATCATCTTTACGATTCTTTCTGGCCTCCTTTCAACGGTTTAAAATATAATAACTGGTTCGAATGGGATTCAGCTTTTCGTGCCTCTGAAAATTTTATTAACAAGCAAAAATTATCTGTTGCGGATCTTTATTCCCTCGGAATGTACAAAAATGTTTTGTCCGGAACCGGTCTAATAGTTGACCACTTCCCCTTGGATGTTGTTTCGAATTTTTTCCAAAAACCTTTAGTAAATCTTTTAGAGCACTTTTTTTTGGCCCATTCGGCTTCAACTAAATCCCCCGAATGGGGCGCCGGACTGAAAGAAGAATTCCGAAAAACAAGGGGCATTCTGCCGTTTGTTTTGCACGTTGAAGAAGGTTTTGATCCTGAAATATTGCAGGAAATCGAGACAATTAATCGAATGGATGTACTCGCTGATAATACAGTAATAATTAATGGAATCGGCCTTTCAGATGCAGATTTGGAACTGATTTGTTCGAAAAATGCATCTCTTGTCTGGTGCCCGGTTGCGAATAATCAAGTTTTTGGAAAAGATACACCGATTGGGAATATTTTTAAAAAGGGAATAAAATGCGCTTTGGGCACAGATTCTTCCATTAAAGGCTCTCTTGGAATAATGGATGACCTTCGTTTTGGGTTGAAAGTGTTAAGGGAAAAAACATTTCTTAAAGATCCTCAAAGAACCCTTTTGGAGATGACTACATCTATTCCGGCGGAAATTTTCCGTATCTCTAAAGATTATGGAAGCATTGAAAAAGGAAAGATTGCTAATTTTTTAATCTTTGAAGATCTTTTTAATGATCCTTTAAATAGTTTTTTTGATCTGTCTCCTTCGAAAATTTCACTTCTGATGAATCGTGGAAACCTTGTCTACGGAGAAGAGGAATATCGGGCTGCTTGTTCTCTCGATTTCGAGCAATACTCTGAAACTCTTGTGGAAGGAAAGACGAAAATTATTTGGGGTCACCCGATTCAATTGCTTTCAAGGGTGAACAACAAATTAGGACAGCCTCAAAAATTTGGATTGCTACCCCTTTCAGAAGAGTAAATTCGGTTGGGCCAACCAATAACACTATCATGATGTTATGCATCGTTTCGAGGGAAATTTCGCGTTTTTACCGGGTTGTACAAAGCCATTTAACCGTTAGAAGCTGACGGAAAATCTCGGTACATTTTATTCGGTACAAAGCGACCCCCTTCTGACGCGAGAAAGCGAGGCGAAAAATTGAGTGGGTACACAAAAAAGCGAATTTTAGAGGATTTTTCGACAGTCTCGTTAATCCCTATTGGTGAATAGGTTTGACGAGAAGCTTTTAATCTGAGTTTTCGGGGTTTTTCACTGGAATTAAAAGCAACGGAAATTTACAGTCACTGCAAATTTTATTTGTTAAGCTTCCATTCCAAAAAGCTTTCATTCCCGTTTTGCCGTGGGTAGCAAGAATAATCAAGTCGATTGCCATTATTTTGGCAGTAGAGATAATAATCTTCGCAGGATCTCCTCTATTTATTTCGGCAGAAACAGAAAAATCCTTTTTCCTAAGGTTTTCGAGCAGAGAGTTTAAGTAATCCTCTCCATTTTGGACCGACATTTCAAGCATTCTTGAGGTTGCTCCCGGAAGGAAACGGCTGGTAACGGCTAATTGTCCAGATAATGATCCAAAATCGGGAATGACCAACTCAAGATGAATATTTGCTGAAAATGCTTTGGCTAACCCCTCAGCTATTACTAAACTTTTGTCGTGATCTGGTTTCCCATCCAGGGGAAGCAATATGTTTTCGCAAGAAAAGTTTGAATACCACTCTTTTTCAGTGGTGGGAATAATTAAGACGGGAATGGAACCTTGAGAAATAACTTTCTGGGGTATGCTTCCAAAAAAAAGGCGAAGTGTTTTTCCTCGACCGTGCGAAGCCATCAAAATCAGGTCATGGTCAAATTCACTTGAATGGTTAACTATTCCTTCAGTTACATCTTCCACATCTGTGGAATGTACATGAAAGTCCACCTCCAGATGCTTAGGGAATATTTTTTCGACGAGACCAATAAAATAATCTTCGGCTTCTTTTACGTTTTTCAGGTGGGGTTCGCCATGGATTTCAACCGGAGCATTTTTCTCAACCAAATGTACGAGAGTAATTTTTGCATTCAGTTTTTCACCAAAGAAAATAGCTGCCGGAATGGCAACTTCGGCCATTCGAGAACCATCTAACGGAACCAAAATATGCTTAAACATATGATTACCCTGTATCCAAAAATTGTTTTTCCCTTAAAAATTCTTCAATTTTTAAGATGGAACGAAAGTCTTATAAACCAGGAACAGATTAAGAAGGATAACAATTGCCGTTGAAAAAACCGCCAAAATGGTTGTAAATTTGCGGTTTACCAGATCACCCATGAGGTCACTGCGATTTGTGAACAAAACCAATGGAATAAGTGCGAATGGTAATCCAAAACTTAGTATCACTTGACTGGCTACAAGTGTGCGAGTGGGGTCAAATCCTAAACCTATGACAATAATCGAAGGAGAAATTGTAATTAGGCGACGTACCCAAAGTGGAATGTTCCGTCGAATAAAGCCTTGCATAATGATTTGTCCCGCGCTCGTACCAACTGTGGATGAAGCGAGTCCTGAAACAAGCAAAGAAAAGCCAAAAAACCATTTTGCTGTTCTTCCCAAAAGAGGTTCAAGAGTATGATACGCTACTTCAATCGTACTCACGTCAGAAGCCCCCGTTTTGTTGAACGTAGCTGCTGCCATAATCAACATTGCGGCATTGACTAATCCAGCGATTCCCATGGCAATAAGAATATCCGCGATTTCAAAGTGAAAAAGGCGTCGCAATTGTTCCTTGTCTTTTACTGCTATCCGATTTTGCGTTAGTGCTGAGTGCAAAAAAATTGCATGGGGCATTACCGTTGCTCCTAAAATACCTGAGGCGATGAATAAACTTTCTGTGCCTGCAAAACTTGGAACCAACGAATGGAAAAAAACCTTTCCCCATTCAGGGTGGCCAATAAGAGTTTCTATTAAGTAACATAACGCAATTGTGCCAACCATAGCTGAAATGAAAGCTTCCAAAGGACGAAAACCGTATCTTTCAAGGCCAAGAATGAATAGTGTTGCTATGGTTGTTAGTATTGCGCCCCAAAAAAGCGAAATTCCAAATAGAAGATTGAATCCTAATGCGGCTCCTAAAAATTCCGCCAAATCGGTGGACATCGCTGCAACTTCCATTAGAAGCCACATCCCGATAACAATTGGTCGAGGAAACTGCTCCCTGCAGTGCTCGGCAAGATTCAGTCCGGTGGCGATTCCTAACTTTGCAGACAAAGTTTGGAACAACATGGCCATAAGGTTACTCAAAAAAATTACCCAAAGTAGCATGTAGCCAAATTTAGCGCCCCCCTCAATATTCGTTGCAAAATTTCCGGGGTCGATGTAGGCCACGCTGGCAATGAATGCTGGTCCCAGAAATGGGACTAAGTCAGACAAACGACTGGCTTTTTTCCTGTTCCCAAGAATTTCCAGGGCATTTTTTCTGGTTGTGGAATCCGAGGAAACATTATTCAATTTGATCTGTGTTTTATCCATTTAGTTTCTTGGAAAAGGCAACATGAATTTAGATGAGTGTTCTACTTCTTTTTGGATTTAGCTGCCTCATCTGAATTACTTCCTCGAAATTTACTTTCAATTAATGCTAGTTTCTGTTTCGCTTCCTTGTATCCTGGATTCAGTTTTAATGCTTCGCGTAGTTCAGAAACTGCTTCCTCCTGTTTCCCAATGAAAAGGTAAAGATTTGCCAAATTAAAATGCAAGTCTGGGTACTTGGAATTTACTTCAAGATTCTCTTTATGCATTTCGATCAGAGTTTCGACTTTTTTTATGTAGGTTCGAAGCTTTTCAATTCGCTCCTGAAGATCGTGATAATCAGGCTTTAATTCCATAGCCTGGGAGTATGCCTCGAAGGCTTCCGGAAAATGACCGATAATATGCTGGAAACATCCTATTAAATACCAAATTCGAACGCTTTTCTTTCCGATGAAAGAAAGCTCTTTTATTCCCGCTTCAAAATCATGGATTTCTCCTAAGGAGATGGCGAGATTAATTCTTGCTTCACGGAAATTGGGATTGATTTTAAGTGCTTTTCTATAGGCTTCGATAGCTTCGGGGACTTTTTCCTGAAGTATATACAAATTTCCAAGGTCATTTAAGAGATCTGGAAAGGATGGCGTTTTCTCAAGTTTTCCAAGTGCAATACTGACCCCTTTTTCGATCAAAGGGGGATCGGATGTTATTTGACCCAAAAAACCCATCGCTGCATGGTTTGCTGGGTCAAGTTTAATCGCTTTTTTTAAGACTATTATTGCCTCAGATACATTTCCGTTGATGATAAGAATTTCACCCATCAATTGGTACAACTTGGGAGAATCTTGGCAAAAATATAGCAAATTTCTTATTTTTGCTTGTGCTTCTTCTTTAAATCCATCTATCAATTGATTTTTGGATTCCTGAAAGAGAATCCCCAGGTTTGATTCTGTTATTTCAAGAGTTGGGAGCTCTACTGACGGATCAGAGCCGGGACTGTGCATAAAATTTCTTTCTTTCTTTTCTTTGGTATTTGAAAAGAAACGAGAAAGAAGTCCTTTATCTCCTAATCCGCGGGTGAAATTTTCTTTTAATAGGGATTGGACGATTTGTCTTATTGAAGTACAATAAGGGTCATTCGGAAAAAGCTGAAAGATTGTCTTTCCATACTCGCGCCCTCTATCAGCCACATTAGGAAGCACTCCACTTACAGGATATTTGTTAATTTTGGGAAGGGATTCGGTTTTGGTGTCTTCCGGGATTTTTGTCAGAAATACTGAAATCCTGTTCTCGGGAAAATTGAATTTGGAAAGAGCATGAAAATATCTGATACTGTTTTTAATGCTGAGGAAATCAACTCTTTCAATAAGGAAAAAAGTTAGATCAGAAGCTTCGATTGAGTTGATGATCAGGTTATTTATTCCACCCTCAGTATCGATGATGATGTAATCAAAATGTTCTTTCAGCGCATTTAACATTTTTATAAAGTCATCGGCTAGAACTTCATCCGCATCGATAATACTTTTTGGACCAGGAAGGACATAAAAATTTTCATCCTGTTTGATGAGGTAGGAAAACAGTAAATCCTGTTTTATATTGTCATGTTTGATTTCTGAACCGAGGCTACAGACCGATTTTTCAGAATAAATTCCGAGCAAAAAAGTCGCATCAGCGAAAAAGACATCTAAATCAATGAGAAGTGTTTTTTTTGGGACTTCCTTTGAAAGGATTTGCGCTAACGTAGTTGCAAAAGTTGTTTTGCCTGCGCCACTGCGAGGGGAAGCGATGGTAATTATCTTATGGGTAGTTTGTTGTCCCGATTTTAATAGGGCAACTGTTTTTTTCGTAGTTTCGCGGAGTCTAATGCTTAAAGCTTTCATTATTTTTCCGCGAATATTTTTTGATAAGTTGGAATCCCCATTTAAGAGATGTTCATAACTTTCAAATGGGGCTGTCAGTAACGAACAATTTTGCAAAGCTTTTGCGGTGCCGGAACGGGGGGCTGATCGATCCAAAATAGCCATTTCACCAAAAAAATCTCCATTCTTTAGCAATGCAATGGTTTTTGGGGTCATCGAGAAATCCCGAACAATAATTTCTACTTTTCCGGACTCGATCACGAATAAATCTCGGGAGAAATCCCCTTCGTGAAAGATTATGTCTCCACGCTTATATTCTACCCGGACAAAGATTTTTTCAACTTCAACTATTTCTTGGTCTGTTAAATCTGAAAAGAGCGAAATATTCTTTAGCATAGTAAACTCCAAAAAATTAGGAAAAAATGTAACATCTTAAGAATAAAATTTTTTTTGGCTGATGTTAGAATTGTACAATACCGCATCGCTTGGACAGGCCCAATATGAGTATTCTAATAACTTTCTTAAAAAAATGCTCCTCAATTCAGCCATTTAGGAGAAAATTCTTTTTGCAACAAACATCTTCCATTTCTTTTCAATTTCTAAACAGCTGGAAGCTGACTTCCGAGTGAAAAAGTGATAATTTCCTAATATTTATCATAGAGTTCAACCAAAAAAATGTCAATCTTAAAATTTGAACTATCGACAGCGAAAAAGAGCAAAAATACTTGACTTATAAACGAACCAACGCAAGTGCAGAAAATTTGAAAAAAAAATAATTTTTCGCGAATTTTTTTTGAATTATATGGATAATTGCCAATGTAAATATGAATTTACTCTTTGTCGCTGACTATCGAATACAGGGAAGATGTGAAAAAATTGATTTTTTAAGGTTACTAAAGAAATTTCCTACTACCCAAAAAAAGTAATAGTAAAAAGACTCTTTCTATTTCTTTATTTTCCTAAAACCTCCATTTCTCCCTGAAG